>VGSQ01000051.1 GCA_016874975.1 Deltaproteobacteria bacterium
TGGATCCACAACACCGGCTTCCCGCAGGACCAGTGCCCGCGCGGCAGGGGCGGCGACCCCATGCGCTCCGGCGCCTGGTTGCCTTCCTACGTGGCCGGCGAGCAGGCCGCGGTGAGCTGCATGGCCGCGCTCTACTGGCGGGATGAGTTCAGCGGCGAGGGCCAGTTCATCGAGTGCACCGCCGCGGAAACCCTGATGGACATCATGGACTTCGACATCACCTGGTACGGCTTCAACGCCTCCATCAAGGCCAGAACCGGCGCCTGGGACCCCAACCTCAACCAGTATGAGTGGAACCCCTGCAAGGACGGCTACATGATGATCGGCGGCCAGTCCGACCGGCTGTGGTACCGCATCGGCATGTGCATCGAGCGGGACCTGCCCGAGTTCGGCCGTCTGATTCACGAAGACCCCTTGCTCAAAGAGATGGGGGCCCGGAACTCTCTCCAGGGCCTCATCAAGACCTACTCCGTGACCACCAAGTGGCTCCGGGACATCAACCGCATCGAGGCGGAAACCAAGCTGATGGAGTACGAGATCGCCGCGGGGCCCATCCTGTATATCGATGAAGTGGCGGAATTCCCCCACTTCACGTATCGTCCCTGGGTCAACACCATCGAAACCGCGTTCTACGGCACGGTGATGTATGCCGAGTCCTGCGCGGCTTTCCAGCACCGCACCCCGGCGCGGGTTAAGGATGTGGGCCGGCCCCTGGGCTTTGACAACGGCGAAGTCTATAAGATCTACCTGGGGTACGGTTCCATGAAGCTGCGGGAACTCAAGGCGAAGGGGGTAATCTAAATGGACGAAAAAGAATTCAACAAAATGAAGGTTTGCGACTTCGAGGAGCTCGACGGCCCCAAGAGCAAGGAAGAGCTGGACGAGATGAAAATGCCCTACGAGGAGTATTGCCGCAAGCTCTTCGATGTGGGCAACGAGTTCGTCAAGCCCGAGGCCCTGAAGGGCATTCGCTGGATGAGCACCACCATGTACATCTTCACGCCCCACTCGGTCGCCAACCTGGCGGAGTTGGGCGCGGAGTGCATCAAGGTGGAGATGCCCCGCATGGGCGACCCCATGCGCCACACCTCGCCCTTCAACGAGGCTTATCTCTATCCCCTGCACGACACCCGGCCCATGACCGGCACCGGTCTGGGCTTCACCAACGCCAACTCCAACGAGTTCTACATCACTTTGGACTACCATGTGCCCGAATCCAAACGGGTGTTCTACGACCTGGTGAAGATGTCCGACGGCCTCACCGAATGCTACCGCCACGGCACCTTCGACCGGTGGAAACAGGGTTACCGCCAGGTGGCGGAGATGAACCCCCGGTTCATCTACGTCTGGGGCGGCGGCTTCGGCTACGGTCCCAAGATCTTCGGCGGCTCCTACGACATCCTGGGCCAGGCCCACGCGGGGCTCTCCAGCATCACCGGGACCCACGAGGACTTCGGCGGCCATTCCACCAAGTGCACCAACTGGTGCATTGACTGGTACTCCGGCACCCAGATCACCTCATGCATCATGGCGGCCCTCATCTGGCGGCGCAAGACCGGGCTGGGCACCATGATCGAGTTCTCCCAGGTGCAGGCCGCCACCCGCATGTGCGGCTACACCGTGCCCCTGTACGGCCGCTTCGGCATCGTCCGCCAGCGCTGGGGCAACTGGGACACCCAGCTCTGCGTCCACGGCATCATCATGACCGGCAAAGTCGATTTTCCTGATAGGGACAACCCCCAGGAAAAGTTCGAGAGCCGCTATGTCATGCTGAGCGCCTTCCAGGACGCGGACTTCAAAGACCTGTGCGACATCATCAAGAAGCCCGACCTCTTCAGCCAGTACAAGACCCACAAGGCGAGGGTGGGGGCTCCGGCCCAGATGGAGATCTACAAGGCCATCGAGGACTGGGCCGTGGACAAGACCCGCTCCGAAGTGGTGAAGATCTTCAAAGACGCCGGTCTCCTGGCGGCGCCGGTGCTGAACGACAAAGAGGTCTATGAGTCCGAGCACTACCGGACCCGGGGCACGGTGCGCTGGAATGACGACCCCCTCTTCGGGGATGTTCTGATCCAGAGCGCCTACAGCGCCGGCCTGATGTCCAAGACCCCACGGCGGCACAAGTGGATCTGGCGGCCGGTGGGCGCGGACAATATCAAGATCTACCATGAGCTCCTTGGCTATCCCATGAGCAAGGTTGAAGAGCTCTATGCCAAGGCCATCATCTAGGCGGAGGGGACAGGAATATGTGTGATATCATCTGGTGTAAAAAAGAGGTGGGCGGCAAAGTTTGCGACGTCGTCAATTACCTGGACCCCTACTGCTTCTGGAACTGGGAAGGCAAGGTGGGCTGCGCCGGATGCGGCGCGGTCTATTACATCCACATGATCCAGGGGCACATGTATGAGGGACCCATAGAAAAGGCCGGGGAAAAGCCGGATATCCTGCCCCTCTATGCCGACAAGCCCAATGACGGCTATGACTGCTATATGCCGGGGGTGGAAGGCCGCACCCGGCCCTTTGAATGCCTGCCCCGGGCGGTCTACCTGGGGCACGCGGACATGCGCAAGTTCAGCATCCGGGGCCACCCGGTGCGGGGCTGGCGGCCCCAACCGCCCGCCGGGGGCGTCGCCGGAGCGTACGGGTTCTTCTGGGACATCGAGAAGCTCTCTCCTGATGTTTGGGCGGAATACCAGGAGAAGATCAAAAAAGGCGAAGCTAAAGACTGGTAAAAGAAAGGAGCCTGACCTATGGGTGAGCATACGGGAGCAAAATTAACGCCGGTTGAATACTTGGCCCATTTGATGACGCCGGAAAAACAATCGGACCATATCTGCTGGCAGTGCAAGCATTTCAAATGGGTGCAGAAGGGCTCCGGCTTTCCGCCGAAGGACATCATCGGCTGGTGCAAGAAGATCCACTGGCCCCACTACTGGTCCATCTCCGACATGGATGTGATCAAGAAGTGCTATGCCTCTGAACCCCTCGCCTGAGGAAACCCGGAGACACGGGGTAGAAGAACTTGAAGCCCTGAAGGGTCGGGTGCTGATCTGGAGAGAAAGTTTCTGCAGGTCAGCACCCCCCGGGGGTGGAAGCGACTACCTGTTCCTGTGCGATGAGTTCACTTTCGAAATCGAAGAATACCTGTATCCTTATGTGAGACGCATGATCATCACCGAACACATTGACCAGGAACAGGCCGCGGAGTTCATGGACTTCTGCTTCCAGCAAGTCCGGGAATTTCAGGCCTACCTGATGGAAGGCGAAGAACCACCAACTGGATAGGGGATTCAGCATCAGTTGCGATGATTCCTCTAATTTCAAGAGCGCGATAGGAGGGTGAACATGCCCGAAAAATGCCGTGTAGGATTGTGTGGCTTTGATCCCATGATCGTCCGGGGCTATGTCAAGACCGGGTACAGAGCAATTTGGTTTTACCTCCCCGACGAGCTGTACGCGGATTACAAAGTGCAGATAGGGGATAAAATCCAAGGGACTTTGTTGGGGATTATCAACGGAAAAGAGGAGAGAACCTTCTCACCGAACGAAAAATTTGAATGGATGGCCAGCAAGGAGACGGGATATGCCGTCTTGGTTCCCGCCGAAGCCATCACCAAATATGAGCTCACCGAATTTCACTTTGTCGAGTTGGAACTGACCCATCTGATTCAGCACGAAAAAGTGGTGGAAATTTATCCCGGTGAGACCAAGCAGCGCAAGTGGTGGCCCGACGGCAAGATGAAGCTGAAATACACCTTGCCCTACGCCGCGCCGTAAAGCTGAAACGACTTAACCGGCCCTCTCCCCTCTCGGGGGGAGGGCCGATTTAATCCTGAAGCAAGACCGAGCAAATCACCGAAGAGCCCCTTCCTCAAAAGGTTCGACCGACACTCTGATCCGCCTCGGGTCCGACCCTCCGGTGACGCCGGACTTCGATCCGGGTCGTGCGGCTGACCCGCCCCCCGTTTTTTCAATTTGCCTGAAGGGGTATGACCGATGTCTGCTTTACCCGTGAGCAATCGCTATCGCCGGAAAAAGGACCGACCCACCCGATCCCCGTGAAACCCGGCAGGTGATCAGGAGGCCCTATGGAAATGATTCGCTGCGTGGAGTGCAAGCATTTTGAGCCCAGCCCGGCATCCCTGCGGGAGGGCAAATGTCTGCATGCCGAACCTTGGGATGGCGACAAGATGCAATTCGCCCGGGACGAACACACCTGTAAAAACTTTGAGTCCCACGGGGGGAAACGCCATGTGAGCGCCGAAGACGAGGAGAAATTTAAAAAATTCTCCTATTACTGATCAGGGAAGATAACGGCGTGGCCGATGCATCCCTGTCCTTAACAATGCAAAGGTGAACCTGACTATGGACGAACCCACCGGTTTTGAATTGCATACCCAGGAAAACTGGACTTTATTGGCGGACCTGGTCAATATCCACAACCCTCTGTTCGACAAGACCCTGTTTCTCATGGGCTATGATTTTTCCTCCAATATCTACCTGATTCAGGGTGAATATTGCTCCCTCATCGACCCGGGCAACGATTACACCGCGTTCATGCAGATGTTGGACCTGGGGATAAAGCCCCCGGACATCAAGAAGGTGGCCGTCACCCACGGCCACCATGACCACGTCATGGGAGTCCTCGAACTTTTCCGGGGCTACCGGGGCTATGGAGAGCTGGACGTGGAAGTCATCATGCACGAGGCGGGTCCCGAGGAGTTTCAAAAGATGGTCCGGGACATCGGCTGCCGCATCACCCAGGTTAAGGGTGGGGAAACCATCAATTTGAGCGGGTTTGACTTCGAAGTGATCCACACCCCGGGCCACACCATTGACGGTATCTGCTTCTACCATGCCCCCACGCGCACCGTCTTCACCGGGGACACGGTTTTGCCCCTGGCCATGGCCGAAGTGGACAGCGGAGTGGGTGGCCGGCTGGACCACTACTTTTACGCCATCCGGACGTTGCTCAAAAGGGAGATCGACCATTTGATGCCGGGCCACGGCGGCGTGGCGGTCAACATCGGCCGCTGGGTCATCGAGGAGACCTTTAACGGTCTGATTATGAGACTGGTAGGGGCGGAGACCTCTTTCCTGGAAGGGGCTACGACCCTGGCCCAGAAGGGACTCCTGGAAGAGGCCTTGTTCTATGTCAACAAGGAGTTAGCCAAGCAGGCCGACAACCTCAGGGCTTTGGAGTTCAAAGCCTTTCTCCTTAACGACCTCGGCCGGGCCCAGGAAGCCCTGGAGGCTTTCGACCAGGTCCTGGCCCGCCAGCCGGACCACCTGCACGCACTCCTGGGCAAAGGCGCCGCCCTCATGGGGTTGGGGCGCTATGACGAGAGCCTGCCCCTCTTCGACCGGCTGATGCGGGAGCATCCCGAGATGAAGGAGGCGCAGGTCTACCAGGGGATGGCCCTCTATCTGGCCGGCCGGCAGGACGAGGCCATGGAAATCGAGGGATTCAAGGAGGAGTTTCTGGGGCGCTTCAAAGAACAGTTGGAACAGCGCCGGAAAGAGTAACCCGCCGGTCGCGTCCGAGAGCTCTGTCCGCTCATTCTTATTCTGGAGGAACCCCGCAAAACTCCCCGGAACCGGCGGCTTTCCGCCGGGCCGGTTGTGTCTTCCCCTAGGTTGCCGGGTTTAACCTGGGCATCAAGGGGGGCCGCTGGGGAACGCCTCTCGGGGGCCAAAGAGGGCCGCGCCCGGTGGGCGGCGGCAGGACGTTACCCGAAGATATGCCCATGTCCCCGAACATCTCGGCTCCGGTGCTCCTGGTGGAAAACGCCGCGGTCCTCCAGGCGGTGGTCCGGGAGTTGGGCCGTCACCAACTGAGCCCCAGGGTCGCCGGTGAGGTGGCCGAGCTCCTGCGTCTGCTCAAGATGGAGCCCGAGGCCACGGTCTTCCTGGATTGCCGCGCCCTGATGCAACACGGCGTGGGCCTCATCGCCCGCCTGCGCGTCGCCAGCCCCGGCTCCCGCCTGGTGCTGCTTTGCTCCCGGGACCACCCGCATCACCAGAGCCTCGTCCGGGAAGCCATGGACATGGGGGTTTATGCCTGTCTGTCGGCCCCTTATCAGGACTATGAAATCCTGGCCATGGTCAGACCCGCCCAAAGCCGCAAGCCCCCCCGGAAACCGCCGCCGCGTCGGGACGGTTGAACGGTCAGGCCCCGCCGGTTCCCCCGCCGCGCCGGCCAACGTGTTTGCGGCAGGGACGAACGGGCTTAAAAGCGTCCTCACACCTCCTCTTCGCCTTGCCATTCGCCCGGAGATTGCCTACAATGGCGGCACCGGCGCCTCTCAAGGAATGAGCGCCTGAGGTCGATATCATGACGGAGGCCCGCGCCTCGGAGGTATAGCCGCAGGCGTCTCCCCCGATGCACCGGCGCCGCAATTCAACAAATGAGGGTAAACCATGATTGGTCTGTACATCATCCTGATCGTGCTGGTGGTCGCCGTGCTGGGCGTCGTCACCATTTACAACCGCCTGGTGAAATACCGGGCCATGGTGCAGGAGGGCTGGAGCGGCATCGACGTGCAGCTCAAACGGCGCGCCGATCTGATTCCCAATCTCCTGGAGACGGTGAAAGGCTACATGGGTCACGAAAAGTCGGTGCTGGACCAGGTCACCGAATTGCGCACCCGGGCCATGAACGCCCGGAACGTTGGGGAGAAGGCCCGGGCCGAAGGCCTGTTGGGCGCGGCCCTGGGGAATCTCTTTGCCGTGGCGGAAAATTACCCGGACCTCAAGGCCTCCGTCAATTTTTTGGAATTGCAAAAATCCCTGGCGGACATCGAAGAGCAGTTGCAACTGTCCCGGCGTTACTACAACGGCGCGGTGCGGGAGCTCAACATCGCCGTCGCCTCCTTCCCCAGCAACATCGTGGCCCGCGCCTTCAATTTCATCCCGGCCGAATACTTTGAGATCGAAGACCAGGCCGACCGGGCCGTGCCCAGGGTCAGCTTCGGTTAAGGAGGGATCATGAGACGGGCGCTGGCGCTATGGGCGGTCGTCCTGGTGGCGGTCCTGGCCCTGGGATGGAACTCCCCGGGGGACGCCGCCAAAGAGCGCATCTACTCCTTCAAAAGCCACATCATCATCCACGCCGACGCCTCCATGACGGTAACCGAAAAGATCACCGTGGGCGCCGCCGGGATGCAGATCAAGCGGGGCATCATCCGGGAGTTCCCCACCACCTACCGGGATCGGCTGGGCAATATCGTCAAGGTGGGGTTCAACGTCAAGGAGGTCCTGAAGAACGGCTATCCCGAAAAATACCAGGTGGAGCCCTACGGCAACGGGGTGAAGATCAGAATCGGCAGAGCCGACGTCTTCCTCCCCGAAGGAGTCTACACCTACGGCATCACCTACGAAACGAACCGGCAGTTGGGCTTCTTCAAGGATTATGACGAGCTGTACTGGAACGTCACCGGCACCGGCTGGACCTTCCCCATCGACAGCGTCGAGGCCTTCATCGAATTGCCGCCGGGGGCCAAGGTCTTGCAACATGCGGGCTACACCGGTCCCCAAGGGGCCAAAGGTCAGGACTTCGCCTTCCAGGACCTGGGCGGCGACCGGGTGCTGTTCAAGGCCACCCAGAGGCTGCGCGTCCGGGAGGGTCTGACGGTGGCCGTGGCCTGGCCCAAAGGCCTGGTGCGGGAACCCTCCGCCCAGGAGAAGGTCGGCTATTTTTTCAAGGACAATTTAGGGATTCTGGCCGCCCTGGCCTGCCTTACCCTTATGCTGTTTTATTATCTGATGGTCTGGCACCGGGTGGGGCGGGACCCGGCCAAGGGCGTCATCATCCCCCTGTTCACCCCGCCCAAAGGCTTTACGCCGGAATCCGTGCGTTATCTGATACGCATGGGTTTCGACAACAAGACCTTCACCGCGGCCATCATCAACCTGGCGGTGAAGGGCTATCTCACCATCAAGGAGACCGGCAACAGCTACACCTTGCGCAAAACCAACCGCAAAGTGTCGGACGTCTCCGCCGCGGAAGCGGAAATGGGCAACCGCCTCTTCGGCGCCATGTCCTCCGTGGAGCTCAAGGACACCAACCACGAAAAAATCAGAGGCGCCCGCACTTCCCTACAGGCTTATCTGGACAAGGAGCTGGATAAGATTTATTTCCACACCAATTCCAAATACCTGGGGGGCGGCATTGTCCTCACCCTCCTGGCCTTTGCCTCCTTGGCGCTGCTCTCCGATCAGGGGGTGGAGTCATTCCTCATCTTCTTGTTCCTGGCCTTTATGATCAGCATTGCGGTGTTTCTGGGAACCGTGGTTTACCGCCAATGGCTGCAGGCCTTTGGTCGGAGGATTCGCTGGGGACCCCTCCTGGGCGCCATCTTCACCACTCCCCTGGCGCTGGGGCTGATCATCATCATTTTGGTGGCGCTGTTTCAGGAATGGATGCAGCCCTTCAGAATTGCCGGGGTCCTCATGGGGCTGGCGGTGGCCGCCAACGGGGTGTTTTACTATCTCCTCAAGGCCCCCACCCTGTTGGGCCGCCAGATCATGGACCAGGTGGAGGGCTTCAAGATGTACCTGTCGGTGGCGGAGCAGGAGCGCCTGAATCTCCTCAACCCGCCGGAGAAGACCCCGGAGCTCTTTGAGAAGTACCTCCCCTACGCCCTGGCCCTGGACGTGGAGCAGGAATGGAGCGAGCAGTTCGCCGAGGTGCTGGCTAAAGCCACGGTGGACGGCAAGCCTTACCAGCCTGTCTGGTATTCGGGCGCCTCCTGGGACCGTTTCCACGCTTCCTCCTTTGCCAGTTCGATGGGCAGCGCCTTCTCCTCGGCCATTTCCTCCGCCTCCAGCCCGCCGGGCTCCTCCTCCGGCAGCGGCGGCGGCGGCTCCTCCGGGGGCGGCGGCGGCGGCGGGGGCGGCAGCGGCTGGTAGCGGGCGCGGGTTCACCCCCACTGCTATGAAAAGTTCCTTATCCCCCTCTCCCCCGGCGGGGGAGAGGGCTGGGGTGAGGGGGAAAACTTTTCATGCTTTGCGGGTGAGCCCCAGGCTCATGAGTAACTGTCTTGAAAAGTCCTTGGTGGCGCCGGCATCTTGCCGGTGCAGCGCACAGGCTGGAAGCCTGCGCCACCCAAGACAAAGGCGGCGGGCAGGGACGCCCGCCACACCGGCCTTTTCATGGGTTATGGGTGGGACAAAGACCCGTGCGCGACTGCTTGGGCGCCCACTTGCCCGCCAAGCTCCCGTTTGGGCAGGGCGTCTCGGCAAATGGCCGCGGGCCGGAACGAATAAATGGTCCACAAGCAGAGCTGTCCGGCAAGATTTTTGCTCACAAGGCGTCTCTGACCAGGATATTGCCTTCCGGCTTTGATGTTTCGGCCCTGAGAGAAAAGGAGGCGCATATCGAAAAGGCCTCCTCATAAAGCGATTTTTGGTAGAGGCTCAGAGGGTACGGTAGTCAACCGGATAGATCCAAAACCTAACACCCAAACCCTAAAAGTAAAACCCAACCAACCAAGGGGCTGTGAGCTGATGCACCGACGTGAATTCTGGGCCCGTTTCCGGCGCAACCGTCTGGCCATGACGGGCCTGGCTCTGGTGGCCGGGCTCTTTCTGGCCTCCTTTGCCGCCCCCTGGTTGGCCCCCTACGATCCGGGCGACATCGATCTGGAGGCGGTTCTCATCCCTCCCAGCAGCGCCCACTGGCTGGGCACCGACACCCTGGGCCGGGATGTGCTCTCCCGCATCATTTACGGCTCCCGGGTCTCTCTCAAGGTGGGCTTTGTGGCCGTGGGCCTGGCCACCCTCATCGGTTTGCTGGTGGGATCCCTGGCCGGTTTTTACGGCGGCTGGGTGGACACCCTGCTCATGCGCCTGGTGGACCTGATGCTCTGTTTTCCCAGCTTCTTTCTCATCCTGGCGGTCATCGCCATGTTGGAGCCCAGCATCTGGAACATCATGGCGGTCATCGGCGTCACCAGTTGGATGGGGGTGGCGCGGCTGGTGCGGGCCGAATTCCTGTCGCTGCGGGAGCGGGAGTTCGTCCTGGCCGCCAGGGCCCTGGGCGCCTCGGACCTGCGGCTGATGTTGCGCCACCTGCTGCCCAACTCCCTGGCCCCGGTGATGGTCTCCGCCACCCTGGGGGTGGCCGGGGCCATCCTCACGGAAAGCGCCCTCAGCTTCCTGGGGCTGGGGGTGCAGCCGCCCACCCCCAGTTGGGGCAACATCCTCACCGCCGGCAAAGACAACATCGAAATCGCCTGGTGGCTCTCCCTCTTTCCGGGCCTGGCCATCCTCATCACCGTGATGAGCTACAACCTTCTGGGAGAGGGCATCCGGGAGGCCATCGACCCCCGGCTCAAGGACTGAAACTGCCCAGAGAGGAAATTTCCGGTTACTCCCCGTAAAATCATTGACATTCGCTGAGCGAACCCCATAATGGAAATACGGGGCGGCTTTTTGCAAGCTGGCGGATCCCAACATCGAGGAGATAGGGGAAACATATGAAACGTACGTCGGTTAAAGTACTCTGCCTGGTGCTGAGCCTGGTATTCCTGAGCGCCGGGCTGGCTCTTGCGGCCAAACCCAAAAAGCCTGCACCCGAAATGGATGTGGGCCAGATGCTGATGGCGAGCTTCGACCTTATGGAAAAGGGTAAGTTCGACAAGGCCTTGAAGATGCTGGAACAGGTCCTCCAGAAAGACCCCGGCAATCCCCTGGGCCTGAACAACATGGCGGCCATCATGGTCAAGCAGAAGAAGCTTGACAAGGCCGACACCCTCCTGAATCAGGCCCTGCCTCGCGCCAAGGGCTACATGGTGCAGGTCAACCGGGTTTGCCAGATCGGCGGCATCTGCCTTGCCTTCAAGCCCGTTACCGCCGGCACCGGCAACCAGGAGTTGGCCCCCCTCATCATGATGAACATCGACATGGTCAAACAGCACATGTCGGCCGAGCCCCTGCCCGGCAAGGGCCTGAGATAAGCAATGAACTGATGCCGCCCCCGCATCCCTTCCGGCCCCTCTGGGGCCTTTTTCTTTTCCGGGCGGGGGCTTCATCCCGAAACCACGAGGGAGGCAGAACCATGCGGCGCCCGTCCATCCTTGGCCTTATCGTCACTACGGCCCTGACGCTCCTCGCGCCGGGGACCCTCCCGGCCCAGGGGGCCGACACCCTGACGGCCAGGATCATCCAGAGCTACGATCTGTTGGAGGCCGGGCAACCGGACCAGGCCCGGAAGATCTATGAAGAGCTCCTCCAGACCCACCCCGGCGACCCGCTGGTGCTCAACAACCTGGCCGCCGTCCTGGTGAAACAGGGCAAGTTCAAAGAAGCCGCGGCCTACCTGGAAAAGGCCCTGCCCGTGGCCAAAGGCTACAAGGTGCGGGTGAACCGCGTCTGCGACGTGGAGGGAATCTGCCTGGCCTTCCGCCCCCTGGCCGCGGCCTACGGCGACCAGGACCTGGAGCCATTGGTAAAGCTCAACCTGGAAATGGTGCGGGGGAAGCTGAAGTAGGGTTCTGGGTTCTGGGTTTTGGCTTTTAGGTTTTAGGTTATAGTGTAGTGCGCACTGCGCACCATAAGCATGCTTAACTTTTCATAATTTATGGGTGGGCCACAGGCTCATGAGGAACTGCTATGAAAAGTTCCTTATCCCCCTCTCCCCCGATGGGCATTGGCGCTAACTTAAGCAAACAGTGAATATGCCAAGGGTAACCTGTTGAACAGTCAAGATAAATCCCCCCTTACCCCCCCTTTGCCAAAGGGGGGAATGAGCAGTCGGTGACCCGAAGTCCCCCTTTGGAAAAGGGGGATTTAGGGGGATTTTAAGTAAATTCGGTATGTTATGATGTAAACTGGTTTTTTCTTAAGTTAGCGCCAATGCCCCCGATGGGGGAGAGGGTTAGGGTGAGGGGGAAAACCTGCCCCTTGTTCCCAAGCTCCCGCTTGGCCGGAACACCACCTGAAATAAGGTTATTCTTCAATCCGAGGTCGACCCATGATCCCCCGCTACAGCCGCGAGCCCATGGCCCGCATCTGGTCCGAGGAAAACAAGTTCGCCAGTTGGCTCAAAGTGGAACTGGCCGCCTGTGAGGCCCTGGCTGAGGCCGGGCTGATCCCTCTAGATGCCCCCGCCCGGATGGCGGTCCGGGCCCGCTGCGACCTGGAGTGCATCGCCGCCATCGAAAAGGAAACCCACCACGACGTGGCCGCCTTTGTGGACCAGGTGGCCTCCACCCTGGGCGAGGACGGCCGCTACTTCCACTTCGGCCTCACCTCCTCGGACGTCCTGGACACGGCCCTGGCCGTGCGCCTGGTGGAGTCCGCGGACCTGCTCCTGACCGGCGTGGACGGGCTCCTGGCCGTCCTCCAGGAGCGGGCCTACGCCCACAAGGACCTGGTGATGGTGGGCCGCACCCACGGGGTGCACGCCGAACCCATCACCCTGGGCCTCAAATTCGCCCTCTGGCACGCCGAATTCCAGCGCCAGCGGCAGCGCCTGGCGGCGGCCCGGGAGACGGTGCGGGTGGGCAAGCTCTCCGGTGCGGTGGGCACCTTCGCACACCTGCCCCCCGAGGTGGAAGCCGGCGTCTGCCGCCGCCTGGGCCTCAAGCCCGCGCCCCTGGCCACCCAGATCATCCAGAGGGACCGGCACGCCGAATATCTCCTGACCCTGGCCCTCATCGGCGCCAGCGTGGAGAAGGTGGCCCTGGAGATCCGCCACCTGCAGCGCACCGAAGTGCGGGAGGCCGAGGAGTTTTTCGCCGCGGGGCAGAAAGGCTCCAGCGCCATGCCCCACAAGCGCAACCCGGTGCTCTCGGAAAACTTGTGCGGCCTGGCCCGGGTGCTGCGGGGCAACGCCCTGACGGCCCTCGAAAACGTGGCCCTCTGGCACGAGCGGGACATCAGCCACTCCTCCGCGGAGCGGGTCATCATCCCGGACAGCAACATCCTGCTGGACTTCATGCTGTCCCGCCTTACCGGCCTGCTGAAAAAACTGACCATTTACCCCGAAAACCTGGCCGCCAATCTGGCCGCCGGCCGGGGGCTGGTCTTCTCCCAGACCGTGCTCTTGGCCCTGGTGCACAAGGGCCTGAGCCGGGATGCGGCCTACCGCCTGGTGCAGCGGCCCGCCATGCTGACCTGGCAGGAGGGCGGCGATTTCGGCCAGCGGGTGGCCGCGGACGAAGAAATCCGCCGGTATCTCAGCCCCGCGGAACTGGCGGACATCTTCAATTTCAAACACCACCTGCGCCACGTGGATACGCTTTTTCAGCGGGTGTTCGGAGAGGGGGAAGGCTGACCGGCTGAGTAGGATGAAGGCGGGGAGAGCGGCGGCCCGATCCTGGTTCCCAGTCTCATGCTTGGGAACCCCCTTGTCCGCCAAGTCCCGCCTGGCTCAATTTAATCACGCCAACGAAAGTTTGAGCTGGTCTTCCCGGGGCAGGGCCTTGTCCAGGCGCACCTGGACCAGGTCCCCGGGTTTGAGACGCAGAGAGGCGGGGGCGGTGAGGGAGGCCTCCAGGAGCAGGGGCGGGATGAGCACTTTGTAGCGGTATGGCAGGGCCTCCAGGACCAGGGCCTCCATCTTTTCCCCGGTGTGGCCGGACAGATACTTGAGCAGCCAGTAGCGCAGGCGCCGCGTCTTTAAGGCCCCGGCCCGGCGCATGGCCGGCTCGATGTCCGTGAGAATCCGCCCCAGTTCCTCGGGGCCGTAGACGGGGCCGGCTTCGGTGAGCGCGCCCATGATCTGACGGTGGATCACCAGGTCCAGGTAGCGGCGGATGGGGGAGGTGGCGAAGGTGTAGGCCTCCAGACCCAGGCCCCAGTGGGGTTGCGGGGTCAGGTCCATGACCACCCGGCTGAGGCGCCGCCGGTCCTGCCAGAGGGCCAGCAGGTCCTTGGCGGCCGCGGTGTCGATGGCCTCCCGGGGCTCGGGCTGGGCCCGGTAGATGGCAGGCGCCCCCCGCTGGGCCAGAAAGCGGGCGGCCAGAAAGTTGGCCAGCACCATGGCTTCGGCCACCAGTTCGTGGCTGGCGGTCTGCTGGTCTTCGCTGGACACGGTGATTTCCCCGCCGGGTCCAAAGTTCACCCAGACCTCGGGCAGCTTCAGTTCATAGCCCCCCTGCTCCAGGCGCCGGTCCCGGTGCGCCGCCATGAGCCGGAAGAGCGCGGCCAGGTCATCATCCCCCGGCAGCAGGTCGTCCACCTGGTGATAGGTGAGCCGCCGCTGCACCCGGATGAGGCTGGGGGCGATCTCCCAGTCCAGGATCCGGGCGTCGGCGTCCAGGGTGACCAGGAAGCTCAGGGCCGGGCGCTCCTCCCCGGCCACCAGGCTCAGGGTGTCTTCGCTGACGGCCTCGGGCAGCATGGGCAGGCGCATCTCGGGGAGGTAAATGGAGGTGGCCCGCTCCCGGGCCTCCCGGTCCAGGGGCGAGTCCGGCTGCACCAGGGCGGAGACGTCGGCGATGTGTACGCCCAGGCGCCAGCCCTCGTCCAGAGGCTCCAGGCTGAGGGCGTCGTCGAAGTCCCGGGTGCGCTCGCCGTCGATGGTGAAGCACTCCAGGTGGGTGAGGTCCGCCCGCCAGGCGGCGTAGGGGTCGGAAGGGGCGACGGCCCGCAGTTGCGCGGCCAGTTCCTGCACCTCGGCGGAAAAGCCGGTGGGGACTTCCAGCCGGTGCAGGTCCAGGTTTTCGTCTTCGTGAAAGACTCCCAGGCGCACCAGCAGTTTGAAGGGGGTGTCCGCCACCGGCAGGCGGGCCTTGTCCAGAAAGGCCTTGCCCCGGGCGAAGTCCGCCGCCTCCTCGCCCAGGACCGCCATCTGTCGCAGGACCCTCACCAGGCGCTCCCGCCAGGCGGGGTCGTCGATGGCCCCGGTCTCCCAGCCCTGCCGCAGATGGTGGGCCGCGGCCTCCATTTCCAGTCGGGCCTCCTCTTCCCGGCGACGCTTTTCCCTCAGGCCCTCCACCACCTCGGGCGGGTTGGCGGCCCACAAGCCGTCTTTGTTCTTGAAGAGCAGGCCGTCGGCGTACAGGGCCCGACTGACGGCGGCCACGTGGTCCGGGGAGGCCTGGGTCAGGGAGAGTTCGGCCAGGTCGGCGGCGCTGTAAACCCCGTCCTCGTCGGCCAGGACCTCCCACAGCTCCTCCAGGTTGACGGCCTCCTTCAGGGCCTCCCGGCGCCGGGCGGTCTCTTCCAGAGCATCCAGCCACTGCTGTCGGGAAAGTTTTCCCGACAGGCGGCTGGCCGAGGCGTGGAGCACCCGTTTCCGGGCCAGGGTCATTTCCCGGTTGCCGGCGGTAAGGATGTGCAGACGCTCTCCCTTGAGCTCCAGGACGGCGCCCAGGAGGATGCGCTTCTCCTCAAAGAATTCGACGAGGTGGCCCGGTTCCATGATAAAATAGGATTTGTGAGTCAGGGGAGGGCCGGGGGAGCGGCGGCACTCCCGCCCTCACCCAAAGGAAACTTTCAAGGACAGTTCCTCATGAGCCTTTGGCTCACCCATAAATTATGAAAAGTTAAGCATCCTTACGGTGCGCAGTGCGCACCCTACAAAAAACTTTTCGAAGCAGAGGAAAGGTATCAGAAACCATACAAAAGTCAAGGTGAAGAGCCCGCCGCTCCGCCTGGTGCGCTCCGGGCCTTCCAGGGTGAGCTGGCCATGCGCATGGCTATAATTTCCGATATCCACAGCAACTTCGAAGCCTTGAGCCGGGTCCTGCCGGAGTTGGACCAGGAGGAGGTGGACCTCATCCTCAACCTGGGGGACACGGTGGGCTACAACGCCAGCCCCAACGAGTGTCTGGAGCTGTTGGCGGCGCAGCCGGTCTGGTCCCTGGCCGGCAATCACGACCTGGCCCTGCTGGAGCTCGAACGGGCCGAGTTTTTCAACATCATCGCCTACCAGGCCATTGTCTGGTCCCGGGAAACGGTCCTGCCCCAACACCTGGACTTTTTTCGCAATCTCCCTCTGACCCAGGCAGGAGAAGGCTTTGTGGCCTGTCATGGCACGCCTTCCAGCCCTGACGCCTATATCAGCTTTCACTTTCAAGGGAAGCGGGTCCTCAGCACCCTCAGACAGCAGAGCGACGTCAGGGTTTGCTTCTTCGGCCACACCCACCGCCGCGCCCTCTGGTACCGGGACGTGCGGGGCAAGGTGGCCCTCCACCCCATCGTCCCAGGGAAGATGTCCCTGGACCGCACCTGCCATTACCTCATCAATCCAGGCAGCGTGGGCCAACCCCGGGACGGCAATCCCCAGGCGGCCTATGCCATTTACGACCACCAGGAGTTCTCCATTCAGTTTAAGTCGGTTCCGTATGACATCGCCGCGGCGCAGCGGCGGATCTTGGCGGCCGGGTTGCCGGAATATCTGGCGGAGCGCCTGGCCCAGGGCATATGAGGGAGAGGGAAGAAATGGCTTCCTATGAGAAAGAGGGCGTGCTGAAGGACGGCACCCGGGTTATCCTGCGGCCTCTGCGCAAAGACGACCGGGACCGCCTGCTGGATTTTTTCCAGCGGGTGTCGGACCAGGACCTGATGTTCCTGCGCAGCGACGTGCGCGACCCCGCGGTCATCGACGACTGGGTCAACAACATCGACCTGCGCAAGGTCTTCCCCCTCATCGCCGAAGTGAACGGCCGGATCGTGGGGGACGCCACCCTGCACATGCGCCGGGTGGGCTGGAAGCGCCACCTGGGAAACGTCCGGGTGGTGGTGGCCCGGGATTACCAGGGCAAGGGATTGGGCACCCTGCTCATCAACGAAATAGTGGACCTGGCCGCGGAATTCGGCCTGGAAAAGCTCGTCGCAGAAATCCACCTGCTGTCCACCTCGGCCCTCTCCACCTTCAAGAAGGCGGGCTTCTCCGCCAAGGCGGTCTTCGAGGACCTGGTGAAGGACCAGACCGGCCAGAGCGGCGACCTGGTGGTCATGGTCTGCGACGTCCTGGGCCGGGACCGCAAGGTGGGGTAATCAGGCTTTAGGCGCTTCAAGGAAGAGCCTTTCGCGCTTTAGAGCCTCGATACGCCGATGGTTGATGGCCAGAGCGTATCGGGCGGGTGCGGGATCGTCTTTCCATAGGTTCATTGCCACCCATATTGTCCTAATCTGATTTTGGCTAAAGGATATTTTGCAAGCGCTTGCAGATAATTTCCCGGAAAATTGCATTGATTGTATCTCTCAGATATTCTTTGGCGGTTCGGTAGAGTTGGCATTTTTTTGCATCGAAAGCCATTGACAAAAGGGTGCAAGCAAAATAAGTTTTCCGGTGGCTGGAACGTCAATATTTTTTCAGTTCCTGCCGTTATAACCGATTTTTCTCTTGACAGGGCATAGCTGAGCCATTAGCATTTCATTATTGAGAGCCATCGACTGAACCCATCCCCTGCACGGGTGTGGAAAAAGTTCTGTCGGTAATTGTGCCCCCAGGGAGTGTCCTAACGGATTACTCCCTGTTTTGGTTTTTCAGAGGAGTTGCATAGAATGGCTCACCGCATACGGGTTTTTGTCGATTACTGGAATTTTCAGTTAACTATCAATAAACGGGAAGCCTCCGAAAGGAGAATCGCTGATTATCGTTTTGAAGTCGATTGGCTTGGATTAGGACATTGGCTTGCCCGAAAAGCCTGTGAGCGCATACAGATCACAGATTATTCGTTTGATGGGATTAATATTTATACTTCCTATAATCCTAATACTCCTGAGGGAAAGAGATTTAATCAATGGGCAAAAAATATCTTAAGTAAGGGAACAGGAGTAAGTGTGGAATGCATTGAAAGAAAACCAAAGAATTTCCCTCAATGCCCTATTTGTCATTTAGAAATTAAGCCTTGTCCTCACAATGGCTGCGGAGCAAAGCTGATTAGTACGGTAGAAAAAGGGGTTGATACCTTAATTGCTACTGATATGATCCGATTGGCTTGGGAAGATGCCTATGATTTTGCCGTATTATCCACAATGGACCGTGATCTCATACCAGCTGTAAAATTCCTGAAGCAGAAAGGAAGAAAAATTATTCACGCCGGATTTCCACCTTTAGGAACAGAGTTAGCCTCGGCCTGTTGGGCTTCTTTTGACGTTTACCGTTCCAGAAGCGAAATTAAAAGACCTCATAAAAAGAAAATATAACCTTTTTTGCGCCTTGGGGACGGGTGGCACGAATAATCTGTGGTCGCTTTCGGTCCTAATGCAATGGGCAAACTTGGACCCTACCCTGTACTCACCTCATTTGACATAAGTTGCCCATCCTGTTATATAACCACTTGATACCTTGCTATATTTTTCTCTATCAATCCCCCCGGCAGTGCAAGGAGACCCGCCATGCTCATCGTCATGGACAAGGACGCCACTCCCGCCCAGATCGACGCGGTGGTGCAAAAGATTGAAGCTTTGGGTTATCTGGCCCAGCCCATTCCCGGGGGCGAACGGGTGGCCATCGGCATCCTGCGCAACCCCGGCCCGGTGGACCCGGCCCTCTTCCTGGACATGCCCGGGGTGACCCAGGCCATCCCGGTGTCCAAGCCCTACAAGCTGGTAAGCCGGGAAATGCAGCGGCACGACACCGTCATCCGGCTGCCCGGCCTGGAAATAGGCCGGGGCAGTTTCGTGGTCATGGCCGGACCCTGCGCCATCGAATCCGAGACCCAGGCCCTCACCATCGCCGGAATCGTCAAGGAGGCGGGGGCGCAGGTCTTCCGGGGAGGCGCGTACAAGCCCCGCACCTCTCCGTACAGCTACCAGGGGCTGGGCAAAGCGGGGCTCAAAATCCTGCAGAAGGTCAGGCAGGAGACGGGCCTGCTCATCATCACCGAGGCGGTGGACCACGACTCCCTGAAGCTGGTGGCCGAGTTCGCCGACATCGTCCAGATCGGCGCCCGCAATATGCAGAATTTCACCCTGCTCCGCAAGGCCGGGCAGCTCCGCCAGCCGGTGCTGCTGAAAAGGGGCATGTCCGCCACCCTGGCGGAGTGGCTCATGGCCGCGGAATATCTCCTGGCCGAAGGCAATCCCCAGGTCATCCTCTGCGAGCGGGGCATCCGGGCCATCGGCGAGCACGCCCGCAATCTGCTGGACCTGGCCACCGTGCCCGCGGTGCGCCGGGAGTCCCACCTGCCCATCGTCGCCGACCCCAGCCACGCCGCCGGCCGCCGGGACCTGGTGCCGCCCCTGGCCCGGGCCGCGGTGGCCGCGGGCGCGGACGGCCTCCTCATCGAAGTGCACCATGAACCGGAAAAGGCCCTCTCCGACGGGGCCCAGTCCCTTTACCCGCACCAGTTTACGCGCCTGATGCAGGACCTCCAGGCCCTGCGCCCGGGGAGCTGGTCTTGAGGGAGATCCTCCTTGCCCTCCCCGGCCGGGAGCAGAGCTATCGGATTGTTCTGGACCCGGGCCTGCGCCATCGGCTGGGCGCAGAGCTTGCCGGTCTCCAACTGTCGCCCCGCCTCTTCGTGGTGGCCGACGCCCGGGTGGCGCGCCTCTATGCGGAGGATGTCCTGGCCGCCCTGGAAGCCGGGGGGACGCTGCCCCAGCTCCTCACCATTCCCCCCGGCGAACGCACCAAGAGCTGGTCCATGGCCCGGCGCCTGGCCCGGCGGCTCCTGGCCCTGGGCGCGGACCGGACCTGCGCCGTCGCCGCCCTGGGCGGCGGGGTGACCGGCGACCTGGCCGGCTTCGTGGCCTCCATCTTCCTGCGCGGCGTGCCTTTCGTGCAGGTCCCCACCACGCTCCTGGCCATGGTGGATGCGGCCATCGGCGGCAAGACCGGGGTCAACCTGCCCGAAGGGAAAAATCTGCTGGGCACCTTTCACCAACCCCGGCTGGTGGCCCTGGACCCGGAATTTTTGCAGACTCTGCCCCGCCGGGAGCGCCTCAACGGCCTGGCCGAAATCCTCAAGGCCGGCTTTATCCGGGACCCGGACCTGCTCTCCGCCCTGGACGCCCACCGCCTCGGCCTCTTTGAAGACCCAGAGGCGCTGCACTACGTCATCTTCCGGGCGGCGGAGATCAAGGCCCAGGTGGTGGCCGCGGACGAACGGGAGGCGGACACCAGGCGCATCCTCAATTTCGGCCACACCCTGGGCCACGCCCTGGAGGCGGCCTCCGCCTACCGCCTGCCCCACGGCCAGGCCGTGGCCTGGGGCATGGTCTTCGCCCTGGAGCTCTCCACCCTTCTGGCCGGCCTGCGCCCCGAAACCGCCCAGGCCGGCCGCCGCCTCATCCGGGCCTGCGGCCTGGCCCGCCGTCTCCCTTCCCTGGACCCCGCCGCCATCCTGGCTGCCCTGCCCCATGACAAAAAACGCCGGGACCGGGACCTGGTCTTCGTACTGCTGGAAGATGCGGGCAGACCGGTCATCCACCGGGGCGCGCCCCTGCCCCTGGTCAGAGAGGTTCTCGGCCGGCTGATGGAAATGAACCCAGCCTGTCAAGACAAGCGCGTCTGAGCCTGCAGCCACCTTCATTAGGCAACTGCATTCGCAATGATTGATGACGCCTGGTATGAAAACCTGAAAAGCGGCCTCTGGGGGGAGGGGGCGTGGGGGAGGGAGCAGGGTCTATGCCCCCTGGCCCCCTCCCCCCATCGTTTACCATGCCTCATTCAAACCCCAGCCAGCGGACCGGCCGTTCCTTGCGGGGGGGCACCGGCGGCTCTTTGGCCGAATAGCCGATGGGGGTGATGGCCAGCAGGTGTTGTTCGGGTTTGCCCAGATAATCCAGGATTTCTTTGGCCACGAAGTTGGGGCCGGTCATCCAGCAGGCGCCCAGGCCCTCCGCGTGCGCCGCCAGGAGCATATTCTGCATGAGGGCCGCGCCGGACTGGATGTAGGCCTCCATCATGCCGGGGTCCGGCAGTTTGTAGATGGTGACCGCGATGACCACGGGCGCGCCGCCCAGGTCCCGGAAGAATTTCATCACCATTTCCTGGCCTTTTTCCGGGATATTGGCC
>VGSQ01000052.1 GCA_016874975.1 Deltaproteobacteria bacterium
CCGTGGCCCCGCCGCCCGAGCCCCTGCCGGAACTGAGCATTAAGTTTGAAACGGACCCCACCCCGGTGCTGGAGGCGGTGCAGGACCTGCGCCGCTCCGACCCGGCGGCCTTGCAGCTGGCCCTGGAGGCCTACCGGCTGTCTTTCCGCACTTCTTACGACCAGCTCCTCTGCCTGCCCACGCTCCGGGACGTGCGCTCCCTGTGGTACCAGGAGGAAACGGCCCGGAAGGTCATGAAATATTTCCGCGGCCGGGCCATTCTGGCGGACGAGGTGGGACTGGGCAAGACCATCGAAGCCGGGCTCATCCTGAAAGAATATCTGCTCCGGGGTCTGGTGCGCACCGTCCTGGTGCTGGCCCCCAGCTCCCTGGTCCATCAGTGGCGGGAGGAATTGTCCGGCAAATTCGGGATTTCCTTTGCCTCCACCCAAGACGAGCTTTTCAAACAGGACCCGGAGCGCTTCTGGGCTCAACCCTTCATCCTGGCTTCCCTGCAAACCGCCAGGAGCAAGCGCCATTTTCCGGCGCTCACTTCCCGCAACTATGATCTGGTGGTGGTGGATGAAGCCCACCATCTGAAGAATCGCGCCACCCAGAACTGGAAGCTGGTGAATGCCGTCCGCAAGACCTTTCTCCTGCTTCTCACCGCCACCCCGGTGCAGAACAGCCTGGAGGAGCTGTATAATCTGGTGACCCTGCTGCGGCCGGGCCATCTGAAGACCCGCAAGGCTTTCCTGGCGGAATTCACCACCCGGGGCCACCCCACCGACCCCCGCAACCGGGAGAAGCTGCGGCAGCTCTTGCAGGAGGTCATGGTGCGCAACACCCGCTCCGTCACCCAACTGCGGCTGCCGCCGCGTTCCGCCCTGACGGTGCGCCTTTCCCCCGGCCCGGCGGAAGCGGACTTTTACCAGGGCGTCAGCCGTCTTGTCGCCACCCAGGCCTCCCGAACGGACCTCCCGGCGGTGGCCAAGCTGTCTTTCCGCAAGCTCCTGGAAGCGGCCGGTTCCTCGCCCGCGGCCGCCCTCCGGATGCTGGAGCGTTGGCAGGAACGCGGCCACAATGATCTGTCGGAGCGGCTCAGGGAGCTCCTGGACCTGGGCCGCCGGATCCGTCGGGGCGCCAAAGCCCGGAAGTTGGTGGAACTCGTGCAGGCGGCGCCGGCCCAGAAAATTGTCTTCGTCAACTACCTTGCCTCCCTGGAACACCTGGAGAGCGTGCTGGCGGAACAGCGCATCCCCTACGTCACTTACACGGGCGCCCTGACCCCGGCTCAGAAGCAGGCGGCGCTGGCGACCTTCCGGGACGGCTGCCCGGTGCTCCTGGCCACGGGCACCGGAGGCGAGGGCCACAACCTGCAGTTCTGCCACGTCATGCTCAACTACGATCTGCCCTGGAACCCCATGGAGATCGAGCAGCGCATCGGCCGCCTGCATCGCATCGGCCAGGAAAAGGAGGTGCAGGTCTATAACTTCTGCGCCGCCGGCAGCATTGAAGACCACATCCTCGAGGTCCTGGATAAAAAGATCAACATGTTCGAACTGGTGGTGGGGGAGATGGACATGATCCTGGGACAGCTCCGGGAAGAGGAGGAATTCGGCGACCTGGTCTACGACATCTGGGTGAAACATCCGGAGGGACCTGAGCGCCGCCGGGCCTTCGAGGACCTGGCCGTCCGCCTCCAGCAGGCCCGCTCGGCCTATGAGAAGAGCAAGGAGTTGGACGACAAGCTCTTCCAGGAAGATTTCGGCGTATGACCTCCTTGTCGGACCCCGAACTGTATGCCTTCGCCGCCGCGGTGCTGGAGCGGCACGGCGGCCTCCTCGAGCCGGCCGACGGTCAGCTGCTGGCCTTGCTGCCCTCCGCCCTGGCCCGGAGCCTGGAGCTGCCCGAGGAGGTGCACCTGGGATCGGAGCAGGCGCCACTGCTTTACGGCAGCCCTCTGCTGGACCGGCTGGTCGGCCTGGCCACCCGGGAGGCGCCGGTGGCCTATGGCCAGATAGAACTTCCCTACCTGAAAAAATCCGGCTTCGAGCAATGCCTGGAGCGGGACCTGTCCTTTGTGGGCGGCCAGGTCCGCCTGGCCAGCCGGGCGGAGGCCCGCACCACCTACATGATCCTGTTCTGCCGCTATGTGGCCTTGAGTGATGAGCGCAAGGAAGGCCTGCTGCAGCTGGGCCTGCACGAAGCCAGCGGGGCGGTGATTCCGGGACTGACCGAAGCCTGGGAGGAATGCTCGCCCTCGTTTTTCCCGGCCGGGCAGGTGCCGCCCCATTTTCCCCTCCATCTGCAGCAGGCTCTGGCCGGCGGCCTGAAACAGGCCGGCTCGGCCGTGACCGTCCGGCTCAAGGACTTCCTCACCAGTATGCGGCGCCGTCTGGGGCGGGATGTCAGGAACACCCGGGAATATTACGAGGCCTTGCGCCTGGAAATGGAGGCCGGGCTGTCGCACCACCACCTGACCGAGTCCCAACGTCAGGAGCGCCTGGCCAAAATTGCCGCCCTGCCCCAGGAGAGGGACCGCAAGATCGCCGATCTGGAGCAGAAATACCAGATCCGGGTGCAGATCTCCGCCTGCGCCGCCCTGCGCTTCCTGGTGGACGTGGTCTACCTGCTGCTGGAACTCAGCTGCCGCCGCCTGACCCGGTCCCTCCGGGTCATTTGGAACCCGCTGACCAAGCGTCTGGACCCTCTCGTCTGTGAAGCGTGTCATGGGACTTCCGCCAGGATCTATCCAGCCGCCCGGAATGCCGAGGTCCGCCTGCACTGCCCGTCCTGCAGCCGGAAAATGAGTTGAGGGCCGGCCCCGGTGCACTTCGGGGACGCCTCCGGCGCCGGGGGTGCGGCGCCGCTCCGGCCCTGCGTGGACAATTGTTGCAAATGAAATGGAAAACGGTATTACTCCTGCCGGGCATACCGGAACGCCGCGGCGCAGGCCCCTTCCTGGGAGACCATGCAAGGCCCCAGAGGTTGCGCGGGGTCGCAGGCGGCGCCGAACAGCGGACATTGGCTCGGCGCCAGGACGCCCCTCAGCACCTCGCCGCACCGGCAGGCCGACGGCCCCGGTTCCGGCACTGAGGCGATGACTTCGCGGAAGCGTCGCCGGGCGTCATAAGCGGCGTAGGGCCCCCGGATTTCCACGCCGCTGGCGGGGATGTCCCCCAGTCCCCGCCACCTGGCCGCCGCCGGGGTGAATACCTCGGCCAGCAGCGCCTCCGCCCGCGGATTGGGGGCAGAGGCCACGGCCCGGGTGTAAACGTTGTCCACCCTGGCGACGCCTTCCTGCAATTGCCGCAAAATGGCCTCCACCCCCAGCAGGATGTCCAGTGGCTCGAAGCCCGCCACCGCGCAGGGCAGGTGGAATTCTGCGGGTATGAAGTCGTAGGCCTGCGCGCCGATAATGGTGGTGACGTGGCCGGGCAGGAGCAAACCGGAAAGGGCCGCCTCTCCTCCCGCCAACAGGGCCCGCAAGGCCGGCGGCATGGTCTTGTGCACCGTAAAGACCGTGAAATTGCCCAGGCCTGCGGCCGCCGCGGTCTTGACGGCCAGAGCGGTGGCGGGCATGGTGGTCTCAAAGCCCACCCCGAAAAAGACCACCTGGCGCCGGGGGTCTTGGCGGGCCAGGTCCACCGCGTCCAGAGGGGAGTAGACCACCCGCACGTCCGCGCCGGCGGCCCGCACCCGCTCCAGGGAGGTGGCCGAGCCGGGCGCTTTGAGCATGTCCCCGAAGGTGGCGAGGATGAGGCCGGGGAGGCTCCCCAGGGCCAGAAAGGCGTCCAGGTCCCGGGGGGCGGTGACGCACACCGGGCAGCCCGGCCCGGAGACCAGGCGAACCGGGCGCGGCAGCAGGGACTGCAGCCCGAAGCGGGTCACGCTCATGGTGTGGGTGCCGCACACCTCCATGAGGGTGGCGGGCCGCCCCCCCAGGAGCGCCAGACGCCGGGCCAGGTCCCGCACCAGGCTCTGGTCCCGGAATTCCTCACTGAACTTCATGGGCCAGTTGCCTCAGGATGGTCAGGGTCTCCTCGGCCGCCCGGGCGTCCACCCGGGCGATGGCCAGCCCGGCGTGCACCAGGATGTAGTCGCCGACCTCCACTTCGGGCAGCAGGTCCAGCCGGGCCCGGCGCACCACGCCGTCCACTTCGGCGACGGCGATCTCCCCCTCGATTTCCATGACCTTCATGGGTATGGCCAGACACATGGCCGGATTTCCTTTGCGTGGAAAGATTTTTGGAGGGATGGGCGCGGGAGCCATGCTCCCCGGCTCTCCCCTCCACTCTTTATCATTTCTCTGCCTGCCGCCGGGCCCCCGCCACCGCCACCTGGCCTAAAGAGATGCCGCCGTCGTTGGGGGGCACCTGGGAGTGGGTCAGGACTTCAAAGCCCAGGGTTTCCAAACGCTGCCTCAGTCCTACGGCCAATAGGCCGTTCTGAAAGACGCCCCCCGAAAGGGCCGCCAGATTGAGGCCCGTCACCTCCCGCAGGCGGCGGCAGGTCTCAGCCAGCAGCCGGATGAGGGAATGATGGAAGCGGGCGGCGATGACGGCGGGCTCCACCCCGGCCAGCCGGTCCTCCACGGCTCCCCGGAAAAGGGCCGGGGTGTCCAAAATGAACCGGCCGTCGGTTTCATGCAGCGCCGCCGGGTAGCAGCCGCCCTCCCGAGGGTCCGCCGCCATCTCCAGCTCCAGGGCTGGCTGGCCCTCGTAGGTGCGCTCCCGGCAAACCCCGATGGCCGCCGCCACCGCGTCAAACAGGCGCCCGGCGCTGGTGGTGATGAGGGTGTTGAGACCGCCCGCCGACTGGCGCCGCAGGATGGCGGCCTCCAGTGGAGGAAAGGCAATCCCCAACCGGGCGGCCACCTCCTCTTGCGCCTCGCCGTAGACGGCATGCAGGTAGGCGGCGGCCATGCGGACAGGTAGGCGGATGGCCGCCTCGCCGCCGGGCAGGCGCACCGGCGCAAAATGCCCGACCCGCTGGAAGCCCGCCAGATCGGCCAGCAGGATTTCCCCGCCCCAGACCGTGCCGTCCGGGCCGAAGCCGGTGCCGTCCAGGGCCACGCCCAGGCAGCGGTCGGTGCGGCCGTGCTCCGCCAGGCAGGCGGCCAGGTGGGCATGGTGATGCTGAACGCCCACGGTGCGCCGACCCTCTGACGCGGCCGCATACCGGGTGCTCAGGTAGTCCGGATGGAGGTCATGGGCCACCAACCGGGGGGCTTTGCGGCTCAGGGCCTGGAAGTGTTTGACTGCCAGGCTGAAGTAAACAAAGGTCTCCAGGTTGTCCAGATCGCCCAGGTGCTGGCTCAACAGGGCCGTCCGCCCCCAGCCCAGGCAGAAGGTGCTCTTCTGTTCGGCCCCCACCCCCAGAACTTCCGGGACCTCCAGGGGCAGGGCGATGGTGCGGGGCACGTAGCCCCGGGCCCGCCGCAGGACGATGAGGCCGCCGTCCTCCAGCGGCCGCACCACCGAATCGTCGCAGGGCGCCTGGATGTCCCGGTCATGCAGCAGGAAGGCGTCGGCCAGGGCGGCCAGCCGGGTGCGGGCGCCCTCGTTGGTGAAGACCAGGGGTTCTTCGCTCAGGTTGCCGCTGGTCATCACCAGAGCGGCGGGGGCGTGCCGGAAAAGCAGGAAGTGCAGGGGCGTATAAGGCAGGAGCAGGCCCAGGTAACGGTTTCCCGGGGCCGCGTGGGCGGACAGACGGGCTCCCGGCCGCCGCGGCGCCAGCACGATGGGGGCCTCCGGAGAGAGCAGCAGGGCCCGGGCCCGGTCGCTGAGATGACAAAGACGCCCCGCTTCCTCCAGGTCCCGGACCATGACCGCAAAGGGCTTGGCGACGCGGCCCTTCCGTTCCCGGAGGGTGCGCACCGCCTCGTCCCGCCGGGCGTCGCAGGCCAGGTGGAAGCCGCCCAGGCCCTTCACCGCCACAATCTTGCCCTCCTGCAACAATCGCCCCGCGGCGGCCGGGACATCGTCATCCCAGCGGCGCCCCTCCCGGTCCTCCAACCAGAGGCGCGGCCCACAGGCGGGGCAGGCGGTGGGTTCGGCGTGAAAGCGCCGGTCCCGGGGGTCCAGGTATTCCCGGCGGCACTCCGGGCACATGGCGAACGCGGCCATAGTGGTAAATCGGCGATCGTAGGGGACTTCCCGGATGAGGGTGAAGCGGGGGCCGCAGTTGGTGCAATTGGTGAAGGGGTAGGCGTGGCGGCGGTCCCGGGGATCGCTCACTTCACCGAAGCAAGGGACGCAGGTCCCCACGTCGGGAGGGATCACCGCCTCGGTGTCCGCCAGGGCGCGGCTGTCCTGGATGAGAAACGCGGTTTCGCCCAGGGGGAGCGCCGTCTCCGTGATCACCTCCTCCACCCGGGCCAGGGGTGGGGCCTGGCCGGCCAGCGCCCGCCCGAAGCGTTCCAGGCCTGTGGCCGGGCCCTCGGCTTCGATCTCCACCCCCCTGGAGGTGTTGCGGACCCAGCCCGCCAGGCCGTGGGCCAGGGCCAGGCGGTAGACGAAGGGCCGGAAACCCACGCCCTGCACCAGTCCCCTCACCCGGAAGCGCTGCCGGGCCGGTCCTGACCCTTCCCCCAGGTCGGTCCCGCCGGCCGTGGGGGGTTCCGAAGCGGGCAGAGGGTCCGCTTCCTCCCGGTGAAAAGCTTCCCGGCCTGGTCCGATTTTGTCCACCGCGCTCTCCGTCGCATGGTGAGACTGGGGCGCGAGTCACCTGAGAGAAGGGTCGGGGAGCCGGCCGGCTCCCCGCCGTTCATCCCAATGCCGTCCCGCACCGCGAACTGTTCGGCAAGAACCGGTCAGGGCTTGACCGCCATGATCTGGGCCACATCCACCACATGCTGGGCGATGGTGCGCAGGCGGTCCAGAAGAGCCAGAAAGATGGGCGCAGCCTGGGGCAGGCAGACGCCTTCGATGAGGCGCGCCTCATGTTCCGTGGCGAATTCATGGGTGCTTTGGATGAGCTGGCGCCCGGTGTTCGCCACGTACTCTTTCAGAAAGGCGTTGTCGGTCTTAAGAATGTCCAGAAGGGACCTGAGCAGCCCGGCCAACTGGTCGAAGAGCTGGTTGGCTTGAGTCACCGCCTTGTCCGAAAACAAGACGCCGCCTTTGATCTTCTTTTCCACGGATCCGCTCAAATCCCCCAGGTTGTCGGCCATCACCTGGAGATGCACCAGAATGCTCTGGCGCCTGAGCCCCGGCACTCTCTCCGCGGCAGATTTCGCCTCGAGTGCTTCTCTGACCTGCTGGGAGAGGTTGCCGATTTCCGTCAGGATAAGTTTTTTCAACTCCTGGAGGCGGTTCAGTTCCGGCAAACTGTGACGGTTGAAGGAATCCCGGGATGCCCCCACCATGCTGACAAGCATCTCAAAGATGGGAGCCAGCCTTTCCCCTGCGGCAATTTCCGGAACCATGATGGTCCTCCTTTCCCTGAGAATGCTCCGCCCAGTTGTCGATTACTCCGCAGGCCCGTTCCCGGGATCTCCCGGGAACGGGGTTGAAGAGGCGCCGGTTCGGAGATGGACCCTGTTCCAGACCCGTTCGGAGGCGGGCCGCCCCGGCCCCGGGTTAGATTTTTTGCTCTTTGAACCGCTTGGTCCGCACCTCCTCCATCTTTCCGGGCTGGGCCGCGGCGGACTGGCTTTTAACCTTGGCCAATCGGTCGGCGGTGGGCGGATGGGTCCGCATGATGCCGCCGCCGCCGGAGCCCATCCTGCCCAACAGCGAGGCCAGGGCCGCGGGGTTGTAGCCGGCCCGGGTGAGGATGGAGATCGCCTCCCGGTCCGCCGCTTCTTCGGCCCCGCGGCTATAGCCGTTCACCACGATGGTTTTGAACACATCGTCAATGGAGCTTTCGAAAAGGGTGACGAGGTTCCCGGCCACCCCCCCATACTGGCGGGCCGCTTCGGCGCCGGCGGTGGTGAGCACCTCGCTCCACCGGGCCCGGCTGATGGAGTTGATGCCGTCCTGGTTGACGATGTGAGCCACCTCGTGGGCCAGCACCGCGGCCAGTTCATCTTCATCGGCGCATTTCCTGACCAGCCCCTTGGTGACCAGGATGATGCCGCCGGGACAGGCGAAGGCGTTGGGCTCGGAGGTCTCCAGCACCCCGAAGTGATAGCCCCGGTAGGGATCGGGACGGTTGGATTTGCGGGCCACGGTCCGCCCCACTTCGTTGACGTAAAGGGTGAGGGCCTGGTCCTGGGAGAGCGGGTATTTGGCCAGAATCCGGGCGCATACCGCCCGCCCGATATAATATTCCTCTGAGGGAGTGATGGGACGGGAGGCGTCCACCGCCTTGGCCCCGGCCTTGGTGACGATGGCTGCGGCCGGCTGCGCCGCTCCCGGAAGGGGCACCAACCCGGTCAGCCCGGACAGGCTGGGACCGCTCCCCTCAGGCCCGGCGCAACCCCAGGCCAGAATCAGGCCGGCTAACGCCGCTATTGTCGCACCCTGGATGCGCCTCATGGATTGAGCCCTCCTTCCTTAATGAACGACTGGAGCCTGCCGGGGTCCACCCTGAAAGCCTCAATCTGGTCCACCTGGGCATAATTGAGACCAGGGTTCTTCTGCCGGTACCCGGACTCCACTTCGGCGGTGAAGCCCTTGCCCGCCAGGGCCACTTCATCGCTCTTGACCTGTTTCACCGGGCCGCCGCCGACCTGGCCGGGGACGAACACCGGGGATTCGGGCACCGCCTGGCGATGCAGCCAGGCCTTCTTCCCCTGGTACTCCACCCGGTACCAGTCCCCTTTGGTTTCCAGCACCTTGACGTGGGCCCCCACAGGCGCCGGGCCTACGGGATTGCTGGCAAAATTCGGCTCCGGGTAAAATTGCTGATTGGACTGGCTGACCTTCAGGGTCTGGGCCCATACCAGCCCGACTCCCAGGAGCAGCGCGGCCGCCAGCGCCGCAGCTCCTAATCCGGTTCTCCATCCCCTTATGGACCTCACTGCCGCTGCCTCCTTTGTTCGGGATTCTCAGAATTAAGTCGAAAAAACCGCCCCAAAACTCCAGTGAGATTTTTCTAGACAGTTACTCATGAGCCTGGGGCTCACCCATAAATTATGATAAGTTAAGCATGCTTATGGTGCGCAGTGCGCACCCTACACAAAACTTTTCGGAACAGCAGACCCCCAGGATTCTGGTTTAGAGTATGCCCTATGGAGGGGGCTGTGTCAATTTCAAGACCATCGGCGGCGGTCCGGCGGCAAGCCCGGATTTTGTCGGCCTGCGATGCGGCTTGCTGCCCATGGCTCCTGGGGTGGACCGGGGCCGCCCACTTCGGCGTGCACGGCACACCCGAAGACCGCTCCCGGCCCGACCCAGACCCACTCACGTCCGCAGGGTGGCCCTCAAGGAGTCCGGGTGCAGGAGCAGGTCCAGGGCCTCCAGGATGTTGAGGGCCACCACCTGGGCCGCCAGCAGGGTTTCCCGGGCCGCCCCCTCTCCCTGCAGCACGGCGATTCCCAACGCCGCCTCCTGGAGCATGAGACGGTCATTCCTGCCGTTGCCGATGGCCGCCGCTTGTCCGGCCCCCAGCCGCCTGAGGTGCGCCGCTTTGGCCTCCGCCTGGTGGTCCGGGGGGATTACGGCCAGACTGACGGGCAGGCGGGCCACCTGCCGGTGCGCCGTGCCGAAGGTGTCCGCCGTCAGGACGTGGATCTCCAGATGTCGGGCCAACCGACTCAACCGTTCGGACACCCCCTCCACCAGCATGCCGCGGCAAGCCAGGGTGCCGTTGTAATCCAACAGCAGATGGGCCAGTCGCAACGTCGGCGCACCGGGGATGGCGATTTCCAGCATTTTTCGGACCCCCCTGTAAAGCTATGGTCAGCAGCACTGCGCCTCACTTCTTTTCCGGCCGGAAGACGCCGTCCCAGCCCGGCGGCGGCGGGGCGGCCTGATAGTGGCGGCACCGTTCCAGGTAGACCTCGGCGGGATGGGGGTCCGGCAGGTGCTCCCGGGCCCGCTCAAAATGCAGGACCGCCTCAACAAAGCGGCCCTGGCGGTAAAGCGACAGACCCTCCAGGAATTCCTGACGGGCCTCGGCCTGGAGTTGGCTGAGCTCCCCCGCGGTCCCCAGCACCGCAAAAACGGTGACGGGCGCCGCCCGCCCCTTCACCGCCACCTGGTCCAGCTCCATGAATTCCACCTCTCCCCCGCATTCGGCCCGGGTGGCCTCGCTGGCCATGACCGCGGTGCCGTAGAATTTGTTCAGCCCCTCCAGGCGGGAGGCCAGGTTGACGGTGTCGCCGATGACGGTGTAGTCGAACCGTTTGGCCGAACCGAGGTTGCCCACCACGGCCTCGCCGGTGTGCAGACCGATGCGCATGGCCAGGGCTGGCAATCCCTGGGAGCGCAGGCTCTGGTTGAGGTCGTCCAGGGCCCGCACCTGGCGCAGGGCCGCCCGGCAGGCCCGCCGCGCCTGGTCCTCCTGTTCCAGGGGCGCCCCCCAGAAGGCCATGATGGCGTCCCCCTCGAACTTATCCACCGTGCCCCCTTCCTCCATGATGATCTCCGTCATCCGGGACAGGTAGTCGTTCAGGAGGCCCACCAATTCCTCCGGCGTCAGGCCTTCCGAAATGCCGGTGAAGCCTGCCAGATCCGAGAAAAAGAGGGTGACCCGCCGCCGCTCTCCTCCCAGTCGCAGCTTGTCCGGATTTTCCAGCAGGTCGTTGACCACCGTCTCCGCCAGGTACTGGCTGAAGGTGCGGCGGATAAACTGCTTCTGTCGACCTTCGGTGGCGTAGCTGTAAGCCGTGGCCCCGCCGAAGGCCAGAAACAGGGCCACCCCCGGCGCCACCGGGTCCAGCCACCAGCTGAGACGGAAGGCGGCCACCGCCAGCACCAGGTGCAGGCCCCCCAGGACCAGGAACACCCCCAGCGTGACCTCCAGCCTTCGGGAGAAGAAAACCCCCAGGCTCACCGCCGCCGCCAATCCCAGCGCCCAGGCCCAAAGCAGCCACCCCGGCGCCTGCCTCAGGAAATCGCCCCTCAGCAGGTTGTCCAGAAGCGTCATCTGCAGCTCCACCCCGGTAAAGATGGGTGCGACGGGGCTGGGTTTCATGTCCTTGAGGCCAGGCGCGGTGAGGCCCACAAAGACCCAGGCGCCGGCCACTTCCCGGGGGGCATGCAGGGGCGCCTCCCCCTTGGACGCCTGGTAGGCCGACCTGATGACGTTGGCGGCGCTGAAGTGGCGGTGGCTGCGGCTGGGTCCCCGGAATTTGAGGAGCATGCGACCCTGCTCATCCAGGGGGAGGCGCACACCTTCCTTAACCAGGCCTCCCTCCCCGAAGCGCCAGGGCCCCGGCGATTGGAAGCGCTGGTAGGCCGCAAAGGCCAGGAAGGGGAGCCAGCGCCCCTGATAAGGCAGCGCCAGCGGCAGACGGCGGTAAATGCTGTCCGGATCGGGACCGGCCTCCACATTGCCCAGAGTGGCCGCCGCGGCCGTCAGGGGCGGGATGGGCGGCAGCAGGGAACGGTAATGGGGCAGACCGACCGGCCCCGGTCCCGCAATCTCCAGGGCCGCCTTCTGAAAAATCTCGGCCTCCAGGGGGCCGGACTCTTTCTCTTCCCGGGACAGAAAAAAGGGAAAGATGACATTCCCCGCCTGGGCCGCCGCCTCCCCCAGGCGCTGGTCGTCTTCCGGCCCGTACACCGAGGGCTCGCTGTAGATGATGTCGAAAATCACCGCCCGGGCCCCGCCCAGACGGCAAAACTCAATGATGGGGGCATACAGTTGCCGGGGCCAGGGCCAGTTGATCCCTTGCTTCTTATAAAAATCCACATCCGGCTGGTCGACGGTGACCAGGACCACCCGGGGGTCGGGTCCCGGCAAAGGCACCCGGCGGAACAGCAGGTCCAAGGTCTTGAGGGCATAGGGCTCCAGGACGCCCCCGAAAAACAGGGCCAGCGTCGTCAGGAAGGCCGTGGCGCCCAGAGCCAGGGCGGCCTTGATCTTGGCGAGTCGGCCGGGAGAGGTGATCAGCGGTGCCGGCATGGGCTGCTCCGATGGCAAGGCTAAGCGGGAGAAAACCGACCGGTGTGCCGGAGGCCGCCGCGCCGGGGTCTGAAGGGGGGCAGAACCATTTGTCCGGACCAGCGCGGCCCGGTGAGGAAAAACACGACCATGACGTTTTAAGACGGATGCTTCATGCCGCCAACAAAACCTTGGAGAAACAGCACCCCGGTCCCCGGATTAACGATGAAAGCCCATGCATTTCTTAATGAACCTGATAAGAGAGTTTGGAGTGAATTTATACAGGTAATCGGCATACTTCCATCTCATAGATGACAACATCGCCTCAATTTCCCGATCTTTTCGCTGAATTTCGATATCTTTTCTCTGTTGAATTTCCTGCAACTCAAGGTGCAGTTTCTCATACAGTTCCCTTAACTCATGCATCTCCGCTTCCCTCTTGGATAATGTCGCCTTGAGGCCTTCTCCTGCCACGTCTAAAAGAAGCTGATGCTGTTCTTGAAAAACGGATAGATGCTCTATGGTAAAGTTTCTACGAATCGCAAACAACATTCCATGTTGCCCGTAGTGGTCTCCGTGAATAACAAAGAAACCGTTATTTTTCAAGAATTGACCGAGGTCAAAAAAAACCGCCTCATCGAAAATAAAATTGTGGTATTCTATTGCGATACGGTCAATCTTCCGCAGTGTATCTTCCGGCATCTGGAAAATAATTTCATACTCAGCGCCCTCACAATCCATCTTCAATAAATCGCAGATGGCGATCTCAAATCGTTTAAAGATATCTTCCATGGTAATCGTTGGAACCGAAATTTCATCATGAGCAACCCCGTCGGCAAAGCTTGTTTCGGTTATCTCGCCGGTGAGACTCCGGTGGCCGAAAATATTGGCGCCGCCTTGATTGGGGGACTGGCGGTCTATGGTCAGGGTTCTCGGTTCCCGGCTCCCCCCCACGGCGGCGGGTATCAGATCCACATTGTTCAATTCATTGAGGAAAACATTCTGTTTCAATAAGGCAAAACTTTCCGGATTGGGCTCGCAGGCGATGACCCGTTGCGCCTTTTGGGCGCTGTACACCGTAAAAGCCCCGATGAATGCCCCGACATCAATGATGGTAAAAAACGGCTGGATGGGAAATTTGTAAGTGTTGTCGTCGAACACCTCCACAATCGTGCGTCGATCAAAAATGCCCCGCTCATCCTTTCTGATGAGAAACCGGCAGTCTTGGTGATGAATCAACGCATATTCATGTTGCATGTTGTTGCCCGTCGCCTTAAACAGCTTGCTTTTTGATGACCAGGCCCCCGACGGTCATTTTGGGAGGAATGCCCTCTACGCCTGATATTTGAATATTATCGGATGAAGCAGCATATGTTTCCATAAGTTTTGCTTCCGAATATTGTCCCTGAATCTTAAAATTACTCAACAACTCACATATACTCTTTTCATTAAAGACCTCAACCCTGCTGTATTTGCCGAATATGTCATTGACATCCTCATCCCACACCTGTTGCGGCACGAAATCAAAGGTGATGATTAAAATACCTCCGTCTTTAAGGACGCGCAGAAGTTCTCGGAAGGCGTAGGCTTTTCCTTTAACATGTTCAATAACGGACAGACATAAAACCACGTCAAATGATTCGGAAGGAAAGGACAAATTGAAAATGCTGTTGAAGGCCACCGTCAAATTTACCGGCGCATGGGAGAGGAATTTAGATTCCCATTGCTCTCCGGCAAAAGCAAAGTTAACATCTGCCACAGTAACATCATAACCTCTCTGTAATAAAGTTTTATGGATCGCCCCACGCCCTGATCCCACATCAACGATCTTGAGCTTGGCATCTGCATTCATGTTGCAGGCTTCAATGTTTTTCAGGGCATACGTATATTCCCAATACTTGGAGCCGTGCAGATAAATTCCAGAGGCGCCATTCTGAACACTTTTATACAGTTGGTCGACGGGAAGGGCGGCGTTGTCCCCCAATTCTTTAATAACAATCAGGTTATCGGCCACCAATTTGTGGTCAAAAAAGGAAATGTCCAATAAAGATAACCGACACGATTTTGGGTTTTTGTAGTCATCGACAATCTTCTTTACTTCCTTGAACACCATTTCCGGTGTCAGTTCTTCCATGCACCGGGAAGTTTCGTGACCCTCCGGGCAAACCTCCATCCAGCGGTCCGTCTTCCACCAACAGGGGGAACAGGGCAATGCAGCAGTCAGGTTGATATTGTGAGGTTGGCCGAAAAAACCGGGATCAGTGGGACCAAACAGAACAATGGAGGGTGTCCCCACTGACTTGGCCACCCAGACCAGACCTCCTTCGATGGATATATGACAAAGGGCATATTTTATGACGGCCGCGGCCTCTCGCACCGAGGTTTTTCCCAGCAGGCCGATGGTGTGGGCCAGCGGTTTCTCATAAGAATTGCCCAATTGCACGACGCGCACCCCGAGTGTATTGAGGTTATCAATAACATTCTGCCAATATTCCACGGGCCATTGTTTAGTTTTTCTCGGACTAGAAGACTGTTCATTCCAATAAGGGTCTACCCCCGCACCAATCGTAACATACGGATCATCCAATAGATCTTGCAAATGATGAAAGTCATCCGGCGATAGTGGAAAAGTCGCATCATAATGCTGTAAATGAATCCCTGATGTTTTTTGTATGATACTGAAGATATCCAGTCCGTGTTCGCGATGAAGGTAATTGTCCAGGGGAGATCTGTCAAAGTTTATATTGTATTGCTCAAAAACGGCCTGCAAATTGCGGGCATATTTGTCATATTTCTGATTTGTGCTTGTCACTTTTGTAACATATCGGCAGTCAAGAATTAAATCGAACATTTTTTCCCGGGCATTTATGTATTCCTCCATATATTGATGGTCCAAATCAATTACAAAAATGTGGTTCATAAATTTCAGGCAATCTTTTAAAAAAGCTACATGTTGACCGCTGGGAATTATGAACAGATATGCGTTCGGGAATTGACGCCTGATTGCGAGGGCCAGCCAGAACAGCAATAAGGTATCACCGATGCCGCCGAAATAAGAGATTAATATCTTATCAATTTCACGTTTTTTCAGATATTGTTCAATCTCCTCGTAATTATTTAAAAACCTCGGTCTGTCAGTGAATTTCCGCAAAATCGCCTTAACCGGGCCATCAAACCGCTCTAATAAAACTGAAGATGTGAGGGCATTGGGGTCCTTTGCCAGTAAACTCAACAAATAACCCATGCAAAACTCTCTTCGGGCCATTTGGTAACAGGAATCGGTATAATATGCCACGACATCAGCCATGGATTGTTGAAAATAATCCTTTTGCAATAACCAGCCAACGAAAACTCGGGCAGCATCCTGAACGTGGTTGGCGTCGAAAATCAATCCCTTTTTTTGAGCAGATGAGTGCATAACCGGGCCGGCCGGTTGAATCATTTGTTTCCCATCCTTGTGGTCGCCCGTTAAAGATCGATGGTCGATCACGAGATGCACCGCAGGGATCATGGTCGGCAAAGAATTAAGTGGATGATTATTATCGAAGTAACCGAGAATAGGTTTCCCATAGAGGGAGGCGACCCGCAGGGGAACAGAGTCGACGCCGACAAAACCGGCGGAGTGTTTGATTAGGGTAAAAAGATCAAACCATGTTTGCTTCTTAAAAAAGAAGGTGCTGTCAAGATGAAGCAACGGAAGATTATCGCTGATCTCAACAGTATGAAAGCCTTTGACATGAAGGAGTTCCAGAACTTTCCCGACGGACGCGTTGATCTGCTGTTGTTCATGAAGATTGGAGCGCTCGGCGTTTACGTTGACGACAACGTAAGGAGTTCCTGCAAGTTCAGTTTTGAGTCGGTCCGTCTCAACCAGCAAAGGGAAGGGATTTTCCAGGAAGGGTGTCGGCTCTCTGTCCAGAAACACAAAAAATTGCATCCAGGCGGGACAATACAAATCTTTGCGAATCAAGCCGGTGAAATCAAAAAAGTTTGCATGATGAGGAAACCCTCCTTGCATATCGGGGGCGGAAAAACATTTCTCTGAAATGGCATGAAAAGGGAATCGATGATGATTGGTAAATAATGTCACACTGGGATATTCTAAGGATAGAGACTTTAGCAGTGGAATGATATTGAGCACGTCCTCCAGATGTTCGGAGCAATAACGGAGGTAGACATGATTGTGATTCTCAAATTTTACATCAAAAATATTGACATTGTTTAACGTATTATAATTTAATAAAGCTTGGTTCTCCGGGCTTAAGTAATTGTTTAAGCCGTCGACCCGGCTCTCCAAGATTACGATACGGTTTTTGGAATCTGCGAGTTTCAAAAAAGCCCACAGCCAGCGAAACGGGAAACCGATCCTGGTATTATAGACAATGTTTAATATTTTTTTATTATTGCGCAGAAATCTCAACGACAGGATGTTTTTTAACATTGTCTTAAACCCTAAGTCCATTCCTTTCTCCATTATTCCTATACGGAAAGCAACTTATCAAGTTATGCAGCCCGCATAATGGTCTCTAAAATAATAGCACAGAATCTTCCTGAGAAGAAAAGATTTTTATTTGAGGGGGCCCCGCCCCTCGAAGCCGGTCGGTCCGGGGCGGGGGCCGAGCCGCCGGGAGCATTTCATTGACTTGGCGGCGGCGTTGTGGCATGGTGGGGCAGAGAGACTGAACCGAAAGGCCACCCATGAGGCCAGGGTTCCCGGCACATCCAGCCCGAAGCGCCGCCGTCGCCGGCTTCCCGGAAGGGGGGTCGGCCGGGGGTTTCGGGCTTTTTCTTGTCAGCGGCGCCGGGGTCAGGCCGGCCTCGGGCAGGGCGCCGAAGCCCGGAATTCCGAGAAGCGGGGAGGGGGAAAATGCGGACCATGGCCATCGCCAACCAGAAGGGGGGCAGCGGCAAGACCACCACCAGCGTCAATCTGGCCGCGGCCCTGGGGGAACAGGAGCGCCGGGTGTTGCTGCTGGACCTGGACCCGCAACATTCGACCACGGCCTGGATGGGGCTCAAGAACCCCGGCAAGGGGCTGTTTGAGCTTTTCACCAACCAGACTCCCCTGGCCCACCTGGTGCAGCAGACCGGGGTGCCCGGGGTGGACCTGGCCCCATCCTCGGCCTGGCTGATGGGGGCGGAGCGGTTTCTGGCCGGGGAAGTGGGGGCGGAACAGATTCTGCGGCGCAGTGTGGCGGAGCTGCCGGCGGACGGCTGGCACTATCTGCTCATCGACTGCCCGCCCACCCTGGGCATCCTCACCATCAACGCCCTGGCTGCGGTCCGGGAGCTCCTGGTGCCGGTGGAGGCCCACGTGCTGGCCCTGGCGGGGCTGGCCCAGCTCCTGCACACGGTGGAGGTGGTCCGGGAACGGCTCAACCCGGACCTGAGGGTCACCGGTATCCTGGCCTGCCGCATGGACGGACGCACCCGGCACGCCCGGGAGGTGGTGGAGCAACTGCGGGAGCATTCCGGAGATCTGGTGTACCAGACGGTCATCCGGGAAAACATCCGCCTGGCCGAATGCCCTTCTTTTGCCCAACCCATCACCCGATACGACCCCAAGAGCACGGGCGCGGCGGACTACCGCCGGCTGGCCCGGGAGATCATCGCCCAGGAACCGTGAACAGGGAGGCTGGCATCATGACCAAGCGGCGCACCATCGGGGACAACCCCCTGGATTTTGTGGCTCCGGAAAATCATCTGGAAAACATAGTGTCCCCTCTGCCGGCCCTGCGGACCAAGCGATCCGACCTCCCGGAGGAGGCGGCCCAAGCTTTCCTCCAGCGTCTGGAGGAGTTGGAGGCGGCCGTCAGGCAGCTCCGGGTGGCCCTGGGCGAGGTGAGGATGGAACTGGGGGAGCTGAAGGGCCAGATGTTCCGGAACTCCTACTTCCTGGCCCAGTTGAAGGAAAAACTCACCGCCAAATAACGGGAGTCGGACACTCATGGCTTTCCGGCATCCTGCGGGGTCAGGAGAACCCCCGGGCTTCGGGGGTGAAACCCGGGGGCGCAGAGACCGGGGGGGCCTCCCAGAGCAAGGGGGCGTCCGTCTCAGGCAGGTCTCCCGGTGGCCGGGGAACAGCCTCGGGCGTGGGCGCCGACCACCGGACCTCCTCCTTAGGGGGACGGAGGTCGCCATACCAGACCAGGGCCGGCGGGTGCGACTCCCGCCAGGCCAACAGACAGAAGACCAGGAGCAAAAAGCCCACCATACCGCCAGCCACCGCCACCAGGGGCAGACTGAGCCACTCCATGAGACCCCTCCTTCGCCGGCGCCGGGTTGCTCCTCCCTGGGCACCTGCTGCCAACCCGTCTTACAGTCCCCCTCCACCTCAGGACCGGGCCCGGTCCGGCAGCTGGGCAGGGAGGAGCCAAACCCGAATCCGTGCGTTTGCCCATCCATCGGTGGCCTTACGGAAAAACTTTAGAGGGAAATGGGAAAAAAATCAGCCGGGCTCGATTTTTCTTGCGGCAAGGTTTATCCGGCTGCAAGCCGAACAAGGGCTGCAGGAAACAACCCGCCCCGTCTTGCAGCCCCTTCCTGTAACTCCGATTGACTCGGATAATTGGGGGATAAACCGGGCGGTGCCGAGGATGAGGGGGGCTGGCCGGCGCGTTCCGGGGGGGGGTGGGCAGTACCTGATTTTTCAGCCCGCCCCCTTCGGGGATGCCGACCGGCGTGGATTGTCATGGATTTGCCCGCCGCTTTTTGATACCTTGGGGGCATCATGGCCAGCTATGAGGCAATCATCATCGGAGCCGGGCCGGCGGGGCTGTTTGCCGCCCTCAGCCTGGAGAACCTGGGGGCGGGCAGGGTCCTGTTGGTGGAACAGGGTCCGGACCTCACAGAGCGTCGCCGGGAGCAGCCCGGCGGTCTTTTGTGCGGCTGGGGCGGCGCCGGCGCCTACAGCGACGGCAAACTCATCCTTTCCCCCGAGGTGGGGGGGTTCTTGAGCGATCTGCTGCCGCTGGACGACTTGACGGTCCTGATCCAGGAAGTGGACGGCATCTATCAGGAGCTGGGGGCGCCCCCGGAAATCCACGGCGGTGATCTGGACACCCTGGAACTTCTGAAAACCAGGGCCAGGCATGCGGGCATGATTTTCATCCCCACCCGCCTGCGCCATATCGGCACGGATAATTGCCGAACCATCCTGACCCGCCTGCGGGAGCGTTTGACCGGCCGGGTGGAGATCCGCACCCGTTGCCGGGCCCGGCGGATCGTGGTGGAGGAAGGGGCGGCGGCGGGGGTGGCCCTGGATAACAACGAGGTGGTGCGGGCCCGCTATGTGATCGCCGCGCCGGGACGCTCCGGGGCCGCCTGGATCAGGGAAGAGGCCCGTCGCCTGGCGATTCCCTCCGTTCCCAGCCCGGTGGATATCGGGGTGCGGGTGGAGGTCCCGGCCGCGGTGCTGGCCCCCCTGACGGAGGCGGCCTACGAAGCCAAATTGATCTATTACTCCCGCACCTTCGACGACAAGGTGCGCACCTTTTGTATGAACCCTCACGGGGAGGTCGTGTTGGAGGATCTGGACGGCCTGGTCACCGTCAACGGCCACAGCTACACTTCCCGGAAGACGGAAAACAGCAATTTCGCCATCCTGGTGAGCTCCACGTTCACCCATCCTTTTGACGATCCCATCAGCTACGGCCAATATATTGCCCGCCTGGCCAACCTGTTGGGCCAGGGAGCGCTGGTCCAGCGACTGGGTGATCTTCAGGTCGGTCGCCGCACCACCGTGGCCCGCCTGGAACGCTGCCTCACCCGGCCGACGCTGAAGAGCGCCACCCCCGGGGATCTGAGCTTCGTCCTCCCCTACCGTTACCTCAAGGACATCCTGGAAATGCTGGAAGCCCTTGACGCCCTGGCTCCGGGCATCAACAGTCGGCACACCCTGTTGTACGGGATGGAAGTGAAGTTTTACTCCCACCGTTTTCAACTGAGCCCGGAATTGGAGACCCCGGTTCGCAACCTGTTTATCATCGGGGATGGCGCGGGCATTACCCGGGGCCTGATCCAGGCTTCGGCCAGCGGCCTGATCGCGGCGCGCGCCCTGGTCGGGCGGGGGTGACGATAAGGCGGGGTGGAAAAGTTGCGTCCTTTTTTTCAGCGGGAAAATCTCCGGTCTGAATATGGAGCAGGCGCCCTCCCCGGTTCTACATTTTTTCCATGGGCGCAGCCTCTAAAGGACCATGAATATGGTGAGACAGACGCGCCTGAGCCTGGGGCGGTCTCCAAAAGGAGGAAAAGTTAGGCTGCGCAGGATGTTAGCTTTTTTCCGGTTACCAAGCTACCCTTGGCCGGAGGACTCTGCCTAAGGCGAGGCCAAGGCGGAGGGGCGTAAGGTACCCAAGCAGACTTGGGGGGAGAAATTTACGTTCCCAAGCAGGAGCTTGGGAACGAGGAGGACTGCCAGCCTGCGCAGACATCCGGGGCCGGGTGTCATTCATGGTTATAGGGCGTGCCGTGCACGCCGGGGTCGGCGGCTGAGGCCGGGAGAGGGAGGTGCTGCTGGGGCCGGACGACCTGAAGGACGTGCCCGAAATGCTGGAGGAGAAGATCGGGAGGGTCGAAAAGGATATAATCCGATCTATATAAATTTCCTCAGTGCGAAATATCTATATATTGAATAAAATAAACCTAAAAATTATTGGGGGTATGCATTTCACTCAAGTACATACTATATCTAGTGTTATAAAAGATTCGGAAGAGAGGTTTTTTTTGCCCTGGCAATGGGTCAACTGAGACCAAATTCCTTGCAATGCAACAATCCACGA
>VGSQ01000053.1 GCA_016874975.1 Deltaproteobacteria bacterium
CTCACCCCAGCCCTCTCCCCCGCCGGGGGAGAGGGGGGATAAGGAACTTTTCATAGCAGTCCCTCATGGGCCGTTGGCCCACCCATAACCCATGAAAAAGGCGGTGGAGCGGGCGTCTCTGCCCGCCGCCTTTGGGCACAGGCTTTCAGCCTGTGCGCCGCACCGGCAAGATGCCGGCGCCACCAAGGACTTTTCAAGACAGTTCCTCATGGTCCTTGGGCTCACCCATAAATTATGAAAAGTTAAGCATGGTTACGGTGCGCAGTGCGCACCCTAACAAAACTTATCGAAGCAGCGATACCGCTCTTTCCAGTTGTGCCAGGATCTTATGGGCGGCGATGGTCTCTTCCAGGTCCGCCCCCACAAATCCCTGGAGTTCCGCCATGGCCTGCCGGGCATACCCCAGCACCCGGTGAGCCAGGGACAGCAGCTCCCGATACGCCTTGAGCCTCACGGTGTCCTTGCGGGCGCCCTGAATCTGCAAGCCCCGTTTCCTGGCGGCCCGTTGATGATCGGCAAAAGTGTACCACGGCGTGGGCGTAAGCTCCTTGCCGGCCTGGAGCAGCCGGGTGATCACCCGGATGCCGTCCAGCAGCAGGGTGGAGTCGGTGGGATGATGGATATGGGTCTCCACCACCGTGGAATCCAGGCGCACGGCCCGCCCCTTCTCCACCTTTTGTTGGGCCGCCTGCTCCAGGAGCACCCGGTTCACCGCTTCCCAGGTCTCGGCGCTGGTGGCTGTGATGTTTTCCTGCAACGTGGAGCCGCAGGGATATTGACCCATGCCCAGCCGGGCAAAAGACCGGAAGGCCAGGGAGTCTTGCAGATGAAAGGCCAGCTCTTCGTAGGTCAATTCCCGATATTGCTTCAGAATGGCGCAGCGCAACACCTGCTCGGCGGTCATGCCCTGGCGCCCGGTATCCGTGCGCTGGTATTTCACCAGGTCCCGAAAAACCAGGTCCAGGATAGCCGGATGGTGGTCCAGGACCCGGGAAATGGCCTCCAGTTCCCGGGCCACTTTATTTCTGGCCATGAGATACAACAGGTTCCGTTGCGGGTCCCGTTTTTGGCGCATAGATCAACCTCGGAAAGTTATCTTTCTAAACCAATTCAACCGGTTAGTTGAAAGAGTTACCACTTTCCGAAGGAAAACGCGAGCAAAAAATGGCTCTTTATGAAATTAATTCAGTTAATTACGTTTCCGGATGAGAACTAGCTACGGGCGCAGACCGTCACCTGTCTTTGGTTGGGCCTGATATTCAGGGATTTTTTCCAAGGCCTCGCCGATTTCCTGGGCTGCCAGACGCAATTCGTAGTTTTTCTGCAGGTTCATCCAGATATCCGGCCCGGTGCCGAACCAGCGGCCCAGGCGCAGGGCCGTATCCCCGGAGATGCCGCGTTTGCCCCGGATGATCTCGGTAATCCGGTTCGTCGGCACCCCCAGGGACTTGGCCAGGGCATTGGCGCTCAGGCCCATCGCCTTGAGTTCGTCGGCCAGGTGCTCCCCCGGATGGATGAGAAGCCGAGTCATGATCGCCTCCTAATGATAGTCCACAATTTCCACATTCAGAGGGCCAGGAGAGCCCTCGGGCCATTCAAAGCAAATCGGCCATTGCTCGTTGATGCGGATGCTGTACTGGCCCCGGCGATTCCCTTTGAGTCCTTGCAGCCGGTTGCCCGGGGTGTTCAGGGCCATCAGGCGGTCTGCGGCGTGCAGGCGGTCGAGCCGCAGCATGGCCTGACGCTCGAACCCCTGGAAAGCCTTTACCCGGGCGCCCTCAAAAAAGGCCCGGGTCCGCTTGTCACGGAAACTGATGATCATGCATTCCTCTACTGTATATATGTTATACGTTTAGCGTATAATATCAAGGCTTTTTTCAGAACCGGAGTATATTCCTGTTTGCGGGCGGCCTGGCTATACTGAGCGACTTAATTAACCGCGATTGACATTCTCTGCGGCCTCTGCGCCTCTGCGAGAAACCTTTTTATCTCGCAAAGACGCAGAGAGCGCAGAGATTAATAATACGCAATTATTTATGTCGCCATGTATAATTGGAAAATCCCGTCCTCCGCAGACCATCCTCGAGTTTCCCATCGCCCCCCTTGAGCTTTTCATGCAGATAGATATAATAAATCTTTAAACTTTAACAGGGGGACAAGCACGCGTGGCCCTCATTGTGCAAAAATACGGCGGCTCCTCCGTGGCCGACCCCGACAAGATCGCCAACGTGGCCAACCGGGTCCTCAAGGGCTACATGGACGGCCACAGGATGGTGGTGGTGTTGAGTGCCATGCAGGGGGAGACGGACCGCCTCATCAATCTGGCCAGGGAGATGGGCGACCCGCCCGACCCCCGGGAGTTGGACGTTATCCTGGCCACCGGCGAGCAGGTGACGGTGTCCCTGTTCAGCATGTTCCTCAAGGCCGAGGGGGTGCACACCACTTCGCTGTTGGGTCACCAGGCCTGCATCTACACCGACAAGGCCTACGGCCGGGCCCGCATCGTGGGCATCGACGCCAGCCGCATCAAGGAGCTGCTGAAAAAAGGCCGCATTGTCACGGTGGCCGGCTTCCAGGGAGTGGACGAAGTGGGCAACATCACCACCCTGGGCCGGGGCGGCTCGGACACCACCGCGGTGGCCGTGGCCGCGGCCCTGAAGGCCGACCTGTGCGAGATTTACACCGACGTGGAGGGGGTCTTCACCACTGACCCCCGGGTCTGCAAGCAGGCGCAGTTGCTCCCCAAGATCTCCTATGACGAAATGCTGGAGATGGCCTCCCTGGGGGCCAAGGTGTTGGAGATCCGGTCGGTGGGCTTTGCCAAGCATTACAACGTGCACCTCCGGGTGCGCTCCACTTTCAGCGAACATCCCGGCACCCTGGTGTGCCCCGAGGACGAAGAGATGGAAGCAATCCCCGTATCCGGCGTGGCCTTCAGCACCCAGGAGGCCCGGGTCAGCATCACCGGCGTTCCCGACCGGCCGGGCATCGCCGCCCGCTTCTTTGAGGCGGTGGCCCAGGCCAACATCGTGGTGGACCTGATCATCCAGAACTCCAGCGTGGACGGCCGGGCGGACATCACCTTCACGGTGCCCAAGGGCGACCTGCTCAGGACCCTGGAGATCGTTCAACAGGTGGGCAAGGAAGTGGGCACCCGGGAGATCCTGAGCGATGAGCACATCGCCAAGGTGAGCATCGTCGGGGTGGGCATGCGCAACAACGCCGGAGTCGCCTCCCGCATGTTCGCCGCCCTGTCCCAGGCCGGCATCAACATCATGATGATCAGCACCTCGGAGATCAAAATCTCCTGTGTCATCGAGGACAAATTCACGGAGCTGGCGGTGCGGGTGCTGCATGACGCCTTCGGGCTGGACCAGCCCCGGGTGGGGAAGGGGTGAAAGCAGGTTTCAGGTTTCAGGTTTCAGGTTTGAGTGGTAGGGTGCGCACCGCGCACCATTGCCATGAACATGCCTTGATAATTTTAGCTCCCGGCAACATGGCATCCCAGAACCCAGAACCCAGAACCCAGAACCTGGCACCTGACACCTGACACCTGACACCCGGCACCTGACACCTGAACCCGAGTAAGCGTGTTTAACAGGAACAACATACAAGAACCATCGTAACCGAGGGCGGTCATGAAGAAGGTGAAGGTTTACGACACCACGTTGCGGGACGGCACCCAGGCCGAGGAGTTCAACCTGTCCCTGTGGGACAAGGTGCGCATCGCCCAGAAGCTGGCCCAGTTGGGGGTTCACTACATTGAAGGAGGCTGGCCCGGGGCCAATACCAAGGACCGGGACTTCTTCTCGGAAATTCGCAATTATGACCTGGGGATGAGCCGCATCACCGCCTTCGGCATGACGCACCACAAGGACACGCCGCCCCAGGCCGACAGCAACATGCAGGAGCTGCTCATCAGCCGGGCGCCGGTGGTCACCATTTTCGGCAAGTCCTGGACCTTCCACGTCAAGGAGGTGCTGCAGACCACCCTGGAGCGCAACCTGGAGCTCATTACCGACTCGCTGGCCTATCTGCGTCCCCGGGTGGAGGAGCTGTTCTATGACGCAGAGCACTTCTTCGACGGCTTCCTGGAGGACCGGGACTATGCCCTGAGGACGCTGCAGGCCGCGGTGGACGGCGGCGCCATGTGCCTGGTGCTGTGCGACACCAACGGCGGCACCCTCACCTCCACGCTGCGCGAGATCATCCAGGTGGTCAGGGAGCGTTTTCCGGACGCGCCTCTGGGCATCCACGCCCACAACGACAGCGAACTGGCCGTGGCCAATTCCCTGGCCGCGGTGGAGCTGGGCGCCGTCCAGGTGCAGGGCACCATCAACGGCGTGGGGGAGCGCTGCGGCAACGCCAACCTGTGCTCCATCATCCCCAACCTGAAGCTGAAGATGGGGGTGGACTGCATCCCTGACGACCACCTGAAGCGTTTGAGCGAGGTCTCCCGCTTCGTCTATGAGCTGGCCAATATGCGGCCCAACCGCTACCAGCCCTATGTGGGCCAGAGCGCCTTTGCCCACAAAGGCGGGGTGCACGCCCATGCGGTGAAGAAAAATCCCCGGGCCTACGAGCACGTCAGCCCCGAGACGGTGGGGAACACCCGGCACATCCCGGTGTCCGACCAGTCCGGCAAGATCAACATCATCATGAAGGCCCGGGACTTCGGTCTGGAGCTCTCCCCCCATGAGCCCAAGGTCCGCCTGGCCCTGGAAAAGGTGAAGGACCTGGAGTCCAAGGGCTTTCAGTTTGAAGGGGCCGAGGCCTCCCTGGAGATGCTGCTGCGGGCGGCGCTGGGGCAGTACAAGGAGTATTTCCGCCTCATCAGCTACCGCATCCTGGACCAGAAGGTAGGTGAGGACGACCCGCCCATGCCCGAAGCCACCATCCGGGTGCGGGTGGGGTTCCACGAGGTGCACACCGCGGCGGTGGGCAACGGCCCGGTGAACGCCCTGGACAAGGCCCTCAAGAAAGCCCTGCTCCGCTTCTACCCGCGCCTGGAGGAGATGCGCCTGGAGGACTACAAGGTGCGGGTCCTGCCCGGGCCCGGCGGCACCGGCGCCAAGGTGCGGGTGCTCATCGAGTCCCGGGACGGCCACGACCGCTGGGGCACGGTGGGAGTGGCCCACGACATCATCGAGGCCTCCTGGCAGGCCCTGGTGGACAGCATCACCTTTAAGCTCTTCAAAGACGAGCAGAGGATCCGCTGAGCCATGACCGCCTTCAGCCGCTCCCAGCAGGGCGTCATCCTCCTCCTGGGAGCGGCGCTGATCGCCGTCTGGGCCTGGCGGGGCCACGTCGGGCGGACCCCGGCCGCCGCCGTTCCCGTGACCCCGGTCTTCGTGGAAGTTGAGGGCGCGGCGGCCCGCCCCGGGGTTTATGTCTTCACCGCCCCCCCCACCCTTCCCGAAGTCTGGAACCTGGCCGGTGCGTCCCCGGTCGTGCTGCCGCCCTCCCAATCCCTGGAGAGCGGCGCCCGTGTGAGCCTGCAGACCGACGGCGCCTATGCCCCGGAGCGCATGCGCGGCGTCCGGCTCATCACCCTGGGCCTGCCGGTGGACCTGAACCGGGCCACCCAGGAGGACCTGGAGGCCCTGCCCGGCGTGGGTCCGGCCCTGGCCGCCCGCATCCTGGCCTATCGGCGGAGCCACGGCCCCTTCAAGAGGGTGGAGGACCTGGAAGAGGTCCAGGGCATCGGCCCCAAGGTGCTGGCCGTCATCAAGCCTCATGTGATTATCGGCAGTCTCGGCCCTGCCATGCGTCGCCCCCCCAACAAGCCGTGAGGCCCCGCGTTCTGCCTTCTTTAACTTATCCCTCAACCCAAAAGGAAAATCCCCATGACCAAATGCAATACCCACTCACTAACGTGCCCGAAGTGCAGTCAGGCTCGGGAAGTTGTTTTGTATGACTCCATCAACGCAGATCACGACCCTCTCTTGAAAGAAAAACTTTTCAAGGGCGGAATCAATATGTTCCAATGCGAACCGTGCGACGTGGTCGCCCTGGTAAATTATCCCCTGCTGTACCACGACATGAAACGTAAATTCATCGTCCAATACTTCCCTCCGGATGTGCTGGAAGATGAAAATTTCTTTAAGATCTTTCGCAAGAACGGCACCCTCTCGGTTGAAGGCCTCCCCGACGGCAACTACATGAAGGAGCCGCACCTGGTTTTCGACATGAATGAGATGTTGAGATACGTGGTTTTTCGGGACAATGTTTTCGAAACGGGGCAGGCATAGTCAACTGCTCCGCTGTTAACGCCTCATGCTGGTATTGGGCCTGGAAACCTCCTGTGACGAAACCGCCGCGGCGGTGGTGGCGGACGGCCGCCGGGTGTTGTCCAACGTGGTGGCCACGCAGTTTGAGCTCCATGCGGTTTACGGCGGCGTGGTCCCCGAACTGGCGGCCCGGCGGCATCTGGAAAACCTGCTGCCGGTGATCCGGGGGGCCCTGGACCAGGCCGGCGTCACCCTCAGGCAGATCGACGGCCTGGCCGCCACCCAGCGGCCCGGCCTCATCGGCGCCCTGGTCATCGGCATGGCCGCGGCCAAGACCCTGGCGTATGCCCTCCGGCGGCCCCTGGTGGGGGTGCATCACCTGCACGCCCACGTGGTCTCCATCTTTCTCACCGATGCCCCCCCCGCCTTTCCCTTCGTGGGCCTGGTGGTTTCCGGCGGCCATACCAACCTTTATCTGGTGCACGGCTTCGGAGATATGCGCCTGCTGGGCCGCACCCGGGACGACGCGGCGGGCGAGGCCTTCGACAAGGTGGCCAAAATCATGGGTCTGGGCTATCCTGGCGGGGTGGTCATCGAGGCCCTGGGTGCGGCGGGCGACCCCGCCGCCCTCCCCCTGCCCCGGCCCCGCATCCCCGAGGAACCGTTGACCTTCAGCTTCAGCGGCCTCAAGACCGCGGTGGCGGTGCTCCTGCAGAAGCATCCGGAGATTCTGGTTGACCCCCGCGCCCGGGCCGACCTGGCCGCGGGCTTCCAGGAGGCCGTGGTGGACAGCCTGGTGAGCCGGGCTATGTTGGCCCTGGAGCACACCGGCTGCCGGAGTCTGGTGGTGGCCGGGGGCGTGGCCGCCAACGGCCGCCTGCGCCGGGCCCTGGCCGAGGCCGCCGGGGCCGCCGGGGCGGAACTCTTCCTTCCCCCCCTGTCGCTCTGCACCGACAATGCCGCCATGGTGGCCGCCCTGGGCCACCACCTCCTCCAGGCCGGGGAGCGTTTGCCCCTGGACGCCGACGTTTTTTCCCGAGGATGAGCCCGAAGTGTCATTCTCTGCTGGCATGACGGACGGGTTGGCGCTATCATGGGTGTCAGGCGCCAGGCGCCAGGCGCCAGGTCATGGGTTCCGGGTTCCGGGGATACGCCATGGTCAGCCAGGGGGCTGTAGGGTGCGCACCGCGCACCATGATATTTCAGAGAAAATGACGCTGCGTCGGAAGCAACCTCCCGCAATTGTATTGTAAGGATCAAGACTCTTGGCGCCTTCCATTTCAGGCGAGGTTCGAACCGGGCAATTTTCGGGCCTTCCCCGCCGCCAAGAGGGTGAAACTTGAGTTATCAGCACATCGGAGGCAAAAGTCCCATGGAACGGCCCTTGGGTGAGCGTATGTCGCTGTTGACGGACCTGTATCAACTCACCATGGCGGCCTGCTATTTTGACCAGGAGATGCATGAGGAGGCCACCTTCAGCCTCTTCATCCGCAAGTACCCCGAAAATCGCGGCTATTTTGTGGCCGCGGGCCTGGCCGAGGCCTTGGAGTACTTGAGCACCCTGCGTTTCACCAAGGATGATTTGGATTACCTGGACGCCACCCGCCTTTTTCGATGGCAGTTCCTGGAGTTTCTCCAAAATCTCCGCTTCACCGGGGAGGTCCGGGCCCTGCCCGAAGGCAGCGTCTTTTTTAAGGACGAGCCCGTCCTGGAAGTGACCGCCCCCATCATCGAAGCCCAGTTGGTGGAGACCTTCGTCATCAATGCGATAAGCCTGCAGACGCTCATCGCCACCAAGGCCTCCCGGTCGGTATTGGCGGCCCAGGGACGCCCGGTGGTGGATTTCTCCCTCCGGCGCACCCAGGGGACGGACGCGGGCCTCAAGGTGGCCCGGGCCTCATACCTGGCGGGCTTTGCCGCCACCAGCAACATGTTGGCCGGCAAAATTTATGCACTTCCCATCGTGGGCACCATGGCCCATTCCTACATCACCAGCTTCCCCAAGGAAATCGAAGCCTTCCGCGTTTTTGTCCGCCTCTTTCCCGAGATCGCCACCCTGCTCATCGACACGTATGACAATGCCGCGGGGGCCGAGAAGGCGGCCCGGGTGGCCAAGGAGATGCATGGCCGGGGAGAGCGCCTCCAGGCCGTGCGCCTGGACAGCGGCGACATCGCCGCCATCAGCCGGCAGGTGCGGGACATCCTGGACCGCCACGGTCTGCCGCATGTGCGTATCCTGGCCAGCGGGGGCTTCGATGAATTCAAGATCGCCCGGGTGCTGGCCGCCGGCGGCCGGGTGGACAGCTTCGCAGTGGGCACCAAAATGGGGGTGTCGGCCGACGCGCCCTATTTCGACATGGCCTATAAATTAGTAAAATACGGGGGGCGCCCGGTGATGAAACTGTCCACCGGCAAGGTCACCCTGGTGGACCAAAAGCAGGTGTGGCGACGCCACGATGACCAGGGCCGGATGGCGGGCGACACCATCGCCTTGCGGGAGGAGGTCCTGGAGGGCGGCGACCCGCTGCTGCAACCGGTGATGCAGGCCGGCCGGCTCACCGGCACCCTGCCCACCCTGAATGAAAGCCGGGCTCTGTTTCTGGAACAGTTCGCCCGGCTGCCCGAACCATACAAAGCCCTGGAGGCCCCGCCCCCCTACCCCGTAGCCTTGAGCCCCGGGCTGACGGCCCTGCAGCAACAGGTGGAACGGGAAATCCACACGCGGGAACTGGGAGAAAGCTAAAATTTATGGGACTGACGGAACTTCTTTGCCATTACAATACCTTGCTCATCCAACACCTGGGCTATACCGGCGTTTTCGTGCTCATGACCCTGGAGAGCATGATCGCCCCGGTGCCCAGCGAACTGGTGATGCCCTTTGCGGGCTTCCTCATTTTCACCGGACAGTTCACCGTCTGGGGGGTGCTGGCGGCCAGCACCCTGGGCTCCATCGTGGGCTCCCTGCTGTCCTACGGCATGGGCGTCCTGGGCAAGCCGGTGGTGCTGCGCTACGGCCGCTACCTGCTGCTTAATCCCCACCACCTGGACTGGACCACCGACTTTTTCCGCCGCCGGGGCAACATCACCATCTTCATTTCCCGGTTCATTCCGGTGGTGCGGCACCTCATCTCCATCCCGGCGGGGATGGCCAGGATGGCGCTCCTGCCGTTCATCGTTTACACCGCCATCGGGGCCACCATGTGGAACATGTTCCTGGCCTATATGGGGCTGATTCTCAAAGAGAATTGGCAAATCGTGCAAAGGTACACGCACGTGCTGGACATTTTCGTGGCCATCGCCCTGGTGGCCGGTCTGGCCTATTTCATCTGGAAATTCCGGTCCGTCCGCAATTCAGCGAAAGAGGCGGGATGATGCCCGTGCGCCTGTTTTTCCGGCCGCAGCCGCCCCTGGGATATGTCTCCGCCCCGCCGGAGGGCGGCCCCGCGGGGGAGGCGCGCCATGTCTGACGGCGCCCTGCTGGCCCTGGACGTGGGCGGCGGCACCCAGGACCTGTTCCTCTGGGAGCCCGGCCAGCCGGTGGAAAACGCCGTCAAGATGGTGCTGCCGGCCCCCACCCAGGTGCTGGCCCGGCGCATCGGCCGCCTCACTTCCCAGAGGCTGCCCCTGTTCCTCAACGGCCGGGTGATGGGCGGCGGCGCCGTCTCCTCCGCGGTGCGCCGCCACCTGGCCCAGCGGCTGCCCGTGTTCGCCACCGCCGAGGCCGCCCGGACCCTGCACGACAACCTGGAGACGGTCAAGCAGTGGGGGCTGACTCTCACCGACGCGCCGCCCGCCGACGCCGTCACCATCACCTTGGGGGACGTGGACCTGGAAGGCCTGGGAGTCTTGCTCGCGGCCTTTGAGGTGCCCCTCCCCAGCCGCTTCGCGGTGGCCGTGCAGGACCACGGCTTCAACCCCCTGGCCAGCAACCGGCGCTTTCGCTTCCAGCACTGGGAGAACTTTCTGGCCGGGGGAGGCAGGCTTGCGGACCTGGCTTACCGTCGGCCGCCGGCCGCCTTCACGCGCATGCTCGCAGTGGCTGAGGCCTTGCCGGGGGCGCTCCTCATGGACACCTGCGCCGCCGGGGTGCGGGGCGCCTTGCTGGACGAGGCCGCCCGGGCCCGCCGGGGCGAAGGACTCACCGTGGTGAACCTGGGCAACGCCCACACCTTCGCAGCCCTGGTGCAGGGCGACCGCCTCCTGGGGATCTACGAACATCACACCGGTCTGTTGACGCCGGTTAAACTGGCGGACCACCTGCGCCGTTTTCAGGTGGGCACGCTCACCAATGAAGAGATTTTTGCCGATGAAGGTCATGGGTGCGCCATCTCTTCGGACTATCGGCCCGGACCCAGCTTTGCCTTCACCGTCATCACCGGCCCCCGACGGCGGCTGGCCCGGGACTGGCCCGAGGGGGTGTTCGCCGCTCCCCTGGGCGACATGATGCTGAGCGGCTGCTTCGGCCTGGCCGCGGCCTATGCGGAGGCGGAAGGTCTCCCCTGGCGCCCGGGAGATTCTTAAGGTCGGGGCATTCCTGTTAGAGAGCGTCGGCTGAGACCGCCGGGTCTCGGCAACGGGGAAGAGAGGAGATTATGGAGATCCGTTTCTGGGGCACCAGGGGGTCCATCCCCTCACCCGGCCCGCAAACGCTGGAGTTCGGCGGCAATACCTCCTGTCTGGAGGTGATCCTGGCCTCCGGCCGTCGGATCGTCATCGACGCCGGCACCGGCATCCGCCCCCTGGGCGAGCACCTCCAGACCTCCGTGGCCACGGTGCGGTTCCATCTCCTCCTCACCCACAACCATTGGGACCATTTGCTGGGTCTGCCCTTCTTTGCCCCCATTTACCGGGAAGACACGGAAATCATGGTGGACGGCTGGCCCCTGGCCTTTCAGGCCCTCACCCGGATCTTCGACGACCACATGGGAGACGGCTTCTTCCCCGTGGCCTGGGATCAGCTCAAGGCCAGCATCAGCTTCATCAACCGCCTGGCCCGGGGCCCCCTCCTGCTGGACGACGTCCGCATCGACGCCATCCCCTTGAATCACCCCCAGGGTTGCCTGGGCTTCCGCTTCCGGGAAATGGACCATACCATGGTCTTCATCACCGACAATGAACTGGGCCTGGGGGACGGCCACCGCTTCGGTGACTTCGTCCACTTCGTGCGGGGCTGCGACCTGTTGATCCACGACGCCCAGTATCTCCCTGAGGAGATTGAGGACCACCGCGGCTGGGGCCATTCCACCTATGAGGAGGCGGTGAGCCTGGCCCTGGAAGGGGGCGTCAAACGCCTCATCCTCACCCACCACGACCCCAATCGCAGCGACGCCCAGGTGCGGGAGATCGTCGTCCGGGCCCGCCGACAGGTGGCCGCCCGGCAGGGCGCGCTGAAGCTGGAAGCCGCCCGGGAAGGGGACATCTACCGTCTCCCTGAGATCATCCCCCTGAAAAAACGGTCCCCGGCCGCCGCCCCCCGCAACCGCAACCAAAAAATCCAGGAGGGCTGACGGTTTTGCCGGCAAGGCCCGGCCTGATTAGGCAGGCCGACGGCTCGGGCGCGGCTGTTATGAAATGCTCATGGCCCCAACGGGGCCACCCCCGAGTATGAAAAACCTTTTCTAGGGGCGGGTTTCAAACCCGCCCTTACAGAACCGGGATTTTCACGGTAAAAGTTCCTTTATTTCCCCTCCCCTCGTGGGAGGGGGCGCCGCATCTCCAGATCAGGCGGCAACGGGTCATTATTCCCCCTCCCCTCGTGGGCTGAGCATTACCCACACGTGTGGGGGAAGGGATAAGGAGCAGCACAACTCTCGTTCCCAAGCTCCTGCTTGGGAACGCACTTGCCCCCGAAGCTCCTGCTTCGGACAACCACGCACCAGGAAATGTTGCCCAGGCTTCAGCCTGCGCACCATTCCTATCTCACCTGGGTCGCCCGGCGCAGCCTGAAGGCTGCGGCTACGAGAACGTAAAAATTTGTGGGTAATGCTCAGCCTCGTGGGAGGGCGCTGGGGGGAGGGGGAATTTTTCATGCTTTGCGGGTGAGCCCAAGGCTCATGAGTAACTGTCATGTTCAAACTGACCTGGCGCAACACCTTGCGGCACCCGCTGCGCAGCGGCCTCACCGTGGTGGGCATGGCGGTGGCGGTGTTGGCCTTCACGCTGCTCAAGACCATGGTGGCCGCCTGGTATGCGGGGGTGTCCGGGGCCTCGCCGGTGCGGCTGGTGACCCGCAGCGCCATTTCTCTGATGTTCCGGCTGCCCCTGGCCTATTTCCCCAAGATCCAGGGCGTCAACGGCATCGAGGCGGTGACCTACGGCATGTGGTTCGGCGGCACCTACATCGACGAGCGCCATTTCTTTCCCCGCTTCGCCGTGTATCTGCCCAGGTATCTGGAGATTTTCCCCGAGTTCGTCATCCCCGAGGACCAGAAGCTGGCCCTGCTCCAGGACCGGCGGGGCTGCGCCGCGGGCCGCACCCTGGCGGAGCGCTACCAGTGGCGGCTGGGCGACGCCATCGTCCTTAAAGGCACCATCTATCCCGGCGAATACCGCCTCATTCTCCGGGCCATCTACACCGGCCGGGACTCCACCACCGACGAGGGGCGTCTCTTTTTCCATTGGGATTACGTCAACGAAACCATGAAGAAAACGAATCCCGAGCGGGCCGACCAGGTGGGCTGGTTCCTGAGCAGGATTGCCAGCCCCGACCAGACGGCCGCCATCTCCGCCCAGATCGACGGCATGTTTAAGAATTCCCTGGCGGAGACGTTGACCGAAAACGAGGCCGCCTTCGCCATGGGCTTCGTTTCCATGACCGAAGCCATCCTGCTGGCCATCCAGGTGGTGTCCTGGGTGGTCATCGGCGTCATCCTGGTGCTGCTGGCCAACACCATGGCCATGAGCGCCCGGGAGCGGCAGGGGGAGTACGCGGTGCTCAAGACCATGGGCTTCCGGCCCCGGCACCTGGCCGGCCTCATCCTGGGGGAATCCCTGCTGCTGGCCCTGGCGGGAGGCGTGCTGGGCGTCCTCCTCACCTTCCCGGCGGTGGAGGTCTTTCGCAGCCAACTGGGCCATTACTTCCGGGTCTTCCCCCTGACCCGCGCCACCCTGGCCCTGGGTCTGGGGGCCGCTCTGGCCGTGGGGGTGCTGGCCTCCCTGCTCCCGGCCTGGCGGGCCGCCCGGGTGGGCATCGCCGAGGCGTTGCGGAAGGTGGGATGAGGATGCTGCGCCGGCCCTCCCCCCACTAAACCAATTCACCATGATTAAACTAACTCTCCGAAATGCCGTGCGGCATCCCCTGCGGGCCGGGCTCACCGTGTTGGGCATGGCGGTGGCGGTGCTGGCCTTCTGTCTGTTGCGCACGGTGGTGGAGGCCTGGTATGCCGGGGTGGCCGCCTCTTCGCCGGTGCGCCTGGTCACCCGCAACGCCATCTCCCTGGTCTTCCCCCTGCCTGTCTCCTACCAGAGCAAGATTCAGGCCGTGCCGGGGGTCACCCAGGTGGCCTACGCCTACTGGTTTGAGGGCATTTATATGGACAAGCGCAACTTTTTCCCCCAGTTTGCGGCCTCCCTGCCCGCCTATCTGGACGTCTATCCCGAATTTCTCATCCCCCCCGAGCAGAAGGCGGCCCTGGTGCAGGACCGCCGGGGCTGCGTCGCCGGCCGTAAGCTGGCGGCCCGCTACGGCTGGAAGGTGGGGGACGCCATCACCCTCAAGGGCACCTTTTTCCAGGGCGATTACCGGTTCATCCTGCGGGCCGTTTACACCGGCCGGGAGCCCTCCACCGACGAGACGCTGTTCTTTTTCCATTGGGATTACCTGAATGAAACCCTGAAGAAGACCAAGCCGCAGATGGCCGACCAGGTGGGCTGGTTCGTAGTGCAGGTGGCCCACCCCCAGGTGGTTCCCGAGGTGACGGAGCGGCTGGACGGGCTCTTCAAAAATTCCCTGGCCGAGACCCTTACTGAGACGGAGGCCGCCTTCCAGATGGGCTTCGTGGAGATGACCGGGGCCATCCTCACGGCCATCCGGGTGGTCTCCTGGGCCGTCATCGGCGTCATCCTCATCATTCTGGCCAACACCATGGCCATGAACGCCCGGGAGCGGATGCACGAATACGCCGTCCTCAAGACCATGGGCTTCCGGCCGCCGCATCTGGCGGGACTCATCGTGGGGGAATCGCTCCTCTTTTCCCTGGCGGGCGGGTTGCTGGGGCTGGTGCTGAGCCTGCCCGCGGTGCAAATCTTCCCCGACGACGTGAGCCAGTATTTTCCGGACCTGACGGTGAAGGGGGACACCATGCTCCTGGGACTGGGCGCGGCTCTGGCCGTGGGGGCCCTGGCCGCGGTGCTGCCTGCCTGGCGGGCCGCCCGGGTGCAGATCGCCCAGGCCTTGCGCAAGATGGGCTGACCGGAGGACCACCCGCTCCAGGGCTGTCTGGAAATCGGTGGGGGAGGGGGCCGGGGGTCACAGAACCCACGCCCCCATCCCCACCCCCCCCCCCCCCCCCAATCACTTATGGGTGGCTTCGGCCCGGATCAGATCCGATGAAAAATGCAGTTCATAGGGCGGCCCGCGGCCGCCGACTTCGGCGTGCACGGCACGCTCTATGACCACGGATGACACCCGCCCCGGATGTCCCCGCGCAGCTCAAGGGGGAGGGGAGGCGGGCGTGGTCCCAAGCCCCGGCCCCCTCCCCCGGGGCAATCCTTTCCGAGACGGAACCTGTGGAAAGCAAGACTTGAAAGGCGTCACGCATGGATTGGAAAATCTTCTGGGTCACCTTTGGCACCGTCTTCCTGGCGGAGATGGGGGACAAGACGCAACTGGCCGCCCTCACCATGACCGCGGAAACCCGACTGCCTGGGGCCGTCCTGGCCGGGGCCTGCGCCGCCCTGTGCCTGGCCACGGTCATCGGGGTGGCCGTGGGCGGGGTCATCGGCCACTATATTCCCACGGTCCTGATCAAAAAAGCTGCCGGTCTGGCCTTCGTGGTCATCGGGGTCCTGATCTTCCTGGGGAAATTTTAGGTGATTACCTCAGTGCGGTACGGCAGAAATTTGCCTGAGAGGCATCTTCTCCGGAAAAATATCCCCGAGGACAGTGCTGTCCGGTAGGGATTTTGCAGTTGTCTGTTTTTTCAGCCTCCCCCCCACGGTGGGAGGGGGTTGGGGGAGGGGGCAGGGGTCTCAAACCCCCTGGCCCTCTCCCCCACGAAAATCTTCTGAAGTCTGAAGACGGAATAATGTTTTTTTTCGGGGTTGCACGATATTATAATGGCCGCAGCTTTTGAACCATGGGTTCTATGAGGCAATTTTCAGAGGAGGACATATGAGCAACGATGATATCCATGGAGGCGGGTCCTCCGGGGGGAACGGGGACTCCTTTACGGAAGTGACCACACAGTCCTGGTTCGGCAGGTTGGGCGACGCCGTCAAAGGCGTCGTGGTGGGGTTCATCATCCTGGTCGTCGGCTTTCCGCTGCTGTTCTGGAATGAGGGGCGGGCCGTGGCCACGTACAAAGCGCTCCAGGAGGGGGCGGGCATCGTCATCTCCGTGCCCGCGGACAAGGTCAACCCCCAAAACGAAGGCAAACTCATCCATCTGAGCGGCCTGGCCACCACTGATGAGACCCTCGCCGACCAGGATTTCGGCATCTCGGCCAAGGCCATCAAACTGCAGCGTCAGGCCAGGATGTACCAATGGCAGGAAAACAAAAAGTCGGAAACGGAAAAAAAGGTGGGCGGCGGCACCACCACCCGGACCACCTACTCCTATGAGAAGGTCTGGTCGGACCGGGTCATCAGATCCGCCGACTTTCAAAAATCCGGCTACAGCAACCCGGCAGAGATGGCATATCCCTCCAAGGAACTGCAAGCCCGCCGGGTGACGGTGGGCGCCTTCCAGCTGTCGGGGGGACTGGTCGGCCAGATCGGCGGCGCCGAGACCCTGCCCGTGGACTCGGCCACGCCGCTGCCCGACAGGCTGCAGGACAAGGCCCGCTGGGAAGGCAACCTGCTGTATATCGGCGCCAACCCCCAGTCGCCCGCCATCGGCGACCTCAGGGTGGAATTCAAAGTGGTGAAGCCCCAGACGGTGAGCATCATCGCCAAACAGTATCAAAGCAACCTGGAGCCCTATCGGACCTCCGGCGGCCGGAGTCTGGAGATCCTGCAGGCCGGGACCAAGAGTTCCGAGGCCATGTTTGAGCAGGCCCACACGGAAAACAAGGTTCTCACCTGGATTTTGCGCATCGTGGGGGCGCTGGCCTTTTTCATCGGCATCACCCTGATTCTCAGGCCCCTGTCCGTCGTGCTGGACGTGCTGCCCTTCCTGGGGAACGTGGCCGAAGCCGGCATCGGCCTGGTGGCCTTCGTACTGGCCCTGGGCCTCACCCTCATCACCGTGGGCATCGCCTGGTTCTACTATCGTCCGCTGTTTGCCGTGGTCCTGATTGCCGCCGCGGTGGGTCTGTTCATCGGCTTCAAGAAGCTGCGCGGCAAGGCCCCGGCGCCGCAGGCGGCCCAATGAGGGGTGGAAGACAGGGCAGGTCATGGCCGGTAAGGGGGGCGGGGGGAAATGTGTTCCCCCGTTCCTCCCCCCACAAAATCTTTTCATGTCTTAACGGGTGGGCCCACCCCCCAGGCGCGCCTGTTGCCTTCCAGCCGGGATAATCGGCTCTCCGCAGGCCAAATGACCAGAAAAAGCCTTCTCATTGTGCAACACCTGGACTGGGAGGGGCCGGGCGGCCACCTCCTGGCGGGATTGCGGGAAGCGGGCCTGGACTTCCAGGTGGCGGAGGTCTGGCATGAGGCCCTGCCGGCCCTCCACCCCTTCGCGGGCATGATTGTCCTGGGAGGCTCACCCAACGTGGACGAAGAGGAGCAGTATCCCTATCTGCGGCCCCTCAAGGCCATGATTCGGGAATGTCTCGCCAGCGGACGGGCATATCTGGGGTTTTGCCTGGGGCATCAGCTCTTGGCTCATGTTCTGGGCTGTCGGGTGGAGCCCCTGCCCCGGAAGTCGGTGGGCTTCATCCGCGGCGCCCTCACCCCCCAGGGACAGGCTCATCCCGCCTTCCGGGGACTGCCCGAGAGGCTGGAACTCTTCAAATGGCACGGCCAAGGGGTGCATCCGCCCGTTCCCGACGGGGTCACCGTCCTGGCCGCCTCGGACGCAACTCCCGTGGAGGCCCTGGGACTCCGGGACCATCACCGGGTAGTGGGACTGCAATTCGACAATCACGCCGATGCCGGTGATGTGGCCAGGTGGCTCCACCACGACCGGGAATGGGCCCTGAGCGGCGCCCAGTTGGATCCGGAGGCGCTGATTGCCTCCGCCCGCACCCGGGAAGCCGCCCTGGGTCGGCAATTCCGCCTCTTTCTGGGCAACTTCTGCCGCCTGGCGGGCCTCCTCTGAACTTGCCGGGCCGTCCCCCCCAATCCTGAGAAAAAGAGCTCCTCAAGCCCCCGCCATCCGGCCGTACCTGAGACGGCGCTGCTGAAAATTTTCGCCCCGCAGCCCTCCTTCCCCCTGAGCCGACAAGAACTCCATCGTCATGGAGAAATCTGGCACCAATCTTGAATAGTCTTAAAGGAAACAATTATGGGAGGGCTTGGGGCATGAAACGCAATAAACGCACAACGGTCAAGGCTCACGATGGCTTAACCCCTCTCACGGAACACATCCTGGCCACTATGGGGCAGGAAGGGGCGGCGATTCGCAAGCGACTCAAGACTTTCTACCGGGAAAGGGGAATGACGGAGCCACTGCCCCTGGAGCAGCCCGTGGACACCCCGGTGTGCGAAATGACCTGAAAGCGGAAGGGGAGGTCAGGGTCAGGCGGCAATATTTTCCCAGCGTTGGCCGATCTTGCCCGGTGAAAGTATGGGTTTTGAGGGTTAAAGTCTATACTTCGGACGGCCTGGCGCCATGACGCCCAAGCTTTGCTTTCCCCTGAGAACACCTTTCTGCCGGGGCGGATTTGAACGCCTTTGCCCCGGCAGGGTCCTTATTGCCGGGGGTCGGCCCGGTCCGGGGAGATTTTCACCATGCGAACCTTGAATTGAGAAGTTCAACCGGAGGCGTCCCTCCAGCCGCTCCGGCTGCGAAAGCCGCAGCCGCATGACCGCTGCGTCCCGGCAGGCGATGGTTGACAATTTTCCCGTGGCCAGTATACTTGCCACATTTCGGGGGGATTCCCATGCGCCGTGTGACCTTCTTGGTATTGTTGGCGCTTCTGGCCGGAGCGTGCGCCGATGTCATCCAGACCCAGGTGCCCCCTCCGGGCGCCTTCAATCTCTATTTCCGGAGCCAGAACGTCAAACCGGGGATGAGTCGGGCGGAGGTGGAGGCGGTCATGGGACCGCCCCAGATCCGGGAACAAGGCGACTTTCGCCAGGGGCGTTACCTTCTCTACTTCTATCGCACCCACAGCATGGATTATGACGGCAGCAACACCGTGCGAGGTGGGTATACGCCCCTGGTTTTTCAGAACGATGTTCTCTTGGGGATGGGAAAGCGGGAATACCTCAGGGCCGTGGACCGGTCCTGGACGGAGCAGATCGCCCCGGCCCCCTGGCAACGCAGTTGGTGACAGCCGGCCCCCACCCGCCCGCAAACGGGGGATGGGGGCGACTGACTGTGGCTGGGGGCTCAGGCCCGCCTCGGTCCAGCAGCCTTGCCGAACCCTCAGGGGGCCAGGCCCATGCTGAACATTCCCGGGTTGAGAGACTTGATGTCGAAGAGAACCCGGCGGAAGGGGCTTTCGTGAACAAAGACGATGTCATTGGGCTTTAGAGGGATATCTTCCTCTGAAGCCCGGGTCACCCGCCACAGATTGACCGGAAGGACCACCCGCTGTCCCGAATCGTCGAAGCGGATCACCGAGGCCCGGTTGGAGGCCAGCTCCGGCTTGAGGCCGCCCGCCATGGCCACCGCCTGGGCCGCGGTCATCTTGTCCTTCACCGCCACATTGCCGGGCTTGTTCACCGCTCCCAGCACATAGGCGTTCTGGGCGAAGGGCACATGGACCACGTCTCCGCTGCTGATGGGGAGGTTGAGGTCCGCGGCCCCCTGCCGCACCAGGCGGTTCAGGTCCACCACGATGGTTTCCGTACCCGGGGTGAAGGACTGCACCGCGCCGGGTTTGGCCGCCGCGGTCGCCCCGCGCGATGGTCGGCGAATAATGTGCACCACATCAGCGGCATTCTCTTTGAGACCGCCGGCCATTCCCAGCATCTCCAGGAGGGTGCGCGGGCCGATGACCTCATAGTAGTCCGGCCGGTTCACCGCGCCCGTCACCGCCACCCGCTGATGGCGATACTCCTTGACGAAAACCGTGATCTGGGGATTCTTCAGAAAGCGCCGTTCCTTATAGAGGTCGGCCAATCTCTTTTCCACCTGCTGGGGGGAGAGCCCCGCCACCTGCACATTTCCCACCAGGGGCACGCTGATCTCTCCCTGGCCGTTCACCCGCACTTCCCGGTAGAGTTCGTTATGCCCGAAAAAGGTGACCTCCAGGAGGTCCTCGGGACCCACCTGGTAATCCCGGAATGCCGTCGGCGCAGGTTTGGCCATCCCCTGCATCACCTGATCCTGAAAACGGCTCTTCTGGACTTCGGCCTCCACCTGGGCCACCGTGGGTTGTGGGGCCAATAACGGCACCCGCCCCCCGCATCCCACCACCAGGAGCGCCAGGAGCACCAGCCGGCACCCGCCGAATCCGCGCACCGCCTGGAAACGCTCATTCTTTGCCATAAGGGAATCCTCTCGGGCATGTTGCCCCGCCGCTGCACGTGCGCCTAGCACGTGCCCAGGCGCCTTGGTAAAATGTAGAGTTTTTCACGGCATTCGTCAACCCGGCCCCTCCGGGCCCACGGTCGACGGCCCCGCCGCACCGGTCCACCCGGCGGCCGTCCCTCGGGACCAACCCTTCCCCGATCTCCCGAGCAAGCACGGTGCCATACCCCTATCATATTGTTTATTCTATAATTATTTCTCAGGTCCCCCGCTCTTCCGGTCATCTTGTGTTCAGAAAGCGGAACGTATTGTTTGCTTGGTCGAATGACTCCGGCGGACGGCTGGTGAGAGGAAGATGCCACGGTCGGTAGGCAGAGGCGGGAGGGAAAACATTTCATAGCAGTCCCCCATGGGCCGCCGGCCCACCCGTAATATATGAAAAATCCGGTGGGGCGGGCGTCCCTGCCCGCCGCCTTTGTCTTTGGTGGCACATCCCGGCCTGGAGGCCGGAACCAAACCGAAAAATGATACAATTACTTTGCCAAATCAATAAGATACAGATAAATTCTTGTTGAAAAAACCAGAA
>VGSQ01000054.1 GCA_016874975.1 Deltaproteobacteria bacterium
CCGTCAGGGCCGCCAAGTTGGCCGCGGGGCTTATTAAAATTTAAGGGAAAAAAAGTTGAGGGAGAGGGCCAGGGGTCGCGGACCCCTGCCCCCTCCCTCAAACTCCCTCCCCCAACCCCTTATGGGCGGGGGAGAAAGTGCGGGGCGGGACGTGGACCTTCGGGCCACCTCCTGCCCCGAATTTTTTTACCAATATGTGGGTTGGGAGGGGGGGGAGGGCAGGGACCTCAATTCCCTGGCCCTCCCCCCCACATTTTCACCCCCAGGCCTCTCCCACTCGGGCCACCACCTCCCCGGCCCGGAGGCGCTCCAGGCTGAAGCGGGGGCACTCCAGAATCTGGCTCAGGCCCACCAGGCAGCCTTCCTCGTGCCAGTAGCGCTCCGTGTCCAGGATGAGGGAGTTGACCCCCAGGGCCCGGATGTGGGCGGCCAGTTCCTTGGCTTCGGCCACGGGCGGCCTGTCGCTCAGGCTGATGTTGGTCTTGCCGTCGCTGATGAGCACCAGGAGAAAGGCGTCCTGGGGATGGCGGGTCTTTTCCCGGGCCAGCACCTCCAGGGCCAGGCTGAGGCCGTGGGCCAGGGGCGTCTTGCCGCCGGTGGGCAGGTGCGTGAGATGCCGCCGGGCCTGCTCCACGCTGCCGGTGAAGGGGAGGGCCAGCCGGGCGGATTCGCCCCGGAAGACGATGAGCCCCACCCGCTCCCGGTGCTGGTAGGCCTCCAGCAGGAGCGACAGGATGGCGGCCTTGGTTTCGGCCATGCGCTCGTCCGCGCCCATGGAGCCGGAGGCGTCCACCACGAAGAGGATGTGCCGCCCCACCCGGCGCTCCCGCACCTTGAAGCGCAGGTCCGGGTCGGCCACGGCCAGGGCCAGGTTGCCCCGCTCCCGCAGGTGCTGGAAGGGCGCGGCGGCCCTGAGCGTGGCGTCCAGGGCCAGGTCCGGGGCCGCGGGGCGCACCAGGGTGGGCCGGACGTAGCGGCCGCGGCGGTCCTCGCTCTTGGCATGGGTGCGGCCGCCGGGGGTGACGCGGATGTCCCGGTCCGGGAGCAGGTTCAGGGGCTTGAGGGGGAAGGGGTCCCCCGGCGCGGTGACCGTCTCGCCCACGGGGCCGGTCCCGCCGCCGGCGGCCGAGGGCTCGGCGGCAGGGGGCGGGCCGGCGGGGATATGGGCGGGCTCGGCCTCCTCATCCTGAAATTTCCGAAAACTCTCCTCCAGCTTCTCCCGGTTGAGCACCCGCTCGCCGAAGGGCTGGCGCTTGAGGCGGTGGGGCAGCACCAGCAGGGCCGCCTCCCGCACGTCCTCCGGGGCCACCGCCTCCCGGGCGTGCAGGGCCGCCAGGGTGTGCGCGGCCTTGAGCATGGTGATGTCGGCCCGGTGGCCGTCCACGCCCTGCTCCAGGCAGATGGCGGTGATGAGGCGCACCATGGCGGTGGACGCCTGGACCGCGGGCAGCCGCGCCCGGGCCGAGAGGATGGCCTGGCGCAGGCGCTCCTGCTCGCCCTCCCATTCCCGGCCGAAGGCCTCGGGGTCGGCCTCATAGGCCAGGCGCCTCGTCGCCACGGCCATGCGGTCCTCCAGGTTCAGGAGGCCCGCCACCTCCACGCACAGGCCGAAGCGGTCCAGGAGCTGGGGCCGCAGCTCCCCCTCCTCGGGGTTCATGGTGCCCACCAGGATGAAGCGGGCGGGGTGCGTGAAGGAAATGCCCTCCCGCTCCACCACGTTGACGCCCATGGCCGCGGCGTCCAGCAGCACGTCCACCAGGTGGTCGTCCAGGAGATTCACTTCGTCCACGTAGAGGATGCCCCGGTTGGCCGCGGCCAGCAGCCCCGGCTCGAAGCGCTTCTCGCCGCTTTTCAGCGCCCGCTCCAGGTCCAGGGTGCCCAGCAGGCGGTCCTCGGTGGTGCCCAGCGGCAGGTCCACCACGGGCATGGGCCGCTCCCGGCGGGGCAGGGCTTCGCCTGCTGATCTGCGCCGGGCGCACTCCTCGCAGAGCTGGTCGCCGTTGTCCGGGTCGCACCCGAAGGGACAGCCGGCCACCACGCGCATGGGGGGCAACAGCGCCGCCAAACCCCGGGCCGCGGTGGACTTGGCCGTGCCCTTCTCCCCCCGCACCAGCACCCCCCCCAGGCGGGGATTGACGGCATTGAGAATCAGGGCTTTCTTGAGAAAATCCTGGCCCACCAGGGCGGCGAAGGGGTAGACGGGGCGGTTTTGGGTCATGTTACTCCTTAGGCCCGAGCGAAATCTCGTTCCCAAGCTCCTGCTTGGGAACGGACTTGGGCGCCAACCTCCGGTTGGCGGCCAAAGCAGAGCTTTGGGGGCAACTGGGTTCCCAAGCAGGAGCTTGGGAACCAGACAATATCCCCCTCATTCACTCAAACAGGGGCTTCGTTTCCTTCATGCCTCGTTCTGCGGGGCTGGGTGCGGGAAAGTCGGCGGCGGTGAACAGGTCGCCGGCCAGGATGTCGCCCAGGACCTGGGCCAGGGTGGGCCACAGGTCCACGGTGTGTTCCAGCACCCAAAGAAGGTCCAGCAGTTCTGCATCAAAGACCCATCGCTCCGGGCGGATGCGGTCAAGTTCGGAAGACTTTTTGCCTGCCCCTTTTTTCATGCGGTAGGCCAGCCAGGACTGGAGCGCCTTGAAGCCGGAGACGCTGAATGCCCACACGGCCGGGCGCACCGGGCCGAACCTGCCATCCCCCACGCGCAGTTGGCGCCCCCCCTCATCATAGGAGAAGGTTTCGGGGTATTTCTCGGGGGCGGCCGGCGTGCCATTCAGGCACCTGGCCTGTCCCGGCGGGACGCGCCCGGGTTTGTGGCCCGGGGGCACAAAGCGCTCGCCATAGGTGTGCAGCCACAGGAGGCGGCGGCCCAGGTCCGCGGCCGCGGCGAACAGGGCCGCAATCTTGGTCACCGGCAGCCGGGGGCCGGGGATGGACAGTTCATCCCAAAACCGCTGCACATACTCCGGCGAGGCCAGAACCGCGTATGCGTAAGCGAACAGGTCTGGGGGGGTCACCGGCCGGCCGTAGGCCCGGGCCAGGAGGTCCAGGACGCCCGCGGTGAGATTGGCGGCCGTGGCCGCAGCGTCGCGCCACAGGGGGATGACATGCGCGCCGCCGAAGGAGCCACGGAAATGGTCCAAATCAGGGATGTTGGCCGCGGCTACCGCCGAAGGTCCTTCACCCAACACATTGGTGAGCAGGCTGGTGAGATAGACCTGGTGGTGGCTGTGTGCTTTCAAGAGGCTTGGCCTGGGGCGGTCGCAGAGTCGAATATCCATCAGAGCCCATTGTCGGTCAAAACTCCGGTAAGCATAACGAATTGTAACCTTTGCCGGTTCACCAGGTTTCAATCTGCTAATTGAAAATAATTGTTTTCCTGTAAGGGGGTCAGTCATGACTTTTGAGATGTTGCGGGCTTCGGTTTCCCGCAATAATAAACCCCTCTTTTCTGCAGATTCTTTAAGAAGTCGGTCCCAACGATATTCCAGTACTTCATACGTCTCCCCAATAGGCCAAGTCCGTTTAAATTGGAGGCCATTTTCCTGCCACGGAAAAATATCAGTCACCAACGGCCAGTGCCAGTACGGCTTGTCACTGGTGGGCAGCAAAGGATCGGTCCAGCCGGAGAGGCAGACCCGCCAGGGCAGGTCGGCAAAGCGGCGCACCTGGCTCAGGGCATGGAGCTTTTCCTCTTCAGTGCCGGTGACCCGGGTGTAGTGCACCGCGGCGGCGGTCTCCGGCCGGGGTGCGCCGCAGCGCACCCCCACGGCGATGGCCACCGGGGTCTGGATGGCAAAGACGTTTTCGGTCTTGCGCGCCCCCAGGTTGTCCCCTTCCAGGTCGATAATCCACAGGTCGTCAAAGGTCTGCCGCATCACCTGGCGCAGGCCCGCGAAGCCCGGTCCCCGGAGATAAGAGGAGGCGGTGATGAAGCTGACGATGCCGGGCCCGCCTTTGTGCTCAAAAACCTTCCACAGGGCCCAGCGCCAGAAGTAGACGTAGTCGTTGTAGAGGTTCTTGGCGTGCACCCCCCAGCCCAAGGCCTTGAGGGGTTCAAGGAAATCCCTGAAAATGCCCTCCCCTTCTCCGCCCCCTTCCCCATAGCGCACCCAGCCGCCCTTGCGCCGGACCAGGGCTGCGTCTGCGGCCTCGATCTGCTGGCGGTCGTAGGGCGGATTGCCGATGACCACCAGCACCGGCGCCCCGGCCTTGATGCGCTGGGCGCGTTTGTATTCCTCGCCCAATTCCCGGTAAAGCGCCTCGGTCTGGGGCGGCGGCGTAAAGGGAGATTCCAGGGTGTCCGTCAGATAGACATGGACGCCGTCCCGGGGCAACTGCCCGCCCGCGGCCAGGATTTCCCGGGTGAGGCGCAGGTGGGCGACGGCATACGGCCCCACCAGCAACTCGAAGGCGTGGATATTCTCCGCGGCCTGAGTGGCGGCCTGGGCGCGCATGCCCGGGCCTTTTTCCTGCTCAATCCGGTCGAAGCCGTGCTGCAGGGCGGCCAGGATATAGGTGCCGGTGCCGGCCGCCGGGTCCAGGGTGATGACGTTGGGGTTTACAAATCCGTAGTCGGCCTCAAAGCGCTCCTCCAGCAATTGGGCCGCCAGGCTCACCTGGGCCTGGACCACCTCCACCGGCGTGTAATAAACTCCCCGTTCCTTGCGCATCTTGGGGTCGTATTCAGCCAGGAAATACTCATAGAAGTAGAGCCAGGGGTCGCCTTTGGCCTTGCGGGCGAGGGCGGCGGGGTCCACCGCGCCGATAACCCTTTGCAGTAAAGACACAGGGGTCTTGATTTCCTCCAGGGCGTCATCATCACCCAACACTTTCAGGGAGTAGGCCAAGAGACGATGGGCGGGACGGATGGCGGACACGGCCTGGGGAATGGAGAGGCTTTCCCCCGCAGCGGCCAGGCGGGCCAGGAGAAGCGTGTAGGTCAGCGTCTGGGCGTAGGCGTCGGCAAACTGCAAGTCACCGGCGTCGGGAAAAAGATACTTGCGCCAGTCCGCCGCCAGGAGGGAGATATGTGATTCGGGGATTTCCAGGGCGGTCAGGACGTCATCTCGCAGCAGACGGCATAAAGGGGCGAGCATCTTGGCCAAGGCGGTGGGGGAAGCAGGGACAATGGGCTCCCAGCGCAGGAAGTCATTCAACAAGGCCCAGATGGAGTGAGCGTCGGCCGGGGCAATGGCGGCTGCGCCGGCAATGGTGACGTCGCCGGAGAGGCGCACTATTTTACTTGCCGATTGGCCTGTGCGGTACAAGGCCCAGTCGTTGGCGTCAGTGTAGATCAGGTTGGGGAGATTTTTAAACCTTTCCCACTGCTCACGATCGCTCTTATTTTTGAACTTTTCCGGGTCGGCGCCCTTGCCGGGGGCTTTCAGTTCCACATGCCCGGTTAACAGGCTGCGTACGGCGATACCGATGTCAGGCCTCCCCAATTGTTCCGCTCGGACTTCTGTGGCTGCTTCGACTGCAAGCCCTATTTTTTCGCCGAAGATTTTGAAGAGGTAAGAGACCGGACCTTTAAGTTGGTCTTCAGGATGAAAATCTATGGGGAGAGAGAATTTCCCCTTAACATCTTGGGCAAATTTCTGCAAGTCCTTCTGCACAGATTTCAGAGAATCTTGTGCCACAGGTTCCTCCCAACCTCACTCCTTCTCACACCCCCCGCAGACCCCCGCCTCGGCCGGGCCCGGGGCGCAGATGTCCCCTTCGAAGCAGGTTTTGGAGAAATCTTCCTCCAGCGCCACCGGGTAGTCGCCGGTGAAGCAGGACAGGCAGAAGCTCCCCGAGTCGATGCCGGTGGCCTCCACCATGGCCTCTACGGAGAGGTATCCCAGGTAATCCAGACCCAGGTAATCCCGGATCTGCTGCACCTGCTGCCGGGCGGCGATGAGCTCCCCCTTGGTGGAAAAATCGATGCCGTAGTAGCAGGGGAAGCGGTGGGGCGGGCAGGAGACCAGCAGGCTCACCTCCTTGACGCCCGCCTCCCTGAGGGCCTTGATGCGGGAGCGGGTGGTGGTGCCGCGAATGATGGAGTCCTCCACCACGATGACGCGCTTGCCCTTGAGGATTTCCTTCACCGGATTGAGCTTCACCCGCACGGCGAAATCCCGCATGGACTGGGAGGGCTGGATGAAGGTGCGGCCCACGTAGTGGTTGCGGATCACCCCCATCTCAAAGGGCAGGTTCATGGACTCGGCGAAGCCCAGGGCGGCGTAGGTGCCCGAATCGGGGAAGGGCATGATCAGGTCGCCGTCGACGGGGTGCTCCCGGGCCAGGGCGGCGCCCAGGCGTTTGCGCACCGCATAGACGCAGCGGCCGAAGACCTTGGAGTCGGGGCGGGCGAAGTAGATGTATTCAAAAATGCAATGGCGGTGGGTGACGAGGGGGAAGGGCTGGTGGGAGTGGAGGCCGTTTCTGTCCAGAACCACGATTTCACCGGGCTCCACCTCCCGGAAGTAGTCGGCCTGGATGAGGTCGAAGGCGCAGGTCTCCGAGGCCGCCACCCAGGCGCCGTTGAGCGCCCCCAGGGACAGGGGCCGGAAGCCGAAGGGATCCCGGGCGGCGATGACCCGGTCCGCGGTGAGAAGCACCAGGGAATAGGAGCCCTTCAGTTCCGTCAGGGCCGCGGTGAGGGACTCCACCAGGTCGGGGCTTTTGTGCCGGGCCATGAGGTGGACGATAACCTCGGTGTCCATGGAGGACTGGAAGATGGAGCCGTCGGCCTCCAGGCGCTGGCGGATCTGCCGGGCGTTGGTGAGGGTGCCGTTGTGGCCGATGGCCAGCATCTGGCCGGCGTGCTGCACCACGAAAGGCTGGGCGTTGATGAGCAGCGTGGAGCCCGTGGTGGAGTAGCGCACATGCCCGATGGCCAGGTGTCCCGGAAGCTGGTCCAGGATCTGGGTGTTGAAGACCTCGGGGACCAGACCCAGGCCGCGGTGGGGGCGCACCCGGCAGCCGTCGGCGCTGACGATGCCGCAGGACTCCTGGCCCCGGTGCTGCAGGGCGTAGAGGCCGAAGTAGGTGAGCCGGGCGGCCTCGGGGTGTCCGAAGATGCCGAAGATGCCGCAGGATTCCCGGGGGCGGCGGTCATGCTCCGAGGGGGCGGGACCGGAGTGCGTCGGAATGCTCATGGTCGATCCGGCGAGACGCGATGCGGGGGTAGGCTTCCGGTGAGGTCCAAGGGGGGCCTCACCATGAGCTGGGGATGCCGGCGGGGCAGCCCGGCGAACAGACGGGGTCCCGTTCCCAGCAGGAGGGGTGGTGGAAGGGGCGTGTGGGGGAGGCGCCGCCCGTCTCCGTGGCGCACCCGGCAGCCGTCGGCAAGAGGGCCGGCAAAAGGCAGCGGAGCAGGGTCATGAGGTATTCTCCTCCCGGAGGTGTGGCCTGAGGGGTCCTTGATCTGAAGTCCTGAGGGAGATCCGGGAATATTTTATTTTAGCATTTTTTTGGGCAAGTGTGCGAAAGGCTTTCCACGCAACGCCTGAACGGTTTGTCGAAATTTTTTGGACATGGAATAGCCTGTATTTCAGGGCCATAGGGCGGGAAAGCCAAGCGCCTCCCGCCGTTCGCCTGGTCAGACCTCATGAGGTTTATTGAATAAAATCAATGTAATCCGGCCGAACCACCGTAGTCCGAAGCAGGAGCTTCGGGTGCAGGTGCGTTCCCAAGCGGAGCTTGGGAACGAGGTTTGATGGAATCGTAAAAAGTCAAAAAGGCCATACCATCCCCAAAAGGTGGCTCTCGCTGCCATTGATAACTGATTGATATGCCTCATTATCTCCCTCTCCCCCTTGGGGGAGAGGGCTGGGGTGAGGGGGTGAATGGACTTTTTACGAGGCCATCAGGTTTGGGCTTCTCATTGTTTCCTCTCCGACATTCATGGGGAATGATGAGCACCATGGAGAGGTGGCTTTGCAAGGCATCTCCAGCAAGATCCTTACTGAACAGCCAGGCGCCGTTTAGGTTAGTTCTCATCCGAAAACTCCCCCTCCCCTGGTGGGAGTGGGTTGGGGGAGGGGGATCAGTCAACCAACCGCTATGCATATCTACCTTTTTCCACCCCCACCCTGGCCCTCCCCCATCAAGGGCATTGGCGCTAACTTAAGAAAAAACCCGTTTACATCATAACATACCGATTTTACTTAAAATACCCCTAAATCCCCCTTTTCCAAAGGGGGACTTCGGGTCACCGACTGCTCATTCCCCCCTTTGGCAAAGGGGGGTAAGGTGGGATTTATCTTGACTGTTCAACAGGTTACCCTTGGCATACCCACTGCTTGCTTAAGTTAGCGCCAATGCCCATCAAGGGGGAGGGAACAAAACGACTTTCCGGATGAACACAGGTTAAGAGAATTCTTCCCTTTGGGTGCATGGCCGGCTTTGGCTTCACTTCCCCTTAAGTTTTTTTCGAACCAGGTCGAACAGGAGGAGCAAGGGTGGACTATGAGCGGGAGCCGGCGTGCGGTGTGGCGGGGATGGTTCCGGGCGGGCCTGGGGTTGGCGCTCCTGTGGCTGGCGGCGGCCCCGGTGTGGGCCGATGGAGAGAAACGGCTCCCTGCGGTGGCCGGCCCTCAGGTGGACATCAAGCTGTTCCAGGAGGAGCTTCAGGCCGCGGGGGCGTTGAAGTTTTTCGAAACCACGGAAGAGCTTCTGCGCCTGGCGCAGTTTGATCGGGCCCTGTTGCGCTACCGCTTCCTGAAGGGGCAGGTCATGGGCCACTCCCTGTATCGCCCGCTGGTGACCCAGATCGACTACCGGCTGCAGTTCCTCAAAACGCAGATGAAGCTCAGGCCAGCAGATCTGGGGCCGGTGGGCCGCCCCCGGAAAACCTTGCGCCGTCGGGTGGTGGCCGCCCACCCCCCGGAAACGGATAAGAAGAAAGAGGAAGGCAAGCCTAAGACAGAACCGAAAGAGGAACCCAAGCCTCGGACGGACAAGCAGGAAGAGGACGGCGCGAAAAAACAGGAAGAGCCGGGAGTGACGCCGCCGCCGGTTACGCCGGAAAAGCCCGCAGCGGCGGGAAAGGGTGCCGAGGGGGGTCCGGCCGCGCCCCCGCCGCCGGAGACGGGCCTGCCGCCCAAGGTGGGGCCGGCCGACGAAGGGGAGGAGGACCAGGTCGGCGAGGCCAAACCCGCGCCGCCGCCCCCCAGCCGTTGGGAGCGGATCAAACGGAAGCTGCAGTTCTGGAAAAAGGAGGAGTCCTGAGGGGGGCCTGCCGGCATTGCCGGCGTCCGCCGCCGCCCCTCGCCTATGGCGGGGTAATGCCACCTTCACTTTGCAGGGCTGGTGGGAAAACCACCCCTTCGGCAGGGTTTTCAGCTTCGGAAGTGGCCCTGTCCGGGCCATGAGCGTTTCATTCCAACAGCTCCCGCAGTTCCAGCAGTTCATCCCGGATGGCCCGAAGGAGTCGAACAGCTTCGTTCTCCCAGGCAGCCGGGGGCGCCGGCGGGGTGGGCAGGCGCGCCGCCGTCTGGGGATTGAGCTGGCGGCGCATGGCCGGCAGGGTCAGCTTTTCCTCTTCCCGCAGACGTTTGATTTCGAAGATGAGCTGGATATCGGCGGGCCGGTAGAGGCGGTGGCGGGAGCGCTTGCGGCCGGGTTTGAGAATCTTCCCCTGGTTTTCCCAATAGCGCAGGACATGGGCCTGCACGCCGGTGATGCGGCTCACTTCACCGATGGTGTAATAGGCTTTCCGGGGAATGTCCTCTTCCACCCTGGCCTCAGCGCAATTCCGCCCCCAATTCCGCGCCCAGGGCCTCCACCAGGCGCTGGTGGCGCCCATGCACCGCCTCGTCCGTCAGGGTGCGCTCCGGGTCCCGGTAGGTGAGGCGGAAGGCCAGGCTCCGCTTGCCCGGGGCGATGGGCGGGCCGGTGTACGCGTCGAAGAGTTGGGCCTCCACCAACCAGGGGCGGCCGTGTTCATAGAGGGCCTGCTCCACCCGGGCCGCGGGCACGTCCTCGGGCAGCACCAGGGCCACGTCCAGATAGACCGCCGGATAGCGGGGCAGGGGCGTATAGAGGGGAAAGGGCTGGGCCGCGGCCAGCAGGTCATCCACCCTGAACTGGAACATGAAGACCGGGCCTTCCAGGTCCAGTTTCTCAAGGACCATGGGGGCCAGCTCTCCCAGGAGGCCCAGTTCCCGTTGCCGGGCACGAACTCGGGCGCCGGTTGAGAGATAGGGCGGCAGGCCATCCCCCCGGAAGCTGACCTCCGGCACCAGCAGGCCGCCCAGGAGGGTTTCCACCACGCCCTTGAGATCATAGAAGTCCAGGGGCTCCGGACGTCCCAGCCAGGAGTCGCCGGTGCGCCGGCCTTGCATCACCCCGGCCAGCCACTCCTCTTCCCGGGGCAGGTCGGCGTCGGCCTGGGGGAGGAAACAACGGGCCAGTTCGAAAAGGCGCACATCCCCCGCCAGTCTGGCGACGTTGCGCCGCAGAGCTTCCAACAGTCCGGGCAGCAGAGAGGTGCGCATCACCGTCTGCTCTTCGCTGAGGGGGTTGGCCAGCCTCAGCCCGGAGCCGTGCTCTCCCAACAACCGGAAGGAGCGGTCCGCCTGGAAGGAGTAAGTGACCGCTTCAAAAAAACCCAGCCCGGTGAGGAGTTCCTGGATAGTCCGGCGCAGCCGGGCCAGCGGTCCCGGGCGGGGGGTGGCCAGCTCGCCCCGGGGGAGGGTGACCGGGATGCCGTCGAAGCCGGCCAGACGGGCCACTTCTTCGATGAGGTCCGCCTCCCGCTCCAGGTCCCCCCGGTGGGAGGGCGCCTGTAAGACCAGGTTCTCGTCGTCCAGGGCCACCACGGGCAGGTGCAGGGCCTTCAGAACTCCGACGATCTGCTCCGGGGAGTAGGCCGCGCCCAACACCTGGTTGGTGCGGGAAACCCTGAGCGACAACCGGGGTCGGGCGATGGGGGTGGGATAGACGTCCAGCCTGCCGGCGGCGATGGAGCCGCCCCCCAGCCGGCCCATGAGCTGGGCGGCCCGCTCCAGGGCGTGGATGACGCCATCCGGGTCCACCCCCCGTTCGAAGCGGTAGGAGGCCTCGGTGCTCAGACCCAGACGTTTGGCGGTGCGGCGGATCTGCCGGGGATTGAAGTAGGCGCTCTCAATGAGCACCTGGCGGGTGTCGCCGGTGACTTCTGAATCCAGCCCTCCCATGACGCCGGCCAGGGCCACGGGCCGCACGGCGTCGCAGATGAGCAGGGTGTCCGGGGTCAATTCCCGCTCCTGGCCGTCCAGGGTGTGGAACTGCTTCTCCCCGGCGTGGGGCAGGCGCACCACGATTTCCCCGCACCCCAGCCGCTCAAAATCAAAGGCGTGCAGGGGTTGGCCCCACTCCAGCAGCACGTAGTTGGTCACGTCCACCAGGTTGTTGATGCTGCGCAGGCCGGCCAGTTCCAGCCGTCGGCGCAGCCAGAAGGGGGACGGGCCCACGGTGAGGCCGGTGAGGAGGCGGGCGGCGTACCGGGGGCAGGGGATGGGGGCCAGGATGGTCACCCGGGCTCGGTCCTGGATCGGCTCCCCCGTCTCGGGCACCTCCACCTGGGGCAGGTGCAGGGGGCGGCCCAGGATGGCGGCCACTTCCCGGGCCAGACCCAGAATGCTGAGGCAGTCCGGCCGGTTGGGGGTGACGGCCACCTCCAGCACGGTGTCGGCCAGGTGCAAGGCCTCGGCCAGGTCCCGACCCGGGCTGAGGTCCTGGGGGATGGCCATGAGCCCGGTGTGGTCCGAAGAAAGCCCCAGGTCGTCTTCGGCCAGGAGCATGCCTTCGGAAGACACCCCCCGCAGTTTGGCCGGCTTCACCACCCGGCCCCCGGCCAGGGTGGCGCCGGGAGGGGAAAAGGGATAGAGCACCCCGGCTTCCAGGTTGGGGGCGCCGCACACCACCTGGAAGGTGCGGCCGCCGGTTTCCACTTCGGCCAGGCGCAGCCGGTCGGCCTGGGGATGGGCCGTCACCGTCAACACCCGGCCCACCACCACCCCGGCAAACGGGGGGACCACCGACTCCACCGCCTCCACCTCGAAGCCGGCCAGGGTGAGGCGGTCGGACAGTTCCTCGGGAGAGACGGTCACTTCCACGAATTCTTGCAGCCAGTTAAGAGACAGACGCATGGTCAACCTGCAATGAGAGATGAGAGGGGAAAAGCCAGGGCCGCAGGGCCCTGTCCCCTCTCCCGGAGAAACTTGCCTGCTGCAGCGGATGATTGGCGACACTTTACCTCCCCGCCCCGGAAAACACAAGTGGGGCGGGCCGCCGGGCCAGCCCCGCTCCGGCCGGGGAAGGAGGCAATGGTCGGGATTCGGAGAGGGCGCAGGCGGGGAAAAAGGGCGCGGACCTGGAGTTGCAGGCGCCTGGACTCCTCAAGAAGACCCCAGTGTCCAAAAAGAAGGGACCGTCGCCGGTCCCCTGTTACCCTGGTGGCTTCGTGGCACGATGTTGTCGCGGGCCGGTTCTCCCCTCCGGCTTTGCCTGTTTCAGGCCTTTTTACGGCCGAATCCCCGCTCCCCCAGTCCTTTTTCCTTGGCCAACTGACGCCGCTGTTCGGAGTATTCTCTGCAAACCAACGGATATTTTTTGGGGTCCAGGCCATAGCGCCGGAAATAGTCAGCCGGAGATAAATGGTGGGCCTTGCGCAGATGGGCCTTAAGCGTGCGCATCTTCTTACCGCACTCCAGACAGAGGACATACTTGTCTTTGACGATGTCATCCAGGGGCACCGGTGGTTTTTTCACTACTTCGGCGGGGGCGGGGGCTCCCTTTTCCTCGACAACAGCGGCGGGGGTCGGTTCTCCACCAATCAGGGACGCCAACAAATTGTGGACATCTCTGATTTCCTCCACCAGTTCTTTGGGGGTCAATTCGCTCATGGAGGCGTGGGAAATGACAATCTGGGCCGTCAACTTCAGGATTTCGGTGGACATGAGATTTGTTTGTCTCCTTTAATGTGAAAGTCAGAGGGGGGTTCTTGCTGCTGCACTACTCCCTGCCCATATATATTGAATTATTTTTTTAACTGTCAAGTATTTTTATTCTTGCGGGGTTATTTTTTTTCATTGTGAAAGTATAGACAGGACATTTTTGGTAATAACAGAAGGCGGGAGAATTAATTCATGACTTGCCTCCTCGGGCAATTTTTTCCAAAATGACCGGGTCATTCACGGTAATCCGGCCTTTATCCTCGGAAATCGCACCGATGCCCTTGAATCTGGCCAGGGTCCGGGACAGGGTCTCGCTAATGGTCCCCAAATACGCCGCCAGATGGGTTTTACTGACGGGCAAATCAAAGGTCAGCCCCGCCTCGATGCGGCCCTGTGATTCCCGGCAGAGCTCCAGAAGATAGCGGGCCAGTCGGGCGGACACTTCTTTCAAAGACAGGTCCTCCAGTTGCCGGGTCAGATGATAGAGCAGGCGGCTCATGGTGGCCAGCATGTTCTGCGCCAAGCGGGGGGAGGCGGCCAGCAGATTGAGGAAGGCGGCTTTGGGGATAAACAGCGTCCGGCAGTCTTCCAGGCAGATGGCCGTGGCCGGATAGCTGGATTCGGCGAATACCGCCGCCTCCCCGAAGGACTCCCCCGGCGTCACCAGGCGCATGATGTACTCCTTGCCGTCCGGGGAGCTTTTCACCAGTTTCACCAACCCCTCCACCAGTAGGTAAAACCCCTGGGCCTGCCGTCCTTCCCAAAAGATGGCGGCCTCCCGGGAAAAGCTGCGACTCTGAGCCATGCGGTCCAGGCTTTCCAGGTCCCGGCCCTCCAACCCGGCGAAAAGATAGATTTTTCTCAGTACCTCTCGTGTCCTGGTGCTCATGGCGAAGATCCTGTCTTGAAATATTCATGACCACGGGCTTGGTCACCCCCGTGGATGAAAAACTCCTTGAATTATCATATAATATTAACACGTTTCGGAGCCGCTGCGCAGACATAGATAATGACATGGGGGGCCATCACGTCTGGGCACGGCTTGCTGTTGCCGTCGCAGTATTGTAACCCATTGATTTATCATGCATATCCTTTTCGGAGAGGCATGGATGAGCTAGTTTGCGTCTAATCTCCGGAGTTTTTCAAGGTAAACTCCCTCTCCCCCCAGCGGGGCATTGGCGCTAACTTAAGCAAGCAGTGGGTATGCCAAGGGTAACCTGTTGAACAGTCAAGATAAATCCCCCCTTACCCCCCTTTGCCAAAGGGGGGAATGAGCAGTCGGTGACCCGAAGTCCCCCTTTGGAAAAGGGGGATTTAGGGGGATTTTAAGTAAAATCGGTATGTTATGATGTAAACTGGTTTTTTCTTAAGTTAGCGCCAATGCCCCAGCGGGGGGAGAGGGCTGGGGTGAGGGGGTGAATGGACTTTTTACGCGGCCATCAATCTTTGTCCCTAAACAAAAAAGTCTGATTCAGTAGCACAAGGTGGAAATGTAGGGCGGGAAAGCGCAGCGCATCCCGCCTGGGCATGATTCGCCGGATAGACAATGAACGTCTTTGACACGAAGGCGCGGCTGTATCCGGGGTGGGTCGGAAACTTTACAGACATGACGGCCATGCTGCACAGCGAGAACCTATCCCACTATTTCGGCGGCCTGTGTGCGGTGAGCGATTTCCGTCTGGAGGTGGGGGAAGGGGAGCTGGTGGGCCTCATCGGCCCCAACGGCGCGGGGAAGTCCTCCATCCTGGGGGCCGTCTCCGGATTGCTGCCCGTGCCCCGGGGCGCCATCACCTTTGCCGGCGAGGACCTGGTGCGCCTTCCGGCCCATCGCCGGGTGGAGCGGGGCATCGCCCACGCGCCCGAAGGCCGGAGCATCTTCGGCAACCTCACCGTCCTGGAGAACCTGCGCCTGGCCGCCTATGCCCGCACCGATGGGGAAGTGGCCGCGGACCTGGGGAGGTCTTCGCCCTCTTCCCCCGCCTGGCCCAGCGCCGCCAGCAGTGCGGCAACACCCTCTCGGGCGGCGAGCAGCAGATGCTGGCTGTGGGCCGGGCCCTCATGAGCCGGGCCCGCCTGCTGTTACTGGATGAGCCCTCCATGGGCCTGGCCCCCATGTTGGTGCGGGAGATCTTCCGGGTCATCCTGCGCCTCAACCGGGCCGGGGCCACCGTCCTGCTGGTGGAGCAGAACGCCCACCTGGCCCTGGAAGTGGCCCACCGGGCTATATCCTGGAGACGGGCGAAGTCACCCTGTCCGGCACGGCGGCCGACCTCCGGAAAAATCCCCAGGTTCAGGACGCTTACCTGGGTGTCGCCTGAACGGGGGAGGTTGATGAGCTTTTCCTGGCGCAGCCGCGATTACCGCCGGCGCCCCGGTGGTGCGCTCATCGCCCCTGGGTTGCTGTGCGGCCACCAGGTCGGTTGCTGTTCAAAAAGGTAACGACAGACAAAACCGCCGGGGTCGGCTGTTCCCCCTTCTTTTCCTGCCCGAAAGCCGAAGGCCGGCCCTTGCAAGCCATTTTCCCGGCAAACCCTGCGGCTCCTTCATTCAGGCAACTTCAGCCACCGCAATTAAGGATGCTTCGGACCCGCGAACGCACTTCTCCGGAGGGCCGCCGCCAGTTTCTGGGACAACATCTCCAGGGGGTAAGGTTTGGGCAGGAACTCCACGCCTTGGTAGGGGGTGTCCCCCCCTTCTTCGCCACAACCGCTGCAGATCAGGATGGGCAGGTCGGGATGCATGGCCTTCAGGCGTTTCAGGGTCTGAAGGCCGCTCAGGCCGGGCATTACCAGGTCCAGCAGCACCAGGTTGATTTCCCGGCCCCGTTCCTCCATGAGCTTGAGGGCGTTGGTTCCGTTGTCCGCTTCCAGCACCCGGTAGCCCAATTTCTGCAACATCCTGCCCGCCACCTGCCGCAGGATGGGTTCGTCGTCCACCACGAGGACGGTCCCTTCTCCCGGCACCATGGGTGTGGTTGCGGCCGGCTCACACCGGGGCAGGTCCTCGCTCACCGGCAGGAAGATGGTGAAGCTGGAGCCCTCACCCCGGGCGCTGGAGACCTGGATGGCGCCGGAGTGGTTTCTGATGATGCGGTAGGCCGTGGCCAGCCCCAGACCGGTGCCCTGGCCCGGCTCCTTGGTGGTGAAAAAGGGTTCGAACAGGTGGCGCACCGTCTCGCCGTCCATGCCCTCCCCCTGGTCCTGGACGCAGAAGGCCACATGAGGGCCCGGTTTGAGGTCCCAGGCGGGATCCTGCCCGGTGACCTCCGGCAGCCACAACGTCCGGATGAAAATTTCGCCCCCGTGGGGCATGGCCTGCCAGGCATTGATGAGAAGATTCATGAGCACCTGCTGGATCTGTCCCGGGTCCGCATCCACCGGGGGCAGATCGGGGGCCAGGTCCTTGAGCAGAACGACCTCCCGGCGGGTGCGGGCAAAAATGTCCGCGGTGGTGGTCACCAGCTCGTTGAGGTCGACGGGCCGGCGTTCCACTGTGTGACGTCGGGAGAAGGTGAGGAGATTCCTCGTCAGCTCCCGCCCGGCCCGGATCTGCTGCTCGATCTCCAGGAGGTCTCCATGGAAGGGGTGCTCCGGGGTGATTTTGGTGCGCATCAGGTCGGTCAGGCCCATGATCACCATGAGCAGATTGTTGAAGTTGTGGGCCAAACCTCCGCCCAGGGTGGCGATGGCCTCCAGCTTCTGCACCTGGGCCAGGTGATCCCGGTAGGCGATCTCTTCGGAGATGTTGTTGCTGATGGCCACCGAGCCCAGGAGGGTGCCGTCTTCCGCCCAGAGCTTGCGAATGGACACCCGGGAGGGCACGATGCGGCCCTGCCGATGTTTGAGGTGGACTTGCCGCCCCAACACCTCACCCTGCCCTCTCAGGTCCTCCAATATCTGCCGCATCTCCTCCGGATCGGCGTATACCACGGTGAAATGCTGGTCCAGGAGGTCTTCCGGGTGGTAGCCGTATTCGATGAAGCACTGGGGGTTGACATGGGTGAAGCGTCCGTGGCGGTTCACCGCGGTCACTGCCAGCGGAGCGTAAGTGATGACCTGGGAGAGGAAGTGGGAAGTCTGGGCCAGCTCCTTCTGCGCTTCCTTTAAGATGGTGATGTCTCTGGCCACGTGGACGGCACCCACAATCTTGCCGGTCTGATCCCGCAAGGGGTCGGCGGTCACCAGGAAGGCCCGTTCCCGGCTGCCCAGTTCCAGATTGACCTCCACCTGGCACTGGACGCCCTCCCGGAGGCTCTCCTCGAAGGGGCAAAAGAACGGGGGGTGGTCGGCGCCGTGCATCAGCTCGTAGCAGAAGCGGCCCACGGCCTGCTCCGGAGTGAGAGCCAGGACCGTGCAGGAGGCCAGGTTCAGGCGCAGAACGCGCTGCTGCGCGTCCAAAATCATGATGAGGTCCGGGATGGCGTCGAAGGTGTTTTCCCATTCGGTCCGGGAAACGGTGTTCTCCTTGAGGCCGGCCGCCATGCGGTGCAGCGTGCGGGCCAGGCGCCCCAGTTCGTCATTGGCGGGACCGGGCACCCGGTAATCCAGGTCTCCGGCGTTGTAAGCCTCAGCGGCCCGGCTCAGCTCCGCCACCTCCCCGGTGAGTTTCCCGGCTAAGGCCAGGGCGGACCCCACCCCCAGGAGCCCGATAGCCAACAGGAACAACACCAGGTGATGCCGGAACTGGCTGAGGCGGACCTCCAGCAAGGCGCCGCTCAGGTTCATGGCGGTCTTGAAGACGGCCCGGCTGGGGGCCACCAACTGCTCCACCTCGCCGGGGTCGACCCAGGCCCCCACCATGAGCCGCAGCCCCCCGGGCAGCCGCGCCGGAACCGGCGCCAGAAAGCCGGGCAGAAGGTCCGGCCCGGAAGACTCCCGGGGTTTCTTTCCCCCCCCCGCCCCCGCCGGACGGGGTTCCGTCGCCTCGGGCTTTTGCCCTTCGATCCGGGAGGAAAACTGGAAAAATCGGTCCACCGGCAGGTTTTCCCGGCCCTTCTGGGAGTGCAGGATAATGGCGCGAGTCCCGGCGTCCACCAGGAATGTTTCTCCCAGAGCCCCCACCGGCTGCAGGGCCGTCTCCCGGAACTCAGGGAGGTTTTTCAGGTCCGCCCAGGACTTTTTTTCATGGCGCCGCAGAAACCGGGAGACCTCTTGAGCCACGTCCAGGGTTTTTTGGCGCACCAGGGCTTGCACCAGGGCAAAGTGCTGGTCCTGCAGGCGCTTGCTTTCCCGGGTTTGGAGGTCGGCCAGCGACTGCCTGAGGTCAAGCTGGAGCCTGACCGCAAAGACCCCCATGCCCACCAGAATGGTGAGCAGGGGCACGAAGCCGGCCAGAACCCCCAATGCCAGCAGGCGCCGTCTGAAGCTGTTAAAGAGAAATATGGGCATAGTCAAGCCGGAGGAAACGCTCAGTTTTAAAAAATTTTGCTGCGGGGGAGGGGGCCAAGGGTCGCAGACCCCGGCTCTCTTTCCCGCACCCCCTCCCCCCGTGAGAGGGAACCAGGGGGGAGAATTTTTCCTGCTTTACGGGCGGGCCTTTGGCCCATGGGGGACATTTTCAAAAAGCATGTGTAGGACAACCGCCCCCGGGTGTCCCTGCATCGGTCGTCAGCTGCGCCGCCGCGCCTTTCGTATCAGGGATACAAGTGGTAGGCCCGGCTGAGCAGTGCCCGGGAGAGGGGCAGGCGCAGCTCCTGGGCCACCTGCAGGTTCAAAGTCAGTCGCTTGATCCGCGGGGTTTCCTGGGCCACCGTCCAGACCCGGAACCCGGCCAGGAGAAGGGCCGCCTGACGTCCGGTCTGACGCCCCGTCTCTTCATTGTCGCCGTGATAGGCCATCAGGGCTCCCGCCCGGACGCCTTCTTGAAAGGCGGTCATCACCGGCACCCCGGCTTTCAAGGCCCGGTCACAGATGCATCGAAGGATTCGAGGGGACGACAGGACGGGGTCCGCAGGGATGAACAGGGCGTCGATCTGTTGGTGGAAAAGGTCGTCCAAAATCTCCAGCAGGCCCGATTCCCGCTCATCGGGGACAAACCTCCGGATAACCGCCAGTCCCATGGCCCGGGCGGCGTGGTCAACCGCCGCCGCGGCCGCTTCTCCTTCGGGCGTCACCGAGCAGTAGAGCACGCCCAGATGACGCAGAGACGGCTTGGCCTTGACCAGAAAGCGGAGCTGCTCTGCGGGGGGCACCGCATCGCTGGTGCCGGTGAAGCGGAGGTCGGTTTTCTCGGCGGGCAAGGCAAGTCCCAGGGAGGCGGGGGCCCCCATCATGGAATAGACGATGGGAACGGCGCCCTGCCGGGTAATCTCCAGGGTGACCAGGGTGGAGACGACCCCCAGCGTGATGATCAGGCGGGCTCCCTGCTCTTCCCACCGGCGGGCCGCGGCCGCCACCCGGGAGCGATCCCGTTGGGCGTCCACCACCTCCAGCTTAAAATTGAGGCCGTCCTGGTAACCCTCCTCCCTCAGCCCCTCCAACAGGCCGGCGAGTCTCTCTTGGAAGGAGTTTGCCCCCCCGTCCCACTGGATGACGCCCACCAACGGGAGATTGAACGGCGGCCCCGGACAACCCCCCGCCAGTGTCAGCCAGGCCAGTGCCAGCAGGCAGATTTGTAGGCTCCGGCGCCTTCTCCACGGCACCCCCATATCCCTTCTCACAGTGCTGTCCGGCACGATTTTTGCTCACCAGGCATCTCTGACAAGGATATTGCCTTCCAGCTTTGATGTTTCGGCCCTGAGAGAAAAGGAGGCGCATATCAAAAAGGCCTCCAGACATGTAATAGCCTTCGTCTCAGGCTCCCTACCCCTTGATGGGGGAGGGAATAAAACGACTTTTCGGATGAACGCTAGTTATGACAAGGAGGTCCTAATTCGCCCCCCTCCCCCAATCTCCTCCCGCCGTGGGGAGGGGGCTGAAAAAACAGGCAACTGCAAAATCCCTACCGGACAGCACTGGCCTTCTCGCCTTTTTTACCTTGTCGGTTTCGGGAGGTGGAAACTTTACCGCAGACACATAGAAAAATTGCGGGATTTTGCGGTTGAGCCGGGGACGTGACCTATGGATGCCGTATTCCCTTTAAATTCAATTCTGTTCACTTTGGCGACAACCCCCTGTTTCATGTGGAGCAGGCGCCCAGGCCTGCTCTGTTAAAATGAACAGCCGGGGGCGGCTGTGCTACATCCTCTCCTGATTAAGGGATGTTGCCTGTCAAGATGAAAAGCTTTAAGTGAACAGCATTGCCTTTAAACTATAACCAACCTCCTTATCGGATAGTCACGTAGGGGCGGTTGGCGAACCGCCCCTACAGGGACATTTGTTGCAAATGAAATGAGCCTCTTGGTGCGCCAGGCTAAGTGCACAATTTCATAAGTACGATTACGTATTCTCTGACCCCCCTCACCCCAGCCCTCTCCCCCCGTCGAGGGGGGAGAGGGGGTAATGAGGCGGTTTTTGCTTTCTTCCCTCTCCCCCGATGGGG
>VGSQ01000055.1 GCA_016874975.1 Deltaproteobacteria bacterium
TGGGCCTCGGGTGGGGGCTTTTTGCGTCCGAGGTCGCCCACATAGATGAAGACTATGAACACCAGGAAACTCAACACCAGGGCCAGAATAGCCCGTTTTTCCATAACCGACTCCTCAGGGGACCGGATCCCACCCCCCAGGGTGGAAGGGGTGGCACCGGGCCAGGCGTTTCAGACTCAAGACCAGGCCGCGTCTCATTCCATGGCGGCGGAGCGCCTCACCGGCATAGTGGGAACAGGAGGGGACAAACCGGCAGCAGCTGGGAAAGAGAGGGGAAACCAGCATCTGGTAGGCCCGGATGAGGGCTAAGGCAATCTGTATACCGGCATGCATCAGCGTTATTGGTCTCAAGCCGATTCTGACTCAGGAGGCCGCCCCGCAGCGGCCGGCGGCCGTAGGGCGGGAAAGCGAAGCGCATCCCGCCTTTCCTGATACCAGGGGCCAAGCTGTCCGTTCAGGTCTTCTCACCCTCTCCGGACCGCGCCCGGGGGAGGAGCAGACGGTTCAATTCCGCCTGGACCTCACCGTAGGAGAGGGCTGCGGCCCCCTTCCGGGCGACGATGATGATGTCCGCGGGGGGCAACAGGGCCCGGTGCCGGCGGAAATATTCCCGGAGGAGACGCTTTACCCGGTTGCGCCGCACCGCCTTCCCCAGACGCCGGCTCACCACCAACCCCAGCCGCGGCGACCCCACGGGACGGGGGGCCAGCGTGAGACCGAAGTGGGGGGTGGACAGGCGTCTGCCCCGAGCTTGGGCCGCCATATATTCGCGCCGCCGCCGGAGCCGCGCCGACGGGGGAAAACCGGCGCTCCCGGAGGCGAGAAGGACGGAGGCGGGGTCAGGGTCAGCCACGGAGGGGCGCCGTACTAATCCTGCCTTCCTTAAGCCGACAGGCGCTTGCGCCCCTTGGCCCGCCGGCGCTTCAGGACCTTGCGGCCGGCCCGGGTGCTCATACGGGTGAGAAAACCGTGCGTCCGGGAGCGGCGCAACTTGCTGGGCTGAAAGGTTCGCTTCATGGAATTCCATCCTCTTCCCGAATATCACCACGGCACCGCGCACACTCATGAAGCTAGCCCCAGGGGGCTGTCTCCGCCACCCGCTCCGCGATTTTTCCTGACAACCAGGATTGCTTTGCCGGGTTTAGGGGTGAGCGGCAGGCTCAGGTCAAACTTTTTTCATCACAAACAGTTTATAAAACATTTCCTCCCTTATTTGTCAAGGGAGGACGAGGGCTGCACCGACGGGGGCGGTCGTTTTGCCGAGGGGACGCCCCCGCGCACCCGTCGCCCCGCCGGGCGTGTCGTCTCCCATTTTTTCCTTGGGTTTTGTGGTTTTTCTCTTTAAACTAATGGGTGGTTTTTTCACGAAGGAGGGAGCGGTTTGCCGAACGTGGTGGTGGTGGGCACCCAGTGGGGTGACGAGGGCAAGGGCAAGATCGTGGACCTGCTGACCGAGCAGGCCCGGGTGGTGGTCCGCTATCAAGGCGGCAACAACGCCGGCCACACCCTGGTGGTGGGGGGCCAAAAGTTCATTTTTCATCTCATCCCCTCGGGCATCCTTCACCCCGGCACCATGTGCTGCATCGGCAACGGCGTGGTGCTGGACCCGGAGGTCTTCCTCCAGGAGATCGACCGCCTGGAGGCCCGGGGCATTGCCGTGGGCGCCCACAACCTGCGCCTCAGCGAACGCACCCAGGTCATCATGCCCTACCACCGGCGCCTGGACCTGGCCCGGGAGCGGGCCAAGGGCGACGGCAAGATCGGCACCACCGGCCGGGGCATCGGCCCCTGCTACGAAGACAAGGTGGGCCGGCGGGGCATCCGGATGGCCGATCTGGTGGACGAAGGCGCGTTCCGGGCCAAACTGGCCGAGGTCCTGCCGGAAAAGAATTTTATCCTGGAGAAATTGCTGGGCGACCAGCCCTTCACCGCGGAGGAGATCCTCACCCCCTATCTGGAGATGGGCCGGCGCCTCAAACCCCTGGTGGCCAACGTCTCCGTCATGCTGGCCCAGGCCATGCAGGACGGCCACAATCTCCTGTTTGAGGGGGCCCAGGGCACCCACCTGGACATCGACCACGGCACCTATCCATATGTCACCTCGTCCAACCCCGTGGCCGGGGGGGCCTGCACCGGCGCGGGCATCGGTCCGGGGGCCCTGCACCGGGTCCTGGGCATCGTCAAGGCCTACACCACCCGGGTGGGGGGCGGGCCCTTCCCCACCGAGTGCCTGGATAAGATCGGCGACCATCTGGTGGAGTGCGGCGTGGAGTTCGGCTCCACCACCGGCCGGCGGCGGCGCTGCGGCTGGCTGGACCTGGTGGTGGTCAGGGAAGCGGTGCGGCTGAACGGCCTCACCGGCATGGCCGTCACCAAGCTGGACGTGCTGTCCACCCTCAACCCGGTGAAGCTCTGCGTGGCCTACGAGGTGGACGGGCGCCGCCGGGACACCATGCCCGCCACCCTGCCGGAGCTCACCCGCTGCCGGGCCGTGTTCGAGGAGCTGCCCGGCTGGCCGGAGGACCTCCGGGGGGCGCGCCGCCTTGAAGATTTGCCGGCCAATTGCCGAAACTATCTGAAGCGGGTGGAGGAACTGGCCGGGGTGCCCATCCAGATCGTCTCCGTGGGCCCGGGGCGGGAAGAGTCCATCGTACTTAAAAATCCTTTTGCCTGAACAGAATTATTTATACAATAACTGTCAACGGTGCCCAAGTTATGGAAGACGGGGTAGCGAAAAATCAGGGAGGACGGCGCCGGCAGGCAGGTTCCGCCTGTGTCGGCCGCTCCCGTTTCGGATCTCCCGCCGCCGCCCCGTTCCCTCTCCCCCACCCGACCTTGCCCGGCAACCATCTCTTGATGCACAAGGAGCAAGCATGACCGGAAGGCGCCGGATGTTCGGCCTGTCCGCGGTTCTGTTGACGATCTTCTGTCTTAGCCAGACCCCGTGCCTGGCCGCGGGCCGGGTGGTGGAGGGCAACGTCGGCCGCGAAGGCCAGGAAACCGACGTCAAAAAGCTGGTGGCCAAAGGCCAGTATACCCTGTTGGACTTCTGGAGCCCCTACTGCGGCCCCTGCCTGCAAATCGCCCCCATCCTGGTGAAGATGGCGGACAAAAAGCGGGACCTGGTGGTGGTGAAGCTCAACATCAACCGCCCGGATGTCCAGGGCATCGACTGGAAGTCGCCCCTGGCCCAGCAGTATAAACTCAGGTCCATCCCCCATCTGGTCATTTTTGACAAGAAAGGGAAGCAGATGGCGGCCGGCCGGCCAGCCTTCGACCTGTTCGTGAAGTGGTCCACACAGGCGGGGTTGTAAGGCCTTAGAGGAAGGAACAGCCGGATGAGTCAGGATTTTAATGGTTCAAAACTTAAAAGACAAGAGATAAAAGTGCTAAATATTTTAATAAAGGGAGTTCCTTATTTGGAATTATCAAAAAGAGATAAAGAAATAGCAGACAATTTAATGGAAAGAAGAGTTGTTGATTATTTTACATTTCTAATAAATACACATGTCTTAAATAATATTCCCCCCAAGAGTAGTCATTATCTAATATTAATTGATGCATTTAAGGCAGGATTATACAATGAAATAATATCAATACTTAATAAATATAAAAAGAATATTACATCTTATCGTTGTGTTGGCGAAAAGGATTTTGCTTGTTTTTATACTGGGGAGGAAAGTCTTCTAACTAAATTTCTTTCTGAAATTAGCGAGTTATTTATCAAAGTTGCAGTAAAACCAAAGAAAATTATTCAGTGTTTAGAATTAAAATCATTTTTTGCAGGGAGAAAATTGATTTCAGATGCTGTTTCGCTTGATTTACTCAGGGAACAATCAAATTTAGCAATGATTGAAACTTATCTTAAAGATTATAGGAAGCCTGTATCACCACAATTTTTATCTGATATTAAGAATAATAATATTTTGGTTGGATATAAAATAATATATGATTTTTTACAACTGAAAAAATTTAGGGTGATTATTATTGTATGGTCTCCAGTTAACATAAGAGAGTTCCTTATAAAAAGGGAGATCTCGGAAAAAGTTTTAGAAGCTTATACTTTCGTTAAAGTTATTGATGGTTACGGGGACACAGGAGATCCAGAAACAACTTATACTGATACACAAAATGTAATTATATGTGAATTCGACAACCTTAATGAATATACGAGATGGATGGATGATTTTTATGAATATTCTACAGAAATAAATTGCTTAAGTGTCTTAATTGAAGATAGAATATCTGAAATTCCGATAACAATTGGTAAATATCATGAATTCGAAAAAATTTATAAAAAATATGAATCTAATAACGGATGCATTATGATTGGTAACCCTATAATGTATGGTAGTGAAACTATGATTGATAAGGATATTTGCCTTGATATGAATGTAATTAATAGACATGGGATTATTTGTGGAATACCTGGTTCTGGAAAAACTACTACATTAAAAATAATAGCAGAAGAATCAAAGAGAAAAGGGTTGGGTGTATATATTATTGATGTAGAGAGAGATGAGAAATTTAAGGAATATTCCCTGATTGACAACGGAGAGTTTATAAAAGGAAACATATCGTTAATAAATAGCAAAAAATCAATTTGTCGCTTTGATATTAAAGAAGAGAATTCCATAAATAGGGACAGTATTATGATTAAATTATTAGATAATATATTATATTTAGAAGAAACAGACCAAATGGAATATCTTTTATTAATAGATGAATTTAAGTCAGTATTGTCAGAGAATGTCTTGCCGAAAATAACAGATGCTCTTGACAGAGCTAGAAAAAGAGGAGTGGGAATTTGGTGCATATCTCAAAGTTTAAAACATTTTCAAACCGGAGAGCTTTATAATCAATTAAGAAATAAAATAATTCACCAATTGGCAGAAGATGATATTGTGTTGTTAAAATCTATTTTAGATAGACAAAATATAAATTATGAGATTTATGAATACGGTTTTGAAGATTCCTTTTTGAAGTTAGAAAAAAGACAAGCTTACGTTACATTTGTAGATATAAAAGATAATCTACTTAAGCCATTGGTTAAAGTTCAAATCAAGGAAGAAGGCTAATATACTGCTATGGAATATTATCTTTTTGTTACTAAATTATGCAATTTGAAATGTTCTTATTGTAGTGGCATAAATATTGGGAGAGATGTTACCATTTCTAATAGTACAATAGAAAAAGTTTGTTCTTTCGTATTAAATAATTATGCTGCGAACGGTAGAAATGGTATCGTATTCTATGGAGGAGAACCATTATTGGCTCAGGAAGAGATAAAGAAAATCATAGTTGGCACTAATAAGAAGAAAATTGATTATATCATTCACACTAACGGACTCCTGCTTGACAAAATTGATCCTTTTATATTAGAAAATATTAATGCACTATTTATTTCTATTGATGGTATTCCAGAAATACATGATTATTATAAAGGAAAAGGTAATTATTCTCTTATAATGAGAAATCTTGAAAAGATAAGGTTAGATTTTCGGGAAATAATCCTTGCTAGATTGACGGTCCCCATAAGTAATTATACTAAGTTTCAATATTCTTTGATGGAGTCTATAGAAAATATATTAAATTCCGGTATATTTGATGCTGTCCATTGGCAAATTGAAAATTCACCTGGCCCTTGCGTAAAAGAGGAATCAGATGCTTTCCTAAAAGGTTATTGCGAGGACTTAGAAGACTTGGGAAAATACTGGATGTCAAGTCTTAGAAAAGGGAGCATACTAAAAATAATCCCCATTCAGACTATGGCTAATGATTTGATAAATAACAAAAGATACAATAACTTTCCTTGTGGTTGTAATGAAAGGTTGGTGGTAATTGACTGCGATGGTGAATGTTATCTTTGCGATGAGATGATAGGGAAAGAAAAATACAAAATAGGCAATGTAGAGAAAGGAATTAAGTTTTTTGAAGGATACACTTGTAAAACGGTAAATGTGCAATGCAATAAATGTGAATACAAGGAAACATGTGGCGGGCGATGCTTGAATAGCTGTTTGCTTTATCCTAAAGATATGTTTGTGTTTTATTGCCAGGCGTCAAAAGGATTAATTAATACTATGGAGAAGCATTTACAAGAAATTAGAAACCTTATTTCTTATAATTTGGTTAACAAAGAAGAATTTAAAGATTGGTATGCAAATTATACTGAGAAAAGGCCATAAAAATATTTAGCTAAAATATAATTAGATATCTCTGAATAAAAAGAAATCGATATTAAAATCAAAAAAACTTCCCACTAATTGAGGGTCGCAATCATGCTCGAAATCCGCTTTCATGGCCGCGGGGGGCAGGGGGCCGTCACTTCGGTGGAGCTCCTGGCCCAGGGCGCCCAGGCCCTGCAGACCCTGGCCAAGTGGGCCAAGGAATTGGGGTTGTAGGGGGGAAGCGTATCATCATCGTGCCGGGCCGATTGGCCTGGCAGGGCGGCGCTGAACGTGGATATTGATGAGAAAATCCTCCAGGAGATTGTCCGCCGCATTGTGGCCCTCGCGGCGCCGCGGCGCATCATCCTGTTCGGTTCGGCCGCCGCGGGGAAAATGACCCGGGACAGCGACCTCGATCTCCTGGTGGTGGCGGCGCATTCCCAAAACCCCCGGGAAGAAAGCGTGCGCCTGCGCCGGGCCTTGAAGGGCCTGGGGTTCCCCATGGACGTCCTGGTCATGGGGCAGGAGCGGTTTGAAGAGACCAAGAATATTATCGGCGGCCTGGCCTATCCGGCCCATAAGTATGGGAAGGTCATTTATGAGGTCGCCTGAAGAGGTAAGATCAGAAATAGTCAGACAATGGCTGGCCAGGGCTGAAGAGGATTTTGCCGTTTCCTCCCATCTGTTGTCGAGCGGTACGACTTTTTGGGGCACCATTTGCTTTCATGCTCAACAGGCAACAGAAAAATATTTAAAAGCTTTTCTTGTGCATCACCAGTAGGAATTTCCCAAAACCCATGATCTTTCCAAGCTCCTGGAATTAGTGGGCTTCATCGATCAATCGCTGGCGGGCTCTCTGGAAGCTGCCACTGCTTTGAATCCTTATGGGGTGGAAGTGCGCTATCCCGGCGACACACCCAACATGACCTTTAGGGAAGCAGAAGATGCTGTGCTTCTGGCCGCCTTGGTTCGAGAGGCCATTCGGGAGCACTTGCAGGTAAGGTGAATTGGTAGCCGGGATGTAGGCGCCAACCACGGAAAAGGAAATCAATATGCTCGAAATCCGCTTTCATGGCCGCGGGGGGCAGGGCGCCGTCACTTCGGTGGAGCTCCTGGCCCTGGCCGCCATCGGCGAAGGCAAGTTCGCCCAGGGCTTCCCCAGCTTCGGGCCGGAGCGCCGGGGGGCGCCGGTGATGGCGTTTCTGCGCATCAACGACCATCACATCCGGCTGCGCTGCAAGATCGCCAGCCCCGACGTCATCCTCATCCTGGACCCCAGCCTGATCCGCATCCAGAAGCCCGCGGCGGACCTGAAGCCGGAGGGCACCATCGTGCTCAACACCCACAAATCCCCGGCCGAGGTGCGGCAGGAATACGGCTTCAAGCACCGCCTGGCCCTGGTGGACGCCAACACCATCGCCAAGGAGGTGCTGGGGGTGCCCATCACCAACACCACCATGCTGGGGGCGCTCCTCAAGGCCACGGGGGTGGTGCCGCTGGAGGCCATGACCAAGCCCTTGCAGGAGCGCTTCGGTCCCCTGGCGTCCAAGAACTTCAACGCCCTCAAGGCGGCTTACGAGAAAACGCATTTAGAGGAGGCCCAGCCGTGAGCAAGCCCCTGGAGCAAACCACCTGGCAGGAAGTGGAGCTGGGCGGGCTGCTGCGGGAGCCGGGCAGCGCCCGGGCTTACCGCACCGGCGACTGGCGCTCCCAGCACCCGGTATGGACCAAGAGCCGCTGCATCCGCTGCGGCGTCTGCTGGACCGTCTGTCCCGAACCCGCCATCATCGAAGAGCCGGGCGGCTATTTCGACATGGACCCCAACTACTGCAAGGGCTGCGGCATCTGCGCCAAAGAGTGCGTCACCGGCTGCATCAGCATGGTGCCCGAGGAGGAGTGATGGCCAAAGCCAAGACCAAACCCGCCAGATTCCATCGGGAGGGCATGGAGGTTTCCATTGCGGTGAGCCATGCGGTGCAGTTGGCCCGGGCCGAAGCCATCGCCGCCTACCCCATCACCCCCCAGACGCACATCGTCGAACATCTTTCCAGCCTAGTGGCCGACGGCCAGTTGGAAGCCGAATTCATCAACGTGGAGTCGGAGCACTCGGCCATGAGCGCCTGCATCGGCATGTCCGCGGCGGGGGCCCGCACCTACACGGCCACCAGCTCCCAGGGGCTGGCCCTGATGTTCGAGATCCTCTTCATCGCCGGCGCCATGCGCTTCCCCATCGTCATGACGGTGGCCAACCGGGCTCTGTCCGGACCTTTGAGCATCTGGAACGACCACAGCGACATCATGGCGGCCCGGGACATCGGCTGGCTGCAGGTCTTCGTCAAGAACGGCCAGGAGGCCTTCGACCACACCGTCATGGCCTTCAAAATCGCCGAAACCCCTTCGGTGCTGCTGCCCATGATCGTCAATCTGGACGGTTTCATCCTCTCCCACGTGGTGGAGGCCCTGGAGATGCCGGACCAGGAGTTGGTGGACCAGTTTCTGCCGCCCTATTCGCCCCGGCACGTCCTGAACCCCAAGGCCCCGGTGACCATGGGCGCCTTTGCCATGCCCGAGATTTACACCGAGGTGAAGATGAAGCACCAGGTGACCCTGACCAACGCCGCGGGCCGCATCCAGGAGGTTTGGGACGAGTGGGGCCAGCTCACCGGCCGGCAGTATTATCCGGTGGAGCGCCACCTCACCGAGGGCGCGGAGATTCTGCTCCTCACCATGGGGACCCTGACGGAAGTGGCGGAAATCGCCGTGGAAGAGATGCGGGAGGCGGGGCTGCCGGTGGGGCTCATCAGCCTGCGCCAGTGGCGTCCCTTCCCCTTTGCGGCCCTGCGGGCGGCGGTGGGGGACGCCAAGCTGCTCATCGTCTGCGACCGGGCCCTCAGCCCGGGGGGCGCGGCGCCGCCGGTCCTGGCGGAAGTGCGCAGCGCCTTCTATACCCAGGCCCAACGGCCCGACATTATCGGCTATATCATCGGCCTGGGGGGACGGGACGTGCCGCCCGAGGCCTTCAAGGATATCGTCGCCAAGGCCCGGGAAGAGGTCACGACCGGGCCCACCCAGGAATTCCACCTCTACGGAGTGAGAGGCTGATGGAAAAGTTCGGTTACGCCCAATCTCAGAAATACGACACCTACGCCTCCCGGCTCATGCCCCGGGAGGAGTTCTTCACCTCAGGGCACCGCTCCTGCCAGGGCTGCGGCGAGGCCCTGGCGGTGCGCTGGGTCTGCAAGGCCATCGGCAAGGACGCCATCATCGCCCACGCTACCGGCTGCATGGAGATCGTCTCTTCGGGCCTGCCCCAGACCGCCTGGATGCACCCCTGGATTCACGTGGCCTTTGAGAACACCGCAGCCGTGGCCTCGGGCATCGACGCCGCCCTGAAAATCCTGGCCCGCAAAGGCAAGCTGGCCGGGGCGCCCCCCAAGGTGGTGGCCATGGGCGGCGACGGCGGCACCAGCGACATCGGCCTCCAGGCCCTGAGCGGCGCCATGGAGCGGGGCCACAACTTCACCTACATCTGTTGGGACAACGAAGCCTACATGAACACGGGCATCCAGCGCTCCAGTTCCACGCCCTTCGGGGCCATGACCACCACCTCGCCGCCGGGCAAGGAGAGCATCGGCCAGTCCACCTGGAAGAAGGACATGGTGGCCATCGCCGTGGCCCACAACATTCCCTACGTGGCCACGGCCTGCCCCAGCTATCCCTTCGACCTCTACTTCAAGGTGAAAAAGGCCATCGAGATGCCGGGGCCGGCTTATATCCACGTGCTGAGCGTGTGCCCCACGGGCTGGCGCTCGGCCACGGACCTGTCCGTGCGCCTGGGCCGTCTGGCGGTGGAGACCGCGGTCTTTCCCCTGTACGAGGTGGAGCACGGCCGCTATCACCTCACCGTAGAGGCGCCCAGACTGAGGCCGGTCAAGGACTACCTGAAGCCCCAGGGGCGCTTCCGTCACCTGCGGGAGCCGGAGCTGGATTTCATCCAGCGCATGATCCGGGCCCGCTATGAGCTTTTGCTGGAAAAATGCCGCCAGCCTTACGGGGAGTTCGCCACCGTGCCCTTCACCCCGGAGCCGGAACAGGAGGTGGCCTGATGGACGAGACCAGAATCGCCCAGATCCTCTCCCGCTACGAGGGCGACCCGGCGGATTTGATCCCCGTCCTCCAGGACATCCAGGACGAGTACAACCATCTGCCCAAGGATGAGCTCAAGGTGGTGTCCCGGCGCCTCAACCTGCCTCTGACCCAGGTTTTCGGCGTGGCCACCTTCTACAAGATGTTCAGCCTGCTCCCCAAGGGCAAGCACCAGGTCAAGGTCTGCCTGGGCACCACCTGCCACCTCAAGGGCGGCCCCCGCCTGGTGGACTCCGTCTCCAGCCGCATCGGCTGCGAGTTGGGCTACACCTCCAAGGACGGCCAGTTCTCCCTGGAGACGGTGGGCTGCCTGGGGTCCTGCGCCCAGGCCCCGGTGATGATGATCGGCGATAAATATTTCGCCCGGGTGACCGTGGACAAGGTGCCCAAGGTGTTGAAGCCGTATCAGAAATGAGGCTAAGAAATAAAGCTTGAGGGAGCGGCTCAGGGGCCCATTGCCCCTGCCCCCTCCCTCAAACTCCCTCCCCCAACCCCTGAAAGAGTTAATCAGGGTTCATGCAAAACCCCTTAAGCGGGTTGGGAGGAGGGTGGGGGGGGAGGGCAGGGAGGGCGCCTCCCTGGCCCTCTCCCCGCAAACCACTTTCATCCCAACACGAGAACCAGCCATGCCCAGATTTGAGTCCGTTGACCATCTGACGGAGTACCGGCGCCAGCTCAAGGCCAGACTCGATCCCAACCAGCTCCAGGTGCTGGTCTGTGCCGGGCCGGGTTGTCTCCCCCTGGGGAGCGAAGAATTGGCCCAAGCCTTCCAAGAGGCCCTGGCGGAGAAAGGCCTGGACGGCAAAGTGGCCCTCAAGGCCACCGGTTGCCACGGCCTGTGCGCGCATGGAGTGCGGGTCCTCATCCGGCCCCGGGAAATTGCCTACGAACGGGTGACCCTGGCCGACGTGCCGGAGATCGTGGAGGCCACCCTGGTGAACGGCCAGCCGGTGGAGCGCCTGATGCAGCGCGATCCCACCAGCGGCGCGCTCTGCCCGTGCAAGGCGGATCTGCCCTTCTACCAGGCCCAGCAGCCCCTGGTGCTCCGCAAGCTGGACCTCATCGACCCCGAGAGCCTGGACGACTACCTGGCGGTGGGCGGCTACCGCACCCTGCGCAAGGTGTTGTTCAAGATGACCCCGGACGACGTCATCGACGCGGTGGAGCAGTCGGGCCTCAGGGGGCGAGGCGGCGCCGGGTTTTTAACCGGCCGCAAGTGGCGCATCTGCAGGGAAGCCGAAGGCGACGTCAGATTCATCATCTCCAACGGCGACGAAGGGGACCCGGGCGCCTTCATGGACCGGGCGGTGATGGAAGGCGATCCGCACTCGGTCATCGAAGGCATGATCGTCGGAGGCTATGCCATCGGCGCCCGACAGGGCTACATTTACGTGCGCCATGAATACCCCCTGGCGGTGAAGCGCCTCCGGCTGGCCATCGAACAGGCCCGGGAGGCGGGCTTCCTGGGCGCCAACATCCTGCGCTCCGGTTTCAACTTTGACATCAAAATCGCCCAGGGGTCCGGCGCCTTCGTCTGCGGCGAGGAGACCGCGCTGATCTCCTCCATCGAGGGGCATATCGGCGAGCCCCAGCCCCGTCCGCCTTACCCCGCCCAGGCCGGGCTTTTCGGTCTGCCCACCATCATCAACAACGTGGAGACCTGGGCCAACATCCCGGAAATCATCAACATGGGGCCCCAGTGGTACGCGGCCATGGGGACGGAGAACAGCAAAGGCACCAAGGTCTTCTCCCTGGTGGGCTCAGTGAACCACACCGGCCTGGTGGAAGTGCCCATGGGCACCACGCTCCGGCAGATCATCTACGATCTGGGGGGCGGCATCCCTGACGGCCGCCCCTTCAAGGCGGTGCAGACTGGCGGCCCCTCGGGGGGCTGCATTCCCGCCCAGTTCCTGGACCTGCCCGTGGACTACGACAGCCTCCAGCAGGTGGGCTCCATCATGGGCTCGGGCGGCATGATCGTCATGGACGACACCAGTTGCATGGTGGACGTGTCCCGCTATTTCATCGGCTTCCTCTATGATGAATCCTGCGGCAAGTGCACCCCCTGCCGGGAAGGCCTGAAGCAGCTCAAGCATTTCTACGAGGAGATCACCCAGGGCCGGGGCGAGGAAGCCCACCTGGACCTCATGGAGGAACTCTGCCAGGCCATGGCCGGGGCCTCCATCTGCGGCCTGGGGCAGAGCGCGGTCAATCCGGTGCTCTCCACCCTGAAATATTTCCGCCACGAATACGAGGCCCACATCCGGGATAAAAAGTGCCCGGCCCTGGTCTGCCGGCCGCTGCTGACCTACACCGTTGATCCGGAAACCTGCACCGGCTGCCTGGCCTGCGTGCGGGAATGCCCGGTGGCGGCCATCAGCGGCAAGAAGAAAGAGGCCCAGGAGATCGACCAGGAGCTGTGCATCAAGTGCGGACTGTGCTTTGAATCCTGCCAGTTCGACGCGGTGAGAAGGGAGTAAATTTATGCCCAGGCGTATGCTTGCCGACCAGGTGAGACAACCCACCATCGAGGAAGTGGGCCTGCATATCAACGGCGTCTTCGTCCGGGCGCCGGTGGAATTCACGGTGCTCCAGGCGCTCCGGCAACACGGCTTCGACGTGCCCACCCTGTGCTATCATCCGGACCTGCCCGCGGAAGGGCAGTGCCGTTTGTGCGTGGTGGAGATCGGGGAGGAGCCCCGCACCCGGCTGGTCAACTCCTGCACCTACCCGGTGGAGTCCGGCCTCAAGGTGGCCACCCACAGCGAACGGGTGCTCCAGGCCCGGCGCATCGTCTTGGAACTGCTGTTGGCCCGGGCCCCCCAGGCCGGGATCATCCGGGACCTGGCGGCCCAGCACGGGGTCTACGACACCCGGTTCCACGTGGAGGACCCCGGAGAACTCTGCATCCTTTGCGGGCTGTGCGTGCGCGCCTGCCGGGAGATCGTCGGCGTCTCCGCCATCGGCATGACCCACCGCAGCCCGGACAAGGAAGTGGCCACGCCCTTTAAAGAGGCCTCGGAGGCCTGCATCGGCTGCGGCTCCTGCGCCTTCATCTGCCCCACCGGCGTCATCCCCTACACCGAAAAGGACGGGGTGCGCACCATCTGGGGCCGGGACTTTGAACTGCAGGCCTGCACTGTCTGCGGCACCTACATCGCCCCCAAGGCCCAACTGGAGCACTGGTCCCGTCTCACCGGCGACCCGGTGGAGACCTTCCTGGTCTGCCGGGATTGCCGGTAACCAACAGACATCATCAGGACAGGAAACAACTGAGGAGGGGCCGGTGGTGGCAACCACTCCCCTCCCCAGTTATTGTGACCTGGGGCAGACGAGCCTTTCATTCCAGACTGACCCAAGCCGAAGACCCCCATAAAGGAGTGGAGGAGGGGGCAGGAGTCTATGACCCTGGCCCTATCCGCTACGACAGCCTTTTCACGACAGTTACGCATGAGCCTGGGGCTCACCCGCAAAGCCTGAAAAATTCCCCCTCACCCCAGCCCTCTCCCCCAAGGGGGAGAGGGGGATAATGTGGCAAATCAATCAGTTATCAATTGCAGCGAGTGCCACCTTTTGGGGATGGCACGGCCTGTTTGACTTATTATGATGCCATCAAGGTTGCTGCGAAATTCTCCCTTTGTCCCGGAAAGGGCCGGCAGTTTGGAAAACGCTCTCAGGATGCCGACCTTTTCCATGGGGCGCGGTGCGCCCCCTCGCCGAGCCTCGGGGCCGGGTCGGCGGTGGGCAGCGGGCAGCAAGGGCCGCCCTACCCCCGGTCAGGCCCCTTCCTCCACGACCTTCATCAGTTCCCAGGTTTCGGCCTCCATGCGGGCCTCGTCTGCGGGGGTCCGGTGGTCATAGCCCATGAGGTGCAGTATCCCGTGGATCAGGTAAAAGTCGAGGAGTTCCTCCCAGGGCCAGTCCGTCTGTCGGGCCTGACGCACCGTGGTTTCCACGGAGATGACCACTTCCCCCAGCATGAAAGGGGGAGGCGCGGAGGACGGGTCACCGGCCCCGGCCGGGCTCTTCGCCCCCTCCCCCCAGTCCACCGGGAAGGCGATCACGTTGGTGGGGCCGGCTTTCCCGAAGGTCTCCCGGTTGAGCCGGCTCATGGCCCGGTCGCCCACCAGGGTCAGGCTCAGTTCGGCCTCAGGGCATCCCAAGGCGCTTAAGATCTTCCCGGCTTTTTCCCTGATTTTCTCCAGACTTAGCCTGACTTTTCTTTGTCGGTTGTTTATCCAGATCCTCATGGGCTCGGGTCTTTTCGGCCGGCTGGGGGTAGTGGACGCGCTGGTGGAAGATGCCGCTCAGAATCTTGTTGAAGCTCTTGGCGATGAGGTGGAGTTCCCGCAGGGTGAGGTCGCACTCGTCCAGTTGCCCGTCGGCGAAGACATTGTTGATGAGCTTCTGCACCAGGCCCTGGATGCGGGCCGGGGTGGGGTCCACCAGGGTGCGGGAGGCGGCCTCCACCTGGTCGGCCAGCAGCACCAGGCCCGCCTCCTTGGTCTGGGGCCGGGGTCCGGGGTAGCGGTAGTCGTCGATATTCACCGTCTGGGGGTTGGCGGCCTGGGACTTGGCCTTGTTATAAAAATAGCTGATGAGACAGGCGCCGTGGTGCTGCTGGATGATGTCCGCCAGCTGGTCCCCCAGCCGATGCTGGCGGGCCAGTTCCACGCCGTCTTTGACGTGGGCGATGAGGATGAGGCTGCTCATGGAAGGGGCCAGCTTTTCGTGCTTGTTTTCCTCGCCCAACTGGTTTTCCACGAAGTAGGCGGGCTTCCTGATCTTGCCCACGTCGTGATAGTAGGCCGCGGCTTTGGCCAACAGGGGGTTGGCGCCGATGACTTCGGCCGTGGCCTCCACCATCTGCCCCACCACCAGGGAATGGTGGTAGGTGCCCGGGGCAATGAGCATCAGCTCCCGCAGGATGGGCTGGTCCAGATTGAGCAATTCCAGCAGGCGGAGGTCGGAGGTGTAGCCGAAGCCGGCCTCAATGGCGGGGCTGAGGCCCTGGGTGAGGATGCCGGTGAGCAGGCCGCCGGTGAGGGCGAAGGCCTGGCCGATGAAGAGGTCCCGGAAGGTGAAAGGATACTCCATGAATTTAAAGGCGGCCAGCATGACCACATTGACCAGGGCGATGGTCAGCCCGACATGGATGAGGGCCCCCCGCCGGCGGTAGCGACGCACTCCCCAGACCCCCATGAGTCCGGCGCTCAGGAAGTAGAGAAAGAAGGGGAAGGGCTTTTCCAGAAGCAGGGCCCCCAGAGTGGCGGTGAGGAAGGACATGAGGACGCCGGTTTCCAGCCCCAAAAAGAGGGCGCCCAGGGTGGGGCACAGAGCCAGGGGCAGGGCGTACAGGAGATTGTGGCCCAGCTCCGGGCGGGTGCGGGAGATGATGTCCCCCAGGCCCAGAAAGGCAGTGGTGAGATAGGCCCCGGTGAGGAGCAGCACCGCCAGACAGGTCAGGTCCCGCAGCCTGGTGGAGAAGGTCTTGATAGCCGTCCTGGCCAGGTGATAGGACAGCCCCAACACCAGGGCCAGGCTGAGGAAAGTGCCCAAAAAGATGATGAAGCCCCGGTTGGCGGGATAGATGAGCGCATGGGCCTTGAGTTTGGCCACGTGCACCGGGGTGAGGCGCTCCCCTTCCTGAACGATGAGCTCCCGCTTCTTCACCGAAAAATAAGTGGGCTTGATGTTGCTGAGCAGGGTCTGCTGCCGCTCCTGGGTCTCGGCCAGATTAAAGGTGACATTGGGGGAGAGCAGGTATTGCACCACGTCGCAGACCAGCCAACGATCGGCGGGGGTGAAATCCGCGGCCACCTCCCGGCAATAGCTGGCCACGGGCTTGCGGATGTCCTCCACCTCCAGGAAGGGGTAGGGGGGCGTGAGGACCTGCTCCTGGCGGGACGGCAGACGGCGCAACAGGATGGTCTTGGGCTCCGGCTGGGGCAGGGTGCGGCCGGTGATCACCCCCTGTTGGTAAAATTGCCTGAGGATCTGGACGGTCAAGGCCTCCAGGGTGGGAGAAAATTCGGCCTTGGCCAGGAGGTAGAAAATGGGGGAGGGGAGGGAAACGCCCAGGAGGTTGTCGAATTCGGGCTTGTGGGCGATCAGGTTTTTGTGAATCGCGGCCGGACGGGGAGGGGCTGCGGCCTGCTTCCCGCCGTCGACGGACAGGCTCGGCTGCATCAGCACCTGCTGGTGCTGGCGGATGAATTCCAGGGCGCGATGGAGGCGCTCTTCCATCTTGGTGAAGGCGGTTTCATCCAGATCAAAGACGTGGGGGACCTGCTCCAGGGCCTCCTTGCGGCGCAGGGAGGTGGTCTCCACGTCCTCCACCAGAAAGTCGCCCACAGCCCGCACGGTCTCCCGGGCCAGGCTGCCTTCCTGCTGTTTGCCGCTGGGCTTCTGGTGCGGGGGGCTGAGCAGAAAAGCCACCGCCAGGCTCACCAGCAGGAGCAGAAGGAGACGGGCGGCCCGCTCCAGCCGCGGTTTGAGGCCGGGTTTGCGGGACAGGGAGCGTCCCAGGCGGCTGCGCCAGGAACGGCCCCGGCCGAAGATGTGGCCCACTTTTTCCTGAGTTTCCCGTTCAGGCATCTTTGCCGCCCCGCTCCGGTTTGACCTGACGGCCCCGCCGGCCTTCATAGGCCCGGATGATATCCTGCACCAGGGGATGGCGCACCACGTCCCGGTCGGTGAAATGCACCATGGCGATGCCGTCCACTGCGGCCAGCAATTGCCGGGCCTCGATGAGCCCGGAGGTCACCCCGGCGGGCAGGTCCACCTGGGTGATGTCGCCGGTGATGACCGCCTTGGCCCCGAAGCCCAGGCGGGTGAGGAACATGAGCATCTGTTCGGAGGTGGTGTTCTGGGCTTCGTCCAGGATGACGAAGGAGTCGTTGAGGGTGCGGCCCCGCATAAAGGCCAGGGGCGCCACCTCGATGACCCCCCGCTGCACCAGGCGGGTGGCCTTCTCGAAATCCATCATGTCGTGCAGGGCGTCGTAGAGCGGCCTGAGGTACGGATTCACTTTTTCATAGAGGTCGCCGGGCAGGAAGCCCAGCTTCTCGCCGGCCTCCACCGCCGGGCGGGCCAGGACGATGCGGATGTATTCGTGGTTTATGAGGGCGGCCACCGCCATGGCCATGGCCAGATAGGTCTTGCCGGTGCCCGCGGGGCCGATGCCGAAGACCACGTCGTGGGTGCGGATGGCCTCGATGTAGCGCTTCTGGTTGAGGCTCTTGGGGGTGATGCGCCGTTTCATGGCGGAGATGAAGACGGTGTCCAGAAAGAGTTCCTTCAGCGAAGTGGCGCCGTTTTCCTGGAGAATGCGCACGGCATACTGGACGTCCTGGGGGGCCACGGCATAGCCGGCTTCCATGACGGCGTACAGTTCGGTGAGCACCCGGCCGGCCAGGCTGAGGGCGTCGGGGGCCCCTTCCAGGTGCACCTGGTTGCCCCGGGCGTTGAGCTTCACCTTGAGGTTGCGGCCGATGAGGCGCAGGTTCCCCCCCTGCTCGCCGAAGAGGGCCTGGGCCAGGGCGTTGTCGGGAAAGGTGAGTTGGTGGGTGGGCATGGGGCGTCCGCTCGACCCGGCTCAGCCCTGGGGGGCGGCCAGGCCCATGACCTGCCCCAGGATGCGCCGGCGGCGGGGGCGGTTGTCGAAGTCCACCAGCACGATCTGCTGCCAGGTCCCCAACTGGGGCCGTCCGTCGGCGATGGGGAGGTGCAGGTCCGGCTTCAGGAAGGCGGCCCGCACGTGGGCGTAGCCGTTGCCGTCGCCCCAGCGGGCGTCGTGCTCATAGGGGAGGTCCCGGGGAAAGAGGCGCTCGAGGGCGCGGCGGAGGTCGTTGACCACCCCGGATTCATATTCGATGGTGGTGAGGGCCGCAGTGGAGCCGGGAATGAAAAGGTGGAGCAGTCCCCGCAGGACGCCGGTCCGACGCACCTCACCTTCCACCAGGGCCGTCAGATCCAGAATGTCGGTCCCGGCCGTGGTGCTGATCTCCAGGGAAAAATTCTCCAAGGCCCACATACCTTAAGCTAATATTACCAAAAAACCACGGCCGCATAAAATATTTTGCAGGGGGAGGGGTGAAGCGTCGGAGAATTTTTCCGGCGCCGCGATCTTGGACAAAGGTAATTTCGGCCGCCTCTATCTCGAAGACAAAAAGCGGCAGAGGCTATACCGCTATGGACGCCTGAAAGCCCGGGAACAGGGCCTGACCGAAGTGGACGTGGAAAGACTGGTGGATGAACACCGCGCCGAGCAGATAAATGCTGAGGGTCGTGATTGACACCGACGTCTTGGTATCTGGGCTCAACTGCGGCGGCAAACCCAAAGCTGTCCTGGAATTGGCCAGGAAAAGGCTCATACGCAACACCATCTCTCCCTTCATTCTCAACGAAATCGCTCAAGTGTGGAGTCCGTTACCTCATTTCCGGCGACCATCACCTGACCGAGCTGCAAACCTTCGAAACGGTTCGTATCGTCACGCCCGCAGAGTTTTTGGCGATTTTATAGCAATAAAGTCGATAATAAGCCTCCGAGTCTCTCCAAAAGGCTGGAAAGCTAGCAGCGCAGGTTGTTAGCCTTTACCAGGACACCCGAGGGGGGGTGTCCTCCGTAAACCTTTCCAAGGAGCGTCGGTCCGCGGCCGGGGCGCGGCGGCCCCCAAAACAAAAGGCAGGGCCGGAGCCCTGCCTGGTTCATGCCGGATTGAGGGGAAGCTACTTGGTGGACCGGGCCGCCTGGGCTGTCCCTGCGGCCTCAGCCCGGGCCCGTTTCCGTGCTGTTATGGAGATGACCTGTCGGTCGGAACATTCCAGAATCCTTTTGCCGGTCAGGAGGGCCAGCAGCAGCCCTTCCTCCCGGCAACGTCCCTGGTGGCCGCAGGCGCTGCGAGTCTTTTCGAAGTAGTAAAGAGGGGCCAGGCACCGGAAGGTCGAGGCCGCCACCAGGTTGTCTCCCCTTTCGCCGCCATAAGCCAGTTTTTTCTTGCCTTTGAGTATCTCAATCCCCAGGGCCAGGTCCTCACAGTCATCCCCGAAACGGGGGCAGGATCTGCAGTGCTCATAGAACTTCAAGGGCGCCTGGCAGCCGAACTCCAGGACATGCACCTCGGCGGAACGTTGACTTGTCATCGCAACCTCATCTCTGGCATATCCCCCTCTGCGGATGCCACCGCCCGGGGATGGCTTCGGCGGGTGATATGCCTCATGATATGTCGGCAGGCTCTAACACATGTTTCATTATTATTAGTTTCACTAAGTTGTCAAGGCAAAACCGGCGGGCCCCGGGTGGTCTCCGCGCACCTTCACCCAGAGCAGGCGGGCCGGGACAGGGCCGTGGCGTGCTCCGCCCGCCGCCAGCCCCGGCCATGGTGCGTGAGACGCCCCCTACGGAACGACTCTTCAGGGCAGTTACTCATGAGCCTTGGGCTCACCCGCAAAGCATGAACAGTTCTCCCCCTCACCCCGGCCCTCTCCCCCGCCGGGGGAGAGGGGGATAAGGAACTTTTCATAGCAGTTACTCATGAGCCTTTGGCTCACCCATAAATTATGAAAAGTTAAGCATCCTTACGGTGCGCAGTGCGCACCCTACAAAAAACTTTTCGAAGCAGTCGCGCAAGGGCCGTTGGCCCACCCTTAACACATGTAAAGGGCGGTGGGGCGGGCGTCCCTGCCTTCCGTCTTTGTCTTTGGCGGCACAGGCTTCCAGCCGTTGCGCCGCACCGGCAAGATGCCGGCGCCACCAAGAACTTTCAGGGCGGGGGCTTGGGAACGAGGGTTGATTGACCACCCCGGTTCCCGAGTTTAACTTGGGAACCGGGGGGCTAACGGGGTGGAGGTGTAGGGGCATTGGCGCTAACTTAAGCAAGCAGTGGGTATGCCAAGGGTAACCTGTTGAACAGTCAAGATAAATCCCCCCTTACCCCCCTTTGCCAAAGGGGGGAATGAGCAGTCGGT
>VGSQ01000056.1 GCA_016874975.1 Deltaproteobacteria bacterium
TTTACATCATAACATACCGATTTTACTTAAAATCCCCCTAAATCCCCCTTTTCCAAAGGGGGACTTCGGGTCACCGACTGCTCATTCCCCCCTTTGGCAAAGGGGGGGTAAGGGGGGATTTCTCTTGACTGTACAACAGGTTACCCTTGGCATACCCACTGCTTGCTTAAGTTAGCGCCAATGCCCCTTTCCCCCCCGCGGCCTCCACGAACGCCTCATGCGGGCAGGCAGGATCGATGCCGGGGCAGGCCCCTTTGGCCTGGTCAAACTCGTCGGCGTGGGCCAGCAGGGCCGTCAGAAACGGCCACTCCCGGCAGATGCGGGGCTTGACCGGGTGCACCCGGCAGAGCTGTTCCGCAAGGAAAACGCACACCCCCTGGGGCGCCGCCACCTGGAGACCCATGGCCGTTTCCACCAGGTAGCGGCGGCGGCACTCCGCCTCGCTCAGGCCCAGGTATTGGGCCAGGGCCGCCAGTTCCGCCGCGTTCACCAGGATGCCGCCCGCACCGCGGCAGCAGTCGCCGCAACGGCGGCAGGCGAACACCGGCGGCGACCCAGGCCCGCTCATGGATTCTTCAGGGGCGGCTGGCCGGTGGATTCCAGCACGCTGCGCCACAGGGGCGAATCCAGGTCCACCTCCTTGTGCCGGCCCACGGCCAGTTGCGCCGGCACGTGCACGTAGTGACCGTGCCAGCGGCTCACCAGCATGGCGGTCTTGCCGGCCATGGCGGCGTGCACCGCGTATTGGCCCAGAAAGCCGCAGTACACCCGGTCGCTGGTGTTGGCCGGCATGCCCCGCACCAGGTAGCTGGGGTCGATGTATTTGAGATTGATCTCCATCTGGCGCTGGTGGAAATGCTCTTTGATCCGGTCCGCCAGGTAGACGCCGATGTCTCCGGGCTTGACGTTGCCCGAGGGGTCTTTGGGAAGGTCCTCCTTTTTGAAATACTTCTGGCCCGCCCCTTCCGCCACCAGGATGACGGCGTGGCCCCGGCTTTTGAGACGGGCCTCCAGGCGATCCAGCAGGCCGTAATCCCCGTCGATGTCGAAGTCCGCCTCGGGAATGAGCACGAAATTGACGTCCCGGAGCGCCAGGGCCGCATGGCAGGTGATGAAGCCTGAATAGCGGCCCATGAGCTTCACCAGGCCGATGCCGTTGGGGGCCCCCAGGGCCTCGGTGTGGGCCGTCTGGATGGCCTGGGTGGCCATCTCCACCGCGGTGTCGAAGCCGAAGGAGCGGGACACGAAGGGGATGTCGTTGTCGATGGTCTTGGGCACCACCACCACGGCGATCTTGAGCTGCCGCCGGCTGATCTCTTCGCAGATGGCGTGGGAAGCCCGGAGCGTGCCGTCGCCGCCCACCATGAAGAGGATCTGGATGTGCAGGCGGTCCAGGGCGTCCACGATGTCTTCCGGGTCCTGGGGCCCCCGGGAGGAGGACAGGATGGTTCCTCCAAAGGTGTGGATGTCCGCCACAAATTTCGGGGTCAGCTCCACCAGATCATGCCCGAAGCGGGGAATGAAGCCCTGCAGACCGTAGCGCACGCCGTAAATGTGGCGCACGTGATAGAGGTAGTGGAGTTCCAGGACGACGGCCCGGATGACGTCGTTGATGCCCGGGCACAGGCCGCCGCAGGTGACGATGGCGCAATGGAGCTTGGAGGGGTCAAAAAAGATTTTGCTGCGGGGACCGGCCAACTCGAAGGTCAGCGGCTCCTCACCGGGTTTCAGTTGGGCCAGATAGTCCAGGCTGTCGTAAACCAGGATGTGGTCCGAGTCGTCGACGAATTTTTTCTCCACCAGCTCACCCTGGCGGTTGAACATGGGCACCTTCCGGATGACCGAGTCGATTTTCGCCTCCCCCAGAGAGGCGATGCGGGTGTCCAGAGTTTCGAATTTTTTTACGGTATGGTCGTCCATAGTCCTGTTTTCCTCGATCGACCTTTAAAAACTTCGGGTCACCAGGTATCCGTCATGGCCTCCAGCTCATCCTTGAGATCCCGGGACATCAGGTTCCGGACGGCCTCCCGGGGATGCAGGCCCTCGTAAAGGATGTGAAAGACCGCGTCCACCAGGGGCATATCCACTCCCAGGTCCCGGGCCAGCAGGTGCACCGCCTGGGAGGTCTTCACGCCTTCGGCCACCATGGCCATGCCCTCCAGGATCTGGGCGATGGTTTGCCCAAGGCCCAGCTTCAGACCCACCTGGAAGTTGCGGCTCTGGCGGCTGGTGCAGGTGAGGACCAGGTCTCCCAGGCCGGCCAGCCCGGCCAGGGTCATGGGGTTGGCGCCCAGACGCGTCCCCAGGCGCACCATTTCCGCCAGGCCCCGGGTGATGAGAGCCGCCCGGGTGTTGTCGCCCAGTCCCATGCCTTCCAGAATGCCGGTGCCGATGGCGAAGATGTTTTTCAAGGCGCCGCCCAGTTCCACCCCGGTGACGTCGTAGTTGGTGTAGACCCGAAAGTAGGGGCTGGAAAACAGGCGCTGCAGGAGGCGGGCCGCCTCCCGCACCCGGCTGGCGATGGTCACCGCGGTGGGCAGCCGACGCGCCACCTCCCGGGCGAAGCTGGGGCCGGAGAGCACGGCATAGACCGCTTCCGCCCCCATCTCCTGCCGCACCACTCCCTCCATGGTGAGCCGGGACTCGATCTCCACGCCTTTGGTGGCGCTCAGGAGGATGACGTTCGGCCTGAAGTGAGGCCGGGCCTGGCGCAGCACCGGGCGGAAGACGTGGGAGGGCACGGCCATCACCGCCACCGCGGCGTTATGCAAAGCCTCGCCGAAGTCCCGGGTGGGTGTGATGCGGGACGACAGATTGACCCCCGGAAGAAACGTCCGGTTGGTCCGGTCGGTCCGCAACTCCTCAAAAACCTCTTCCTCCAACACCCAGAGGCGGCAGGAAAGGCCCTTATCGGCCAGGAGGAGGGCCAGGGCCGTGCCCCAACTGCCTGCGCCGATAATCGCCAGGGGCCGGTTATCCGAGCAATCCGGGCTCGTTATCCCCGTCATCCCCCTTCTCCACCACCCGGGCCACGCTCACCACCTGCTCTTCGGCCTCCGCGTCCATCAACTTGACGCCCTGAGTCACCCGGCCCACCACCGGCACCCCGCCCGCCACCATGCGCAGCACCTTGCCCCGGCTGGTCACCAACATGATCTCATCGTCGGCCCGGAGCTGCAGCAGTTCCAGCACCGGCCCGTTGCGGCTGGTGATGTTCAGGCCCTTGACGCCCCGGCCGCCCCGGTGGTGCCGGGGGTACTTGGCCGGGTCGGTGCGCTTGCCGAAGCCCCGGGTCGTCACCGTCAGGATGGTGCCGTCGAACCGCAGCACCTCCATGCCCACCACCGCGTCGTCTGCGGCCACGTCGATGCCCTTGACGCCCCGGGCGCTGCGGCCCATGTCCCGCACTTCCGCCGCCAGGAAGCGGATGATCTGCCCCTGGCGGGTGCCCAGGAGAATCTCCTGGTCGGGTTCGGCCAGGGCCACGGCCACCAGTTCGTCGCCCTCCTCCAGGGACAGGGCGATGAGGCCGCCGCTGCGGGGCCGCCGGAATTGCATCAGGTCGGTCTTTTTCACCAGACCCTGCCGGGTGGCCATGACGATGGACGGTCCCTCCACGAATTCCCGCACGGGCAGGATGGTGGCCATATGCTCACCCTCCGCCAGATTCAGCAGGTTGACGATGGCCTTGCCCTGGGACGCCGGAGAACCCACCGGAATTTCGTGGACTTTCAGCCAGTAAACCCGGCCGGTGTTGGTGAACACCAAAAAATAGCTGTGGGTGGAGGACACGTAAAGCTGGGAGATGAAGTCGTTCTCCCGGGCCACCATGCCCATGCGGCCCTTGCCGCCCCGGCGCTGCGCCCGGTAGATGTTGAGCTGCGTCCGCTTGATGTAGCCCCGGTGGCTGATGGTCACCACCATCTCTTCGTCGGCTATGAGGTCTTCTTCGGTGAATTCCTGGGCCTCCCGGATGATCTCGGTGCGCCGCTCGTCGCCGAAGCGCTCCTTGAGCTCCTGCAACTCCCCGGCGATGAGACCTTTGACCTGGGCTTCATCCCCCAAAATCTGGCGATAGCGGGCGATGGCGGCCTCCACCTCCCTCGCTTCATCTTCGATTTTCTTGCGCTCCAGCCCGGTCAGGCGCTGCAGGCGCATGTCCAGGATGGCCTGGGCCTGGAGGTCGCTCAGGGCGAACTCAGCCATCAGTTGCTCTTTGGCGACGGGCGGGCTGGCCGCGGCCCGGATCAGGGCGATGATGCGGTCCAGATGGTTCAAGGCCACGAGCAGCCCGGCCAGGATGTGGGCCCGCTCCTCGGCTTTTTTCAGCTCAAAGCGGGTGCGCCGCAGGATGACTTCCCGGCGGTGCGCCAAAAAATGGCCCAGCAGGTCTTTCAGGGTGAGTAGTTCCGGCCGGTTGTGGACGATGGCCACCAGGTTGAGGCCGAAGGTCACCTGCATCTGGGTGGCCTGGAAGAGCTGATTCAGGATGGTCTGGGCCGGTTCATCCTTTTTGAGCTGGATCACCACCCGCATCCCCTCCCGGTCCGACTCGTCCCGGATTTCCGAGAGGCCCTCGATTTTTTTATCCTTCACCAGCTCGGCGATGCGCTCGATGAGCCGGGCCTTGTTCACCTGGTAAGGAAGCTCCCGGATGACCAGGGCCTCCCGGCCGCCGCTTTTGCGCTCCACCGCCACCTTGGCCCGGATGCGGATGAGGCCCCGCCCCGTGGCGTAGGCCTCGGCGATGCCGCCGGCGCCGTAAATGAAGCCCCCCGTGGGGAAATCAGGGCCGGGCAGGATCTCCAGGAGCTCCGGCAGGGATACGTCCGGGTTTTCCAGCATGGCCAGCAGGGCGTCGCACACCTCCCCCAGGTTGTGGGGCGGGATGTTGGTGGCCATGCCCACCGCGATGCCCGAGCCGCCGTTCACCAGCAGATTCGGGAAGCGGGTGGGCAGGACCAGGGGCTCCTTCATGGACCCGTCGTAGTTGGGCACAAAGTCCACGGTGTCCTTTTCCAGGTCCGTGAGCAGCTCGTGCGCCAGCCGGGCCAGGCGCACCTCGGTGTACCGCATGGCCGCGGGGGCGTCGCCGTCCACCGAGCCGAAGTTGCCCTGGCCGTCCACCAGGGGGGCGCGCATGGAAAAATCCTGGGCCATGCGCACCATGGCCTCGTAGACCGCGGCGTCGCCGTGGGGGTGGTATTTACCGATGACGTCGCCGACGATGCGGGCGCTCTTGCGGTAGGGCCGGTTCCAGTCGTTGCCGGCCTCGCTCATGGCAAAGAGAATCCGCCGGTGCACCGGCTTGAGCCCGTCCCGCACATCCGGCAGCGCCCGGCCGATAATCACCGACAAGGCATACTCCAGGTACGACTTGCGGATTTCTTCCTCAATGTTGATGGGTACGGATCGTGATTCCATGTTAAATAGGTCGTATTGTTTCAAGGCGATTTGGCTGCATCGTACCGGGCCGCAATGATGGCCCTTCTCAGGTAATCCTCACTCTTTCCCCATGCTCCCTCAGGTTCCTAAATTCCCCACCATTATCTGGTTCCCAAGCTCCCTATGAAAATGTAGGGTGCACACCGCGCACCATCTTTCGGCGCGTAAGACGCGCCCTACGGAAGCCTCTCCAGCTTACCCAACCGCCACCTCAACCTGAGTGATGTAAACTTCGGTGGCAAGTCGTTCGTGGATTTCCTCAGGCAAAGCCGCTTCGAAGAACAATTCCAGGGCTTCCCGGAGATTGGCCCGGGCCGCCTCGATGCTTCCCCCCTGACTGGCGATGTCCAACTCCGGGCTCAGGGCCACAAATCCGTCTCCTTCCCGTTCAATAATGACCTTCAGTTGGCGTTTCATTTTTCCTGAACCCCATATGTGCTTCTTCTCCGGTTCCCAAAGGGGAAATTGGGAAAGACAATAACCTCTATTTTGTTGGTAACCCCAGCCATGAGAGGGGTAATTCATTGAATTTATAGTGGCAGTTAACACTATGGATATAGTCCAAGACATCTCTGTATTGCGGTTTTTTAAACCAATCGTTCAAAATATAAATATACTCCACTCTTAAGTTTAAAGGGGAAACCAATTTCATATACTGCTTTCTTTTAAAATCACATGTCTGTAACTTCTCATCAACAGACCCTGGCACTTGCTGATACTTCACTTCAATAATAAATAATGTCTCTCTAATAATAACGAGCATTGCATCGTCTGGGAGTAATTTTTTAGAAAGCATTTTCTTCCATTCAACACCAGACTCCTCCAAAAATTTATAAAAATCAAATTTTCTAAAGCATCTAGCAACTAATTCTTTTTCAAAAAACACCCCCATACCAGCTTTTCCAGATATCCTTTCAACAGTATAGCCTGGAATATTTCCAAGTAGCATCTGAAAGTTAACTTTTCCTTCAAAATTCAGTCCAGTAAGAGTATTTGCACCTCCCACCCCACCTGTTTTCATCTGTACACCCCAACAATATTAAGAGAAGACTCCCTTTCTTTGATCGCCAGATTTAAACGCTTTGCGGACAAGGTCAAGAAATCTTCTTCTAACTCAACCCCTACAAATTTTCTTCTTAGCTTTATAGCTGCGACACCAGTTGTCGAACTTCCCGAGAAGGGGTCAAATACTAAATCACCTTCTTGAGTGCTTGCCAAGATAATCCTTTCAAGAAGCTGAACAGGTTTTTGTGTCGGGTGCTTTCCGAATATTTTCTCGTTTCCATTTGGAGAGGGTATTGTCCAGACTGACTTCATTTGTTTGCCCAAATTAATCTCGCGCATGGTTTTATAGTTGAAGCAATGTTTTGATTTCTCATTTTTTGCCGCCCAAATGATAGTTTCTGTGGAATGGGTAAAATATCTGCAAGAAAGATTAGGTGGTGGATTAGGTTTTTCCCATGTTATGTCGTTTAATATTTTCATCCCTAATTGCTGCATGGCGAAGCCAACCGAATGAATCACATGATGAGTTCCCGAGACCCATATTGTTCCATTCGGTTTAAGTAGTTTTTGGCATCTTGAGAGCCAGGCAGTATTGAATTCATGGTTTAACGCAGGCCCACTAGATTTATCCCATTGTCCCTTATCTACTTTTACCATTTTGCCGGCATGGCAGGTTATTCCACCATTTGAGAGAAAATATGGTGGGTCTGCAAATATCATGTCGAATTTTCCATGTGGGTATTTGTTAAGTAGAAATTCCATGAATTCGATACAATTTGCGTGATATAACCAAACACCTATTTCATCATTGCGATAGAAACACTTGTTAGGTGAGAGTTGAGAACTCTCCATGACCATATAAGATAAAAAATCGTTCTCTGTGATTTCTTTATATTTCATAATCATCCCATCTCACATCTCAGTTGTTATGCACGCTGAAGGTTTATCAACAAATCCAACAAACCTTTTCCTGTCCTGACCATTTCTTTATTGCGCTTTTCCCATCCTTCCCAGGACATCGCTCGGCCCTTACCTGTAGGATAATTTACATCTTCTTGCCCCCATATCCATTTATATGCTTTTAATAAAACTTCTGGAATTTCTCCTGAGTCTATGTTTACCTTCAAATCTATTAGTATATCATCAGGTTCTTCTCCCAAATATACTCGCTCAAAAGCTTCAAGTAATGTTTTTGTTTGATTTCTATCTATTTTTGATTTTTCCAATAAATCATTATATATCTGGTCATGAGTTATTTGCCAAAGAGTTTTTTCCTGGGGATTAAATACAAAAACAAAAAAGTCTTCTTTCATCATTCTCCCATAAACTTGTTTTCCTCCAGGTTTAGCGATAACAATTTTTCTCCCATCGGAGATATTTTCAACCTCATATCCTCGATAGGGAATCTTCTCAGTTGCCATGGCAAACTCTTTGGAAGGAGCATTTTTAATCTCCAATTTTTTCAGGTCGATGTCGTGTGTGTAAACATTCCGTTTTTTCATATTTTTCTCTGCCTATTTTAGACCGGTTGCAATGAACCTAAAATATGCCGGCGGCGGATATAGTTTTCACTCTGCTCCACGGCCCGGCGTTCCACCAGGTCCACCTCACGGCCAACAATCTCCTTTAGTTCATTCTGCATTTCCACTATATCAAAAAGACTACGGCGAGCGCCTTCCTCAAAAGTCACCAGAAAGTCCACGTCGCTGTCCGGCCGGAAATCCCCGCGGAGCATCGCGCCGAACAGGGCCAGTTCGGCGATCCGCCAGCGGCGGCAGAAAGCGGCCAGTCGCTCACGGTCTATGGAAATGGGGAGTTTCATGGGTCAATCATCCGTTTCCGGGGACGGCGGCAATAAGGGCTCAAGCATTTCAATCAATTGAGGGATATGGACCGTAGCCACCTTCCAGATCAACTCGTGTTTCACCTCGCCGTATTCGTGGGCTAAAACATGACGCTGGGCGACAATCCGGCCCCAGGGGATTTCCGGATGTTCCTCCCGCAATCCCTTGGAAACTCTCTTGGCGGCCTCGCCGATGATCTCCAGATGCCGTTCCACCGCCCCTCTGAGCATCCGGTCCTGGGAATAGTGATAAAACGTCTTTTCGGCCACAAATTCCTTGATGGCCCGGGCCGCGTCCCACATATCCCATACAAAGGCCAGGTCCGCTTTGTCAGCCGCCATAGACCACCTGACGATGGGAGAGAATCTCATAACGGCGGAAGGGATTGCGCAGGCCGGACTTTTCCACCAGATCGACCTCCCGCCCGAAAATGGCCTTTAATTCATCAATCATATCCAGCCAATCAAACAGGCTCCAGGGTATTTCAGGCTCAAAGCTGACCAGCACATCAACGTCGCTGTCCGGCCGGAAATCCCCGCGGAGCACCGAGCCGAACAGGGACAGTTCGGCAATCCGCCACTTGCGGCAGAAGGCGGCGATTTTTTCTCTATCAATGGAAATGGCGGAGTTCATGTGCTTTGTTTGGTCCGTCGCTCAAATGTTGCCCAAACACTTCTCATAATAACCTGGTTCCCAAGCTCCCGCTTGGGAACCCACTTGCCCGCCAAGCTCTGCTTGGCAGCGGATGCTCCGATATCCATTGCCCTGTCGGCAACAAGGAGTCTCAGCAGAGCTGAGACCCCAAGGCGTTCCCAAGCAGGAGCTTGGGAACGAGAATATATTTCCCAAAGATTTGCCGGATCCCGCCTGTCAAGCGGCATAGAGGACCTCTTTGGTCGTCAGAATTTCATGGCGCCTGAAGGGGTTACGAATTCCCTCCTTTTCCACGAGATCAACTTTGCGACCGAAGATCTCGGTAAGTTCGTCAAGAATTTCTACGCGATTATCGAAGGTTATGCCGCCATCCGCCTGAAAGGTCACCAGCACATCCACGTCGCTGTCCGGTCGGAAATCCTCCCGGAGCACCGAGCCGAACAGGGCCAGTTCGGCAATCCGCCACTTGCGGCAGAAGGCGGCGATTTTTTCCTGGTTTACATCAATGGCCGGCTTCATGGCTGTATCGTCGTCTGATACGCAAACTTCCCCTGCTCCACCTTGATAATCACTACGCCTTTCACCGGGTTGTGGTCCGGGCCCATGGTGATCCGACCGGTCACGGCAGGAAAATCTTTCGTCTCGGCTAGGGCCTGGGCGACTTTGGCGCCGTCCGTGCCGCCCGCCTTTTCCATGGCCTGGTGCAACAGGAAGTAGCAATCACCCCCCAGGGCCGCGAAGGCGTCCAGATCTTTCTGATAGCTTTCCTCATAGGTTTTGAGAAACTGTTTCCCCAACTCGGTAGTGAGCGCCTGGCGGTGGAAGTGGGCCGTGAAAACCATGCCCTCCACGGCGGGGCCGCCCAGGGTCAGGAGTTCCGGCACCTGGGCCCCGTCGCCGGTGAGGATGGGCGTCTTCAATCCCAGCTCCCGGGCCTGCCTGGCTAGGAGGGCGTTTTCGGCATAATAGTTGGGCGCGTAGAGGAGATCCGGATTTTTCCCTTTAAAGCCGGAAATCTGGGCGGTGAAGTCCTGGTCGCCGGTCTGGATGTAGGTGACCGCGATGATCTGGCCGCCGCGGCGCCTGAATTCGGCCATAAAAAAGTTGGCCAGGGCCACGCAGTAGTCCTGGGCCTGGTCGATGAGCACCGCCGCCCGTTGGGCCTGCAAGTGCTCCCGGGCATACTGGGCGGCCACCTTGCCCTGGAGGTCATCCACGAAGCAGGCCCGGAAGGCGAAGGTGCGGCCCTGGGTCACCAGGGGGTTGGTGGCCGTGGGCGAAATATTGGGGATGCCCGCCCGCTCGGCGATGGGCGCCCCGGCCAGGGTGTCGGAGCTGATGACCTCGCCGATGACCGCGGCCACCTTTTCCTTTTCAATGAGGCGGCTCATGGCGTTGGCCGCGTCGATCCTGTCGCTTTTGGTGTCCACCAGCACCAGTTTGACGGGACGGCCCAGGAGCGCGGGTTTGAGGCGGTGGGCCACCTGCACGCCTTCCCAGACCATCTGTCCCATGGCCGCGGCGGACCCGGTCATGGGCAGGTAGAGGCCGATTTTGATCTCTGCCGCGGCCGACCCGGAGCCTGTCAGGGTGGTTAAGGCCAGAAGAGCCCAAAGCCATGATTTCACCCAAACCCAGATACCCATAAGCCGGCCTCAAAAGGGATAGCGGCGGGAAACAGAAGGATGGACCTGAGTGCATGGCCCCGGCCCTTCCGCACAATGAGCCCTGCACAAAATCTCCAGGCTTGTATCCCACCCCTTAACAGGCCTATAATACCAAAAAATTCGTGGGCCGGAAAGCTTTTCCGGCCCGCTCGCGCAAAGGGGACGACCATGGAACTGCTGGTGGAAAAGCTCATCATTCCCGAGGGCGCCAACCTCATCCTGGGGCAGAGCCACTTTATCAAGACGGTGGAAGACCTGTACGAGATCATGGTGGGCGCGGCGCCGGGGGTCAAATTCGGCCTGGCCTTTTCCGAGGCCAGCGGCGAGTGCCTCATTAGGGTGGAAGGCAACGATCCGGAGCTGATGGAGGCGGCCACGGAGAACGCCCGCCGTCTGGCCGCGGGACACACCTTCAATGTGCTGCTGAAAAACGCCTTTCCCATCAACGTGTTGAACGCCATCAAGCTGTGCCCCGAGGTCTGCCGCATCTTCTGCGCCACGGCCAACCCGGTGGAGGCGGTGCTGGCGCAAACGGAGCAGGGCAGGGGGGTGCTGGGGGTGGTGGACGGCTTCTCCCCCAAAGGCGTGGAGGCGGAACACGGCCAGGCCTGGCGCTATGATTTCCTGAGGAAAATCGGGTATAAGAAGTAGGATGTGGGCGGGGCGGGGGACCACGGGTCCCCGCCGCCGCCGCAAAAAGTTTCCTACCATGCACATGAACGCCGCCATTCTCGCCGCGGGGTTGGGGACGCGTCTGCGGCCGTTGACCTATCAGCGGCCCAAAGTCCTGGCGCCCATCCTGAACCGGCCGCTCCTGGGGATTCTGCTGGCGCAGCTCCGGCAGGCCGGGGCCATGCAGGTGGCGATGAATACCCACCACCTTCCGGAGCAGGTGCAGCGTTTCCTGGAGCATGAAGTCCCACCCGGTCTCAAGGTGCGCCTGAGCCACGAGCCGCAGATTCTGGGCACCGGCGGAGGGATGCGGGGGTTGGCGCGTCTTTTGGGGGAGGGACCCTTCCTGGCCGTGAACGGTGACATCCTTACGGACCTGGACCTGGCCGAAATTTTTGCGCGCCATCGGCCCGAGGCCCTGGCCACGCTGGTCCTCCAAGACTGCGAGCCCTTCAACAACGTCTGGACGGACGGGCGGGGACGGGTGGCGGGGATCGGCCAGGCGGGCGCGACCGGGGTGGGGAACCCCCTGGCCTACACCGGGGTGCAGGTGGTGGGGCCGGGCCTGCTGGATTTCCTGCCGGAGAGCGGCCCGGCGGACCTGGTGGCGGCCTGGCGCCAGGCTTTGGCTGCGGGGTCCCGGCTGGACGCCCTGGTGGTCCCCGGCCGCTTCTGGCAGGAGGTGGGCAGCCCCGAGGCCTATCTGGCCGCCCACCGGCGCCTGATGGCAGGTGAGGGAGGGAGCCTGCGGGGCCTGTTTCCCCGGATTGCGGACCCCCTGGTGGGGGCGGGGTCCAGGCTGGCTTCCGGGGTGGTGTGCGCCGGGGGCGTCTGCCTGGGCCGAAACGTGCAGGTGGGGCGGGACGCCCGCCTGGAAAATTGCGTGGTCTGGGACCAGGCGGTCATCGAACCCGGAGTGGCGCTGCAAAACTGTGTGGTGGCGGCGGGAGCCCGGGTGGGGCGCTCCGCCCGGGAAGCGGTGTTGACCTGAGGGGGAGGCGGTCTCAGCCGCCGCTACGGGAAGAGGGGGGCGGAGATTTGGCGGTGGAACGCTTCTTCTTGGGGAAGCGCACCTCGATGACCTTGGCCCGGCTGCCGCCCTGTTCCACCAGCACCACCGTCTTGGCCGCCGTGGTTTTCAGGAAGGTGTACTTTTGCTGCGGCTGCTGCTTGGTGAAGAGGGGCGCTTTGGAGACTGGGGCGGCCGGAGCGACGAGGGCCGCCTTGTTGGAGAGGGCCGCTTGCGGCTGGCCGGTGTAGGTGCTCATGACGTTTTGCACGAAGGCCTGGGTTTCGGCAATGGCCGGGACTGCGCCGGCTTTGGCCACCCGTTCCGGTCCGGCGTTGTAGGCCGCCACTGCCAGGGCCGCATTATGTTGAAAGCGGTCCAGGCAGCGGCGCAGGTAGCCCACCCCACCGGCGATGTTCTGTTCGGGGTCGTAGGCGTTCTGCACCCCCATGAGGGCGGCGGTGCCGGGCATCAGCTGCATGAGACCCTGGGCCCCTTTGGGCGAGGTGGCGTTGGGATTGAAGCCCGACTCATGGCGCATGACGGCCTTCACCAGAGAGGGGTCCACCCCGTAGATGCGGGCGTATTTCTGGATCAGGGCGTCCAACTGAGGGCTGATGTTGAAGGAACGCCTGGAATACCCGGGCGTAAACTGAGACCCCAAGACCGCCGGCTGCGGCCAGGCCCGGGTTTTGTTCTTGAAGATGAAGACCTGCACCTCGCGGCTCAGGAGGGTGTGGAGCGTGTCTTCCCTGGACTTCTTCTGGGAGTCGCCGCCGCCGATTACCAGGGAGCCGTCGGGACGCACCGCGGCGCCCGGCGAGGCTGCGGCCGCCTGGCCCGCCGAGAAAGTGAGAAGCAACAACACCGCGCCGATGATTCGCAGCATACCTCCCCCTTGATATGGTCTATTTTTGGGAAATCGGGAGATTTGTCAAGAAAATAATTTTTTTTACCAATGTTTTCATTTAATTAACCGTAAGGGCAAAACCATCTTTATAATGGTTTCGGTTATCTTCAATTCATTCTTAAGAAAACTCATGGTTGCAGGAAAAGTTCGCGAAAAAAATTTATGTCCTGTCCCGAAATGTTGTCTTGGTTAAGGTAAATATTAAACGATTCCAGCAGGTTGTTTTGTGCGGCGGATGGATTCGTTATTGTCCTATTGAGGTTGCAGCGTCAGCATTGACCGTCCGTTTGCCCATCCCTCGCGTCCGATAACGGAAACCACGTATGAGCCCGAATCCCGACCCCACCGCGCCGGAGCACCGCACGACATCCCGCGTCTGGGCCAGGCCGTCGGCGCCGGCGACGCTGGCCCTGATGGCCGGGATCGCCGCCTCTGCCTGGGGGGTCCGGCTGCCGGAGGCCTGGCTCAAGCCGCTGTTAGCCGGCGCCGTGGTCCTGCTGGGATTGTCCTGGTGGCTGCGGCTTCAGGGCCGGGCGCTGCCGCTGGCCTTTCTGGGGCTGGTGGGAATGGCCCTGGGGCAGCAGGCCCTGGCGCCCGCCTTCCCGCCGCATCACCTGGCGCACCTGCCGGTGGACCAGGAGGTGAGGCTCCTGGGCCGGGTGGACAAACCGGCGAAGCTGGGGCCGGAGCGGCTCCAGCTCGTGGTGGCGGCCGAGGCCCGGCACGGCCCCCAAGGCTGGCGGCCGGCCACGGGGCGGCTGTTGCTGTATGCTCCCAAGACGGAGCCGCCGCCGGTGGGCGCCCGGCTGGTGCTCAAGGGGAAGCTGCGGGAGGTGGAGGGCCTCAAGAATCCGGGAGCCTTCAACCTGGCCCGGCACTGGGCCGCGGAAGGCATCTTCCGGCAGATGTCGGTCCGCCAAGAGGGCGACCTCATCATATTGGCGGGGACTGAAAGGCAACCCCTGGGGGAGCGGCTCCGGAGGGGCATCCGGGAGCTCCTGAAAAACCAGGACGAGGTCACCCGGTCCCTCTATCTGGCCATGCTGCTGGGGGACCAGGGGGAGATCACCCAGGCCCAGCGACAGGCCTTCAGCCGCACCGGCACCAGCCACCTGGTGGTGATCAGCGGACTGCACCTGAGCATGGTGGCCGCGGCGGTGTATTTCCTGGTCTCCTGGCTGCTGCGCCGAAGTGCCTGGCTGCTGCTCCGGGTAAATATTTTCAAGATCAGCGCGCTGCCAGCCGCGGCGGCGGTGGCGGCCTACGCCTGGGTGGCGGGGGGCTCGCCCGCCACCCAGCGGGCCGAAATCATGGTGCTCTCCTACCTCCTGCTGGTCTTTCTGGGGCGGGCCCGGGAAATCTGGAGCGCCTTGGCGCTGGCGGCCCTGGTCATCCTGGCGTTGTCGCCGCTGCGTCTCTTTGCCATCTCCTTTCAACTGTCCTTTGTTGCCGTGGCCGCCATCATCATGCTGGCTTCCCGTTGGGGGGTGGGAGGATCTGAAGTGGACGGCTGGGGCGGCCGGAGTCCCCGGTGGGCCTGGCGGACCTGGCTCCGGGTCAAGGGGGGGCTGAAGGTTTCGGCCGCGGCCTCCCTGGGCACCGCCCCCCTGGTGGCCTTCCACTTCCAGGTGGTGTCGCTCCTGGGATGGCTGGTCAATCTGGCGGCCATTCCCCTGATGCTGGCGCTGGCCCTGCCTCTGGGGGAAATCGCGGTTCTGTGCCAGGCCCTGCATCTGCCGGCGCTGGGCGAGCCCTTCCTGTGGCTGGGAAGCTGGCCCCTGCGCCTGGGCTACCGGGCCATCGAATGGGCTGCGGCCGTACCCGGGGCCGCCCTCCTGGTGCCCACCCCTACCTGGCTGCAGGTGGCCCTGTGCTATGTCCTGCTGCTCTCCCTTTTCTGGGCCGAACGGCCGCGGCGGCGCTGGGGCGGGGCCGCGCTGGCCGCGGCGCTGCTGGCCGCCACCGTGGTCCTGCCCCGGCTGGAGCAGCCGGCGCACCTGGAGATCACCTGTCTGGACAGCCGCAGCGGCCTGGACGGGGTGGCGGTGACGCCGGAGGGCCGCCGGCTGGTCTTCTCCGCCGCCTGGGAAGGCTGGCCCGGGGCCGGCGGTGGCGGCGGCTTCGGGGCGCTCCCCTCCTATCTCCATTGGCGGCAGTTCCGGCAGGTGGACGCGGTCCTGGCCCTGGGCCTGAACCGGCGCAACGCCGCGGAACTCCTGAGCCTGGCGCAGCAATTCGCCATCCGCGGCTTCTGGTTCCGGGATGCGGGGGAACTGGCGCCTGAGGCGGTGGAGCTGCGCAATCTGCTGGGAGACCGGGGGGCCCCGGCCAGGTCCCTGGAGAAAGGGGGCCCCCCCTCAGCCCTGGGCAGCGTGACGCTCACCTATCCCAGCCTGGGAGAGGGCCGGGGAGTGGGGCTGCTGCTCACCTGGGAAGGGCGGCGGGTGCTCATCGTGCCGCCCCGCAGCATGGACGACGCAGCCCCGCGCCTGCCTCCCGGCGGTCCGCCGGCGGTGCTGGTGGCGCCGGGGGACCTGGCCGCCGAACTGGCCCCGCGGCTCAGACCCCAGGTGCTGGTGATCTATGGAGAGAAGTGGGTCCCCCCGGCGTCGGCCCTGCCCGTCGGGCTCAGAGCGCTCAACACCGCTCAGGGGGCGGTGACCCTGGCCGTCACCCCCGGGGCGGTGACCGTGCAGCAGTGGCGGCGGCCGTGAGAGGAAAGGGCAGGGAGGGGCTTTCGGGTTCTGGGTTCTGGGGGGTGGGTTTGAGGTTTCAGGTTTTGGGTTCTGGGCAATAAGCTTCGGCTTCTGGGTTTCCGGTAAACGGCAAGGCTGCAACCCGACAAGGCATGGCGGCGCAGGCTTTCAGCCTGTGCAGGAAACCCTTGGGCGGGCGTCCTTCACAGACTTTTTGGGAGCGGCTCTGCTGCTAGGTTAACTAGCTAAATATTCTATTACTTTTCTCCACTTTGCTTAAAAGGGGGGGCAGGGCAGGGCTGCCCGGCATGATTTTGGCTCATAAGGCGTCTCTGACAAGGAGATTGCCTTCCAGCCTTGATGTTTCGGCCCTGAGAGAAAAGGAGGCGCATATCAATAAGGGCTCCGGACAGGGAAGAGCCTTCATCCCAGGCTCCCTCCCCCTTGATGGGGGAGGGCTGGGGAGGTGTTGGCGAAATTATTCGTAATGACGCGGAGTTGCCTCATTCACCCCCCTCCCCCCACCCCCTCCCACCGTGGGGAGGGGGCCAAAAAACCGCGTGCATGCAAAATCCTTACCGGACAGGCCTGGGGTCAGGGGGGATTTGTGAGCATTGGTCGACGGTTAATCAACAACCCCACCTAGTAGGACTGAGCGGAACGTCAGCTCTTCCGGGAGGTGCGGGGAATGAAGGAGGTCAGCTGTTGGGTGACGTCCGTCGAGCCGCACTTGGGGCAGGCGACGCCGCCTTTGTCATACTCCGACATGCTCATGATGCGCGTAAACTCCTCGCCGCAGGCATTGCAGCGGTACTCGTAGGTCGGCATGGTCTTGCCCTCCTTTCCTGTTCCTGGCTGGGTCTGATTGCATGACGCCCAGCGCTTATTTTCTGACCAGGGAATTTTAACATAACCTGCCGGGGAAGCGAAACGTCTCTTGTCCGGCAGCGCGGGCGGAGGGGGCCGCAACGCCCCGGTCGAGAAAATTACCGGTCTCCGTCCGTCTCAACGGCTTCTGGCCTGGGATCCCAGGCCTGTCCGGTAGGGATTTTGCAGTTGCCTGTTTTTTTTAAGCCCCCTCTCCACGGTGGGAGGGGGTGGGGGGAGGGGGCGATTAAGGCAAGTCCTCGTCAATACGAATAATTTCGCCACCACCACCCCAGCCCTCCCCCATCAAGGGGGAGGGAGCCTGGGATGAAGGCTATTCCATGTCCGGAGGCCTTTTTGATCTGCGCCTCCCTATCGCTCAGGGCCGAAACATCGAGGCTGGAAGGCAATCTCCTTGTCAGAGACGCCTTGTGAGCAAAAATCTGGCGGACAGCCCTGCTGGGATCCCTTCTTTCATCTTATACCATTTTCTCTTTCCAATGAAACAAACTCGGCCGGTGGGGCGGGCCTCCGCAGCCGCCGTTTTCATGGATTTATTTCATCTTAATGCTACTGCGTTCAGTAGTCCAAAAGTCCTTTCATTTTCCCCCCTTTGGTAAAGGGGGGTCAGGGGGGATTTGTCAGTATTTGTTAAGGGTTAATCAATAATTCCACGTAGTAGGATTAAGGTGAAGATGGTTAGCTTCTTGGAAAACATCCGCCACAGCATTATGGTTTCCGAAATATCTTGGTGCGCGGTGCGCACCCTACAGATCCTCTGATGTTCCGGCCTCCATGCAGGGTGCGAAACGTGCAGCATGAAAGAGATGGGAATCTTGCAGAGCGCGATCAAAACCGCCGCCCTTTCCCAGGACAAAGGCAGAATTTTGGAAGAGTCTCTGGTGGAAATCATTTTTTCCCACGTCCCAGATCAGGCTCTTGCCCACAATTTTTTCCTCGGCCGCGGGCTTGCCGGTGCAGTCTTTCACCACGGGCTGGCATTCCTGCACCACCTTTTTCAAGTGGTCGGCCAGCTCCGCTTCGGCCCGCCGGCGCTTTTCCGCCTAGTCCTTGCTTTCGCAACCCCACAACAAGAGGGGTATGAGAAACAGCAAGATGATGACCTGCCTTATTCCGCCGGCATGAAATTTCATGGCGTCCCCCTGGTCACCCAACTTCCTGCGGCGCCGTTCCTGGCTCACGCCTGGGGGACGGCGCCAAACTGTGCGGCGTCTGCCCCGGGCCTCACCGTCGGGGTGGGAGGCACAATACCACAAAGCTCGGGAAGATGGCAACTGCCTCGCAGCGGCAGCCCGGAGGAAAAAATGGCCTGGCGCCCTCAAGTTCCCGTCAAGAGCCGTCGATAACACCAAAGAAGCGGCGGGGCCGGGTTCGGGGCGCGCCGGCGTCTCCGGACGGCCTTAAGTTCGCAGTCCACAGAGAGGTCGATCCAGATGGACAGGGAACATCCCATTGAACTGAGTGTGGAAGCGGGGCCGGGTGATTTCCGCTTCCGGCTGGACGGCGTGGCCATCCACGTGAGCATCAAGGCCCCCGGCCCCCCCCGCGGCCCGGCGGAGGGGCAGGCCCGGCCGGCCCTGGAGCCGCCCCCGGGCTCGTCCGGGGGGGAGGAGGCCTATTACAGGGGGGTCTCCCAGGAGATTTACACCGATCTGGGAAAGCTGGCCAAGGATATCAACCTCTCCATCCAGAACCTCTCCCTGGCGGAACTCATCCACACGGGGATAGCCTCTCCCGGTGAGCACCTGGACCAGGCGCGCCACCAGGTGGCCGACGTCCTGGCAATGACGGAGCAGGCCACCCTGAACATCCTGGACCTGGTGGAACAGATCCGGCAGGACTGCCAGATGGTCCAGTCCCAATTGTTGGTCCTGGGGGAGGCCCGACGGGAACCCGCAGACGAACCGTCGGGCGGGGAACAGAACCGCCGCTGGGAACCTTTGCTGGCCCTGGCCCAGGAGCTGGACCGCAGCTTGCGGGGACAAGACCGCAGCGCCGCCCCGGAGGAGGGTGCTCCCCGCCAGATCCCCTTGGGCCAGGTGCTGCAAACCATCCTGGAGTTCTGTGGCAATGAAACGGTAAAGCAACACCTCAAGTCGGTGGTGACCCGACACGCCGCCCTCTTCCGCCAGGAGGAGGCCGAGGCGGCCATCGGTGGGCTGGCCGAGCAGGACCCCGATGACTCCGGGTTTCTCCAGCTTCCCGTGGAGGGGGTGTTGCAGGTTCTCATTGACTGCGCCACCGACGACCGGGTGCGGGACCTTTTTACCAAGATGAGTTCTACGGCAGGCAAGATTTTTCCGCTGCCCACCCTGCCGCTGGAGAGCCCGACGCAAGAGGACGCCGGACCGGCCCCGGGGCTCCCGGATTCGGGGCTTGCGGCCCGATGGGCGCAATTTTACGGCCTGCTCCGGGAGTTGGCCGCAGCCCCGACCGCCGGCCCCGCCGCCGTCCTGCCCGAAGGGGAGGGTCTGCCTCTGGTGCTGGAGGCGCAAACCATCATGGGCCGCATCAACACCGCCCTGTCCCGTATCATGGAGCACCTTTCCTTTCAGGACCTTTCCGGCCAGCGTCTGCAGAAGCTCCTGAAAATTCTCCGCAAGTTGCAGGTGCACGTGCTCACCCTGTTGGTGGCCCTGGGCAACAAGCTGAAAACGAAACTCCAGGAAGGAGAGGCGTCCCTGGCGGAAAGCGAATTTGTGGCGCAGCAGGAACTGGACCGGCTCCTCAGATGCCTGCAGGTCGAAGAAGACCACCGATTGGAGGCGGGCATGTCCGAAGGGGAGGACGGCCAGCCCCTGAATCAGGATGCCATCAACGAACTGCTGACCAGCATGGGGTTTTGAGGGACTCCGTTCTCCCCCCTTTCGTTCCCGAGCTTCCGGTAAAAGTTCTTTATCCCCCTCTCCCCCGATGGGCATTGGCGCTAACTTAAGCAAGCAGTGGGTATGCCAAGGGTAACCTGTTGAACAATCAAGATAAATCCCCCCTTACCCCCCTTTGCCAAAGGGGGGAATGAGCAGTCGGTGACCCGAAGTCCCCCTTTGGAAAAGGGGGATTTAGGGGGATTTT
>VGSQ01000057.1 GCA_016874975.1 Deltaproteobacteria bacterium
GTCCGGACATCTGGCGGGCCACCCGGCCGGTTCTGGATGCGGCCGTGGACAAGGCTTACGGCGGCTCCAAACGCATCGCCTGGCGGGAAATCCTGGCGGGCGAAAAGGCCTTTCACGAAACCGGAAGCTATCTGCCGGTGAGCACCCTGGACGCACTCCGAGAATACCGCGTGGCCCTCAAAGGCCCCCTCACCACCCCCGTAGGCGGGGGCTTCCGTTCCCTCAACGTCACCCTGCGCCAGGTGCTGGATCTCTACGCCTGCATCCGCCCGGTGCGCTACTACGCCGGGGTGCCCAGCCCGCTGAAGAACCCGGAAAAGATCGACATGACGGTCTTCCGGGAAAACACCGAGGACGTGTACGCCGGGCTGGAGTGGCCGGCCCACAGCGCGGAAGCCCGGCGGCTCATCGATTTCCTGAACGGCGAGTTGGGCTGCGGGCTCGCGCCCGGCGCCGCCATCGGCCTCAAGCCCATGACGGAGCGCTGCAGCAAGCGCCTTATCCGCATGTCCCTGAAGTACGCCATTGAGCGGGGCATCGCCAGCGTCACCCTGATGCACAAAGGGAACATCATGAAGTACACCGAGGGGGCCTTCCAGAACTGGGGCTACGAGGTGGCCCTGGAGGAGTTCGACCAGCAGGTGGTGGCCGAAGCCGAGGTGTACAGCCGCTACCAGGGGAAGACGCCCGCGGGCAAGGTGATGCTGAAGGACCGGCTGGCCGACAACCTCTTCCAGCAGGTGCTGCTGCGGCCCGACGAATACCAGGTGATCGCCACCCCCAACCTGAACGGCGACTACCTTTCCGACGCCCTGGCGGCCCAGGTGGGGGGGCTGGGCATGGCCCCCGGCGCCAACGTGGGGGACGGCTGCGCGGTGTTCGAAGCCACCCACGGCAGCGCGCCCAAGTACGCCGGCCTGGACCGGGTCAACCCCGGCTCCCTCATCCTCTCCGGCGCCATGCTGCTGGAATACCTGGGCTGGCGCGAGGCGGCCCGGCTCATCCACCAGGCCCTGCCTAAGACCCTGGCCGCGGGTATGGCCACCTACGACCTGGCCCGACTCCTGCCCGGCTGCAAGGAAATCCCCTGCTCCGCCTTCGGCCGGGAACTGGTCGCCCGCATGTAGGAACACAGGGCGCACCGGCTCTGTTGCCGGGAAAATCCGGGTGCGGCGGGGGCGGGTTTGACACCCGCCCCCAGGGCAGGTTTTCCATCCTCGGGGCGGCCCTCTGGGGGCCATAAGCTTTCAAAGCAAACGGCCAAAATATTCCCAGAAATCGGGAAAGGACTTGGCCACGCACTCCGGGTCGTTGATGACGGTGCCCGAAGCCTTGAGGCCGGCCACGGCGAAGCTCATGGCGATGCGGTGGTCCTGGTAGGTGTCGATGGCCGCGCCCCGGGGCTGCCCGCCCTGAATGAGCAGGCCGTCCGACGTCTCCGCCGCCGCAATCCCCATCTTCCCCAGCTCCCGGGCCACCGCGGCCAGGCGGTCCGACTCCTTGTGCTTCAGATGGGCCACGCCGGTGATGCGGGTCTCCCCTTGGGCGAAAGCGGCCAGCACGCCCAGGGTGGGCGCCATGTCCGGCATGTTGGCCATGTCCACCTCAATGCCGCTCAGGGGGCCGCCCATGACGGTGAGTCCCTCGTCCGTGGAACTGATCTGGCAGCCCAGGCGGGCCAGCACCGCCAGGAAGTCGATGTCCCCCTGGGCCGATTCCGTGGTGAGGTTGGCGACCGTCACCCGGCCGCCGGTCAAGGCCGCGGCGGCCCAGAAATAGGAGGCGCTGGAGGCGTCGGCCTCGATGACGTATTCCCGGGCCTGGTAGCTCTGGCCGCCGGGAACCTCAAAGAAGCGGTAGCCCTCCCGATAATGAGAAATGCCGAAAGACCCCATGACCTCCAGGGTGATATCCACATAGGGTCGGCTCACCAGCTCGCCGGTGACCTCCACCGCCACGCCCTGGGGGGCCAGAGGTCCCACCAGCAGGAGAGCGGAGAGGTACTGACTGCTGGTGGCGCCGGAAAGGCGGGTGCGGCCGCCCCGCAAGCCGCCCCCCACCACCACCGGAGGACAGTCGTGGTGCGACGTCGACTCCGCCCGGGCCCCCAGGTCCCGCAGGGCCGCGAGCAGTTCCCCCATGGGCCGCTGGCAGAGGCGGGGGGCGCCGGTGAGGGTGACGGGGCCGTCGGCCAGAGCCGCCACCGCGGTGAGGAAGCGCATGGAGGTGCCCGAGTTGCCCAGAAAGATGGGCTCCTCAGGGGTGCGCCACCGTCCCCGGACCCCTTGCACCACGACCAGGGCGTCCTGCCATGCAAGCCCTGCCCCCAGCTGCATGAGGGCCTGGGCGGTGAGCTCCGTGTCCTCGGCCCGCAGGGCGTGGGTCAGGAGGCTGTCCCCGTCCGCCAGGGCCGCAGCGATCAGGGCCCGGTGGGTGAAACTCTTGGAACCCGGCAAGGTGAGGATGGCCTGCACCGGCCCGGTTGGTTTGATTTCTTGCTGCATATCGACACCTTAGCTTTAGATCGGCCTTAACCTGGATGTCATTGTGGGGCTGAGGCCCCCTTTTTATGGGAGAACGCTTATCCTAACGTCCTTCCCTCCTATGGTTCCACTGTCTTTCAAGATGTAACCGGGGAACCAGGTCGGACCGAATGGGCCGAAGCAGGAGCTTCGGGTGCAAGTGCGTTCCCAAGCCGGAGCTTGGGAACGAGCCAATCAGGTACCGGGGGAACACCCAAAACCATGAAAATGTAGGGTGCGTCTCACGCACCGTCTTTGGCGCGTAAGACGCGCCCTACGATGAACATTTTCAGAGCAGTTACTCATGACCCTAAGGCTCACCCGCAAAGCAGGAAAAGCTCTCCCCCTCAGCCGTAGGGCGGGCTCTGCCCGCCGTCGGGCCCGGGCCATGGTGCGCGGAGCGCACCCTGCGGAACTACGATAAACATTTTCAGAGCAGGAAAATCGTCCTTCCCTTATAAAGACTCCGCCGCCAACTCCCCGTAAGCGGCCTGGGCCATGAGGTCTCGGGGGACCGTCAGACCGGTGAACAACTGAAACTGGATTTCGGCCTGGTGTATGAGCATGCGCAGGCCGTCGATGGTCTTGCAGCCCCGGGCCCGGGCTTCCCGGAGCAGGCGGGTCTGGAGCGGCCGGTAAACGATGTCCATCACCGTGTGGAAGCGGCCCAGGAGGTTCGGATCCAGGGGTATGGCGTCGGCGTCCGGGGCCATGCCCACAGGGGTGGCGTTGATGAGCACCCCGGCCCGGCAATGGGGCAGATCTTTCAGGGGAACGGCTTCTCCGCCGGCATCCCGGGCCACGCCCCGGGCCCGGGCCGGGTCAAGGTCGGTGACCGTGAAGGTCCCGCCCCGCTCGGTGACGCCGTAGGCAATGGCCCGGGCGGCCCCGCCCGCCCCCAGGATGAGGAAGTGCTCTTTGGCGATGGCGGTCTGCTCCTCCAGGGCGGCCACCGCGCCCAGCCAGTCGGTGTTGTCGCCCCAGAGACGCCCGTCCCGGTTCACCACGGTGTTGATCGCACCCATGAGCGCGGCATCACTGGACATCTCGTCGATGAAGTCCAGGATGTCTTCCTTGAAGGGGATGGTGACGCTCACGCCGCCCAGATTCAGGGCCCGGAGCCCAGCCACCGCCTGCTCCAGGTCCGTCACGGGAAAGGCGACGTAGACCGCGTCCACCCCCAGCGCCCGGAAGGCGGCGTTGTGCATGGCGGGGCTGAGGGAATGGGCCACTGGCCGCCCGAGAATGCCGAATACCCTGGTGGTGCCGCGGATGGTGGGCATAAAAGGTCCTGTTACTGAATGGTTGTGACTAGTTCATGGTTCGCACCATTACCCGGATGCAGGTTCCAGGTGTCAGGCGCCAGGTGTCAGGCGCCAGGTTCCAGGCGCCAGGATTTTGATTTCGAAAGCGCGAAATTTCTCATAGGGCGTGCCGTGCACGCCGTCGGCGGCGGCCACGGGCCGCCCTATGAGTCTGGTCCCGGCTTTCACCCCGAAACCGGCACCTGACACCTGACACCTGACACCTGACACCTTCGCCCGCTCCCCCGGCTCTCCCCTTAGATAATCATTGCCGTCCCCTTTCCCTACTTCAACGTCCGCCAGCAGCGGCGCAGTTCGTCCACGGTAAGCTGGCCGGGGGCGGAGAGTCGCTTCCGGTTGAAGGGGGCGAAGCTGAGGTAGCTCCCCAGGAAGGGCGCGGCCAGCCTGGACCAGGCCCCCGCGGGCCCCATGCAGAAGGCGATGATCTCCCGGCCCGCGGCCCGGGCCCGGGGGATGAGGCCCAGCACCCGCAGGTTGTCTTCGGGCAGGTTGGCCCAGGTGACGATTTTCAGCACGTCGGCCTCTTCGGTCAGCATTTCGGCCAGCAGATCCTCCAGGCGCTCGGCCTCGGGGGTGCCGTCGGAATTGTGCCAGGAGAGGATGAAGTGCGTCTTGCCCCGGCGCGCCCGCATCTCCCGGCGCCAGGCCGGGTCGGCGGCCAGTTCCAGGTCCAGGAAGTGGGCGCCCCGGTCCAGGGCCTCCTCCAAAAGGCGACGGCGCGCCCCCTCGGGGCCGGTCCAGCGCCCTCCTTCAGCGGCGGGCCGGTTGGTGGCGATGACGGGACCCGGCAGGGTGCGGAACAGGCGCGCCAGGTCGGGGTTTTCCAGAAAATCCAGGCGCATTTCGGTCCACAGATGCCTGCGGGCGGCCCGGAGGTAGAGACGCCGGGCCCGGTTGACGGTGGGCTCCACCACCGGCACGCAGAGGCGCAGGGGGAAGGGCTTTCCCGAGGGCGGCGCCGGCAGGGGCCCCCCCGCCTCGGCAGCAGCGGACAAAAGGCGGCGGGCGCTCAACTCAGCTGCTCCACCCCCGGCGCCCGGGGGAAGGACCCCAGGAGTTTGAACCAGGGGCACATGGCCTGGATTTCGCCCAGGGCCTCGCCCACCTGGGGCTCCTGGCGGTGGCCGTCCAGGTCCACGAAGAAGCGGTAGCGCCAGGCCTCGGTCTTCACGGGCCGGGAGACGATGCGGGTCATGTTGAGGCCCCGCTCCGCCAGGGGCCGCAAGGCGTGGTACAGGGCGCCGGGCACGTCCTCCACGGAAAAGATGACGGAGGTCTTGTCCGCCCCCGTGGGACCGGGAGGGTCGGGGCCGATGACGAAAAAGTGGGTGACGTTGCCCGGGAAGTCCTCGATGCGGCGCTGCACCACCCGGAGGTCGTAGAGGGGCGCCGCGAAGGCGCTGGCGATGGCCCCGGCGTTGGGATTGCGGGCGGCCTTCTGGGCCGCCACCCCGGTGGAGGCCACCTCCAGGGTGGGCACCTCCGGCAGATGGGTGGCCAGCCAGCGGCGGCACTGCCCCAGGGCCTGGGGATGAGTGTAAATCACCTCAATGTCGGAAAGCTGCCCGGACCGGGAGATGAGGTCCTGGGTGATCTCCAGGAAGATCTCGCCGCAGATCAGCAAAGCCGTTTCGGCAAAGAGGTCCAGAGTTTCGTTCACCACGCCTTCGGTGGAATTTTCGATGGGCACCACGCCGTACTGGTAGTTGCCCTTTTCCACCGCGGTGAAGACCTCCTGAATGGTGGTCATGGGCCCGAAGCGGGTGGCGTGGCCGAATTTTTTCAGGGCGGCCAGATGGGAAAAGGTGGCCTCGGGCCCCAGAAAGGCGATGCCCAGGGGGGCCTGGATTTCCCGGGCGGCGGAGATGATCTCCCGGAAGATGTTGCGCAGCGCCGCATGGCTCAGGGGGCCCGGGTTGTGGGCCATGAGGTGGGCCAGCACCTCCTCCTCCCGCCGGAAGTCCAGGGTGCGGCTGCCTTCTTTGTTCTTGATGCGGCCGATGGCCTGGGCCAGGGCCTGGCGCCGGTTGAGGAGGCTCAGCAGCTCCTGGTCCAGGGCGTCGATTTCCGCCCGCAGTAGTTCTTTGTCGGTCATGGTCATTTCTCCAGGATGGTTTCCTGGATTTTGTGGCCGAAGTGGCGGCCCGCCTCCTCCACCGCGGCCAGCACCTCGTCCCCGGGTTTGAGGGCGACGATGGACACCGCCTCGCCTCCCGGCCGGGTCAGCCGGATGGTTTCGGCGTTCTGGAGGATGGTGGCCATCTCCTTGCCGCCCACCTCGGCGGTGACCAGCATGAGGGGCCGGCTCTCCACTTTCACCCGCCCCACCACCGCGGCCCGGGTGCGGCCCCGATGGTCCACCACCAGCACTTCGTCGCCCGCGGCCAGCTCCCCCAGGTAGCGGGTCTTGCCGTCGGTCACCCGGATGTAGGCGTGCACCGGGCCGGCGTTGACCCGGAAGGGCCGGGGCGCCACGTAAGGATTTTCCAGGGTTTCGGCGTGCACCAGGAAGAGGCCCGCCGAGGAGTTGCCCACCAGCATGCCTTCGCCGGGGGCCAGGTTGGAGCAGGTGTCCACGCAGACCCGGTCGCCCATGGCCAGGGGCCGGAGTTTTTTCACCGTGGCCACGGCCAGCTCCACCGGCGGCGAGGCCTCCTTCACCAGGCGGGCGATGGCCTTGATGACGCCGGGCTCCCGGCTGGTGACCACCAGGCCGTCCACCCCCCGCTCCAGGATGCCGAGATACGTGCGGGCCTCCTCGGGGTCGGCGGTCTCCACGAAGAGGTTGCCGGTGCGGGCCACCAGGTTCTCGAGAGGGATCACCGTCCAATCGCTGGTGCGCACCACCACCGGGGTCTGTTGAGTCAGGCGCACCACTTCGTCCTCCTGGTCGCCGCCGGTGAGGGTGATTTCCCGGACGTCCCGGCCCGGGGCCAGGTCGCCGTCCGGGGCGATCACCGTGATCAGCCCCAGGGCCTTGACCTCGGCCGCTCGGCCTTCCGGCACCCAGACCGCGTCGGCGCCGCTCTCCAGGGCGGTGGTGATAAGCTTGTGGTCCCAGGGGTCCACCTTGACCCAGAGGCGCTTCATCCCCGCCTCCTCACACCGCCTGGAGGAAGGACAGCGCCTCCTCCACGCCGCAGTTTTCGTGGACCAGCAGGCTGATGGCGCCCACCATGCGGCTGGGGTCCCGGTGCTGGAAGATGTTGCGGCCGATGGAGACGCCGGCCCCGCCCGCCTCAATGGAGCCTTTCACCATCTCCAGGATGTCCCGGTCGGAGCTCATCTTGGGGCCGCCGGCGATGACCACCGGCACCGGACAGCCCGTCACCACCTCCCGGAAGGACTCCACCGAGCCGGTGTAGGAGACCTTGATGATGTCGGCCGCCAGCTCCGCGCCCAGCCGGGCCACATGCTTGATGACCTTGGCGTCGTATTCGTCCTGGATCTTCTCGCCCCGGGGGTACATCATGGCCAGCACGGGCATGCCCCAATCCCGGGCCTCCCGGCTGACCCAGCCCAGATCGGCCAGCATCTCGCCTTCGCTGCCGTTGCCGATGTTGACGTGGATGCTAACCGCGTCGGCCCCCAGCTTGACGGCCTCCTCCACGGTGCACACCAGCGTCTTGGCGTTGGGAAAGGGCGACAGGCTGGTGGAGCCGGACAGATGGATGATCAGCCCCACGTCCTTGCCCCGGCGGCGGTGGCCGCCCTCCACCAGGCCTTTGTGGATGACGATGGCGTTGGCCCCGCCCATGGCCACCTGATTGACGGTGGTCTTCATGTCGATGAGGCCTTCGATGGGACCCACGGTGACGCCGTGGTCCATGGGGACGATAACGGTGCGCCCCGTCTCCCGGTTCATGATGCGTTCCATGCGGATGAGTTTGCCTACCACTGCTCCTCCTCGCCGGGTCGGCTCCGGGCGGCCGGGGCACAAAAAAAGCCGTGACCGCCCTGCTGCGCCACGGCTTTTAAAAGATTTACTGGGGTGTGTTTAGGTTCTTTTAAAAGGCGAGGCGCAGCTCAAGCCCCTAAAGTAATAGTAATAATAGCTAAAGAAGGGGCTGTGCCAACGCTGCATGTGAAAAGTTCCTCGACCTTGTCATTGAGCATGTAAATGATTCCCTTCCCCCTGTCAAGAAAAATTTCTTGGGGTATAATTTTTAGGCTGGTCACCCATGAACCGGCGGCCCCTGCTCGAAGCCGGAAAAAAAGATGGTGGGGAAGGAAGCAGCGGCCCCCGGGCCATGCCCACGTGTAAAACATGAAATGCTCATGGCCCAAAGGGGGCCACCCCCAAAGATGAAAACCCTGCCATAGGGGCGGTTTTTGAGCCCGCTTAACAGAAAAAGGATTTTCACGGGAAAATTTGCAGGTAACTATCCCCCCAAGGAGATCTCATGGCCCGCATCGACGATTACAAGGCGGCCCGGGCGCTGGCCGTGGCCGAATTGCAGAAAATCAACCCCAAGCGCCTGGCCGGCAAGAGCGCCTGCACGTATCATTACGATGGGGGTCAGGAAGGCGTCATCGTGCCGTACTTCGGCCAACTGCGGCGCGTGGACTGGCCCGAGGTGACGGTGACGGCGCCGGGGGGCGGCCCCGAACTGCCGTTGACCGAGCAGATCCTCATCCTCCACTACCTGCTGAACACCTCCGGCGAGCCGCCCACGGGCCGCACCATCGATTTCCGGCAGGTGCCGGGAGGCAACTTTTACTGGTCGGCCTTCGTGTCCCGGGCCAAGACCCCCCTGCTGTCCACCTTCGGCGACGACCTGGCCTTTTACCTGAAGGTGGCGCAAATGGCGGGCGGCGCCGTGGAGGACCTGGGCGACGCCTCGGCCCGGTTCCAGGCCTTTCCTTTGGTGGCCGTCACCCACGTGCTGTGGCAGGGGGATCAGGAATTTCCCCCGGAGGCCAGCATTCTCTTTGACGAAAATATCGCCGGGCACCTGCCCACCGAAGACGTGGCGGCCCTGGCCGGCGCCTCGGTCTACCGCCTCATGGGCCTGGCCCGGCAACTGAAAACCAAGGGGTGAGGCGCTTGGGAACAGGGCGACCCACCCCCCGCTGCTCCCCCCTGCGCCGCTCCTGACCCCTTCGGGATGGAGACGGGCAAGGGGCGACCATGAAGCCCCTTTTCCCGAGGGGAAGGGTTTGAAAACCTGATTCCAGCGAAATCCTCAGCGAACAGCACCGGTCGCTTGACTTTATCTCTCCAATTCAGTTAAATTTTTATGTTTGAACTCCGGACCTGCCGCAGCGCCGCCTTGGCCGTCCTGCCGGGCGCCTCAAGCGGCGGAGGCTCCAGCCTGCGCCACCAGGGCTTTTCATCCTTTCGGAGAGAACCGCAGGCTCAGGCGCGACTGTGATGAAATGCTCCTGGCCCCAACGGGGCCACCCCCGATTATGAAAAACCTTTTGTAGGGGCGGGCGTCCCTGCCGGCCGTCAGGCCCGGGCCATGGTGCGCGGTGCGCACCCTACAGGGCCGTAGGCGAGGCTATTCAGGAATTTTTGCAAGGCAGACCGCCTCATGACCGACACCATCCGCGCCGTCCGGGGCATGAAAGACCTGCTGCCGCCCGAGTCCCGCCGCTGGCAGCAGGTGGAGGCCGTGAGCCGGGAAATCTTCGCCCGGTACGGCTATCAGGAAATCCGCCTGCCCCTGCTGGAGCGCACCGAGCTCTTCGCCCGCTCCATCGGCGCCGACACCGACATCGTCGCCAAGGAGATGTACACCTTCACGGACCGCCACGGGGATTCCCTGACGCTGCGCCCCGAAGCCACCGCCCAGGTGGTGCGGGCTTACCTGGAAAACGGCCTCCACCTGGGCGCGGGCGTCAAGAAATTCTTCACCATCGGCCCCATGTTCCGCTATGAGCGCCCGCAAAAGGGCCGCTACCGCCAGTTTCATCAGATCAACGGCGAGGCCCTGGGCGTGGACGTCCCCGAACTGGACGTAGAGGTGATCCTCTTACTGTTGGATATCCTGAAGCATCTTGGTCTTCGGGACCTTGAGCTCCTCATCAATTCCCTGGGCTGTCCGGTCTGCCAGGTGGATTTCAAGGCCAGGCTGACCATCTTTCTGGCGCGCCGGGAAGGCTGGTGCGACGACTGCCTGCGCCGCCGCGCCGCCAACCCCTTGCGGGTGCTGGATTGCAAGTCCCAGAACTGTCAGGCGCTCCTCATGGAGGCCCCCCTGCTCCGGGACTGTCTGGACGACGACTGCCGCCGCCACTATGACCGGGTGCTGGAGCTGCTCAGCCGCTTCGGCGTCCCCTATACCGAGCAGCCCCGCCTGGTGCGCGGCCTGGACTACTACACCCGCACCGCCTTTGAGGTGACCGCCGGGGGTCTGGGCGCCCAGGACGCGGTGGCCGGCGGCGGCCGCTACAACGGCCTGGTCAAGGAGCTGGGCGGCCCGGATCTGCCCGGCATCGGCTTCGCCATCGGCCAGGACCGCCTGATGGAAATACTTCCGGAGCAGGACTCCCCGGCCCCGCCCCGGATTTTCCTCGCCGCCCTGGGCCCCCCCGCCCGGGAGACGGCCTTCTCCCTGCTCCGGGAGCTGCGCCGGCAGGGGCTGGCCGCGGAGTTCGACTTCCAGGACCGGTCGCTCAAGGCCCAGCTCTCCCTGGCCAATCGGCTGGGGGCTTCCTTCACCGTCATCCTGGGTGACCGGGAGCTGGCCCAGGGCCGGGTCCTCGTGCGCCGCATGGACGGCGGCGAACAGCAAACCCTCCCCCTGGACGGCCTGGCAGCCGCCCTCGCAGCTCTTATTGCCAGAGAAAAGGACGAGCACCGTGTTTGACACCCTCCACGGCATCAGACGCACCCACTCCTGCGGCGTCCTCCGGTCTCAGGACGCCGGCCGGGAAGTGGCGCTTATGGGCTGGGTCCAGCGCGCCCGGGACCATGGCGGCCTCATCTTCATCGACCTCAGGGACCGGGACGGCCTCACCCAGGCGGTCTTCAACCCCGAGGTCAACCCGGAACTCCACAAAAAAGCCGGCCTGCTGCGGGATGAGTATGCCGTGGCGGTGCGCGGCGTGGTCAACCTGCGGCCCCCGGACATGGTCAACCCGCTGCTCGACACCGGCGAGATCGAGGTCCTGGCCACCGAACTGCGCCTGCTGAACCGGTCCAAAACCCCGCCCTTCGAGCTGGAGGACTTCCGGGTGGACATCTCCGAGGCCCTGCGGCTCCGCTACCGCTACCTGGACCTGCGCCGCCCCAGCGTCATGCGGCATCTGTTGCTGCGCCACCGGGCCGCCCAGGTGACCCGCACCTTTCTCAACGAACAGGGTTTCATCGAAGTGGAGACCCCCATCCTCACCCGCAGCACTCCCGAGGGCGCGCGGGACTACCTGGTCCCCAGCCGGGTGAGCAAGGGGCTGTTCTATGCGCTGCCCCAGTCCCCCCAGCTCTTCAAGCAGCTCCTCATGATGAGCGGCATCGACCGCTATTACCAGCTCTGCCGCTGCTTCCGGGACGAGGACCTGCGGGCCGACCGGCAGCCCGAATTCACCCAGATCGATCTGGAGATGGCCTTCATCACCGAAGAGGATATTTTTGCGGTGGTGGAAGGGCTGGTCTCCACCCTGTTCGCCCACATCCTGGGCGTGGAGCTGCCCCGCCCCTATCCCCGCCTCACCTTTCAGGAGAGCCTGGACCGCTTCGGCCTGGATCGTCCCGACCTGCGCTTCGGGCTGGAGCTGCGGGAGGTCACCGACCTGGCCCGGGAGGCCGACTTCCGCTCCTTCCGGGAGGTGGTGGACCAGGGCGGCATCGTCAAGGCCCTGTGCGGCCCCGGCCTCACCAAACTGCCCAGGAAGGAGCTGGACGGCTTGATCGACCTGGCCGGGGTCTACGGCGCCCGGGGGCTGGCCTGGGTCAAGGTGCAGCCCGAGGGCTGGCAGTCGCCCCTGGCCAAATATTTCCCCGAGGGCGTCAAGGAGGCCGTCAACGCCCGCCTGGCCGCCCGCCCCGGCGATCTGCTGCTCTTCGTGGCCGACGCGCCGCCGGTGGCCAACACCGCCCTGGGCCAGGTGCGCCTCCACCTGGGGGAGCGGGAGGGCCTCATTTCTCCGGACGCCTACTCCCTGGTCTGGGTCACCGATTTCCCCCTCCTGGAATACGACCCGGCCGAGGGCCGTTACGCGGCCATGCACCATCCCTTCACCGCCCCCCGGGAGGAGGACCTGCCTCTTCTGGCCGCCGACCCGAGGCGGGTGCGGGCCCGGGCCTACGACCTGGTCCTCAACGGCCAGGAGATCGGCGGCGGCAGCATCCGCAACCACCGCCGGGACCTCCAGGAAGCGGTCTTCCAGACCCTGGGCATATCCACGGCCGAGGCCGAGGAAAAATTCGGCTTTCTGCTGGAGGCCCTGGAATACGGCGCCCCGCCCCACGGCGGCGTGGCCTTCGGGTTTGACCGGCTGGTGGCCATCCTCGCCGGCGTCAGATCCATTCGCGAGGTCATCGCCTTCCCCAAAACCCAGAAGGCCGGGTGCCCCCTCACCCGGGCCCCCGCCCGGGTGGACCCCGAACAACTTCTGGAATTGGGACTGAAGGTGGAAAAATAACCCCACTCGCGGGCAGATTCCCGGAGAGTCGCTTCTGAACCTGCGGCTCCCTCACCGAGCCGCAAAAGAGACTTCCGGGGGGAGGACCGGAGGGCCGTGGGCCGCGCCCCCCCGGCCCCATCTGCCAAGACCTTTTGCAACAGTCTCAACTCAGGGCGGGAAAGCGCCGCCCCTGCCGCTGCGGCGCGGCATCACCGCCGTGTTCCTGCTGTTGCTCTTATATTGACCTGCGCCTAAGTCATCACCCCCTGCCCTAAACGGGGCTGCGGAACCTGAAGACAGTGAGGAGGGGCGGGCCGACAACCCGTCCCTGCCTTTTCCTCCCCAGGGGGAACCGCCTCCGGTCCTGGGATTGTATTCCGGGGGATTCTTGATGAAGAGGAGGGGGCGTTGCATTTACGAGCTGACATAATCATTTACTTGACAACCACGTTGTGCTATTCTGGTGGCAACTCTCCTGAGCCAAAGATAAAGCTCACCACGTGATGCCCAGGGAAGAGATTTTCCCTGGAGGGCGAGGCAAGGAGGCTGCCCCCGGACCCGGTAATGCCGCCTGAGGACCTAGGCCATGAAAGTCATAAGAAAAGTTGATCTCTTTTCCATTATCTTGCTGTTTTTGTTCCTCCTGTGGCAAACCTCACCGGGCCTGGCCGAACCCGTCACCGTAGTAATCGGCAAGGACCTGACGTTGGAATCGGGCAATAAGGGGGAGGTGGGGAATACCATCTTTACACCGTTAACTCAGCCCTACGTCTTCAATGCCTCTTCAGACGGCAAACAAGCCTTGTCGCACGTGGTTGCCGCCACTGGCCAGGGCGGGGGGACGCACGCGACTCTTGGCCTCCAGATGTCGATCCAACCCGGCCAGGACGGCAGGGTCTCCCAGGAGGCCGAATTCACCATTTCCGTGGATTACTACCTGCGCGCCGATGTACCAGCCTCTGAGTTGGGGAGGGCTGGGGCTGTCTTTGAGGTAAGTCCTTATGGCGGCAACCCTAGGGAAGAAGACAGGATTGAAGTTGCCTCGCAACCTCCTTCTATTCCCGGTCATGCAGAAAAGAGCAACACCAAGGTAATAAAGTTCAAGCAAGTGTTGAGGACCACGGGAGATAATACCTTCCAATTCTTTAATGTTTCTGCCTATGGCATAAATGCTGCGGACGCCTTTGCCTCTGCCATCGTAAGGCAAATTACCATTAAGTTTTCGCCCCCGAAATTCTACGGTTTATTCATCGGTATTAACTATCCTTCTTTCGGGGCAGGACAAATGCCGGTACAGGGCGGGGTCGCCGCCCAAAATGTCATGACTAATTGGCAACTATTAGAAAATACATGGTTTGATTTAAAAGTAGGTAACTACTCCTCTGGCGGAATCACTACTTTGGATATTCAGAATAAAATTAATTCAGTGATAGGAATAAAGCCTGGAGATAATTTTGTCTTCTTTTTCAACGGGCATGGAGGAATAGATCCACAGACTCAAAAGCATGGTTTGCTTATTGGCAAGGATCAAAATGGTAATGATATTTGGTTATATAAAGATCAATTGGCAGACTATCTGAGAACGTTGGATAATCTGGGAGTTAACATATGGGTTATTATCGATGCATGTTCGTCAGGAGAATTATGGAATGACGCCTTGCAAAACCTCAAACATGTGGGCTTCATATCTTCTTCATGGCCAGGATTAAATTCGTATGCTAATTGGGGCGGAGGGGTCTTTTCACAATATTTGGCCTGGTGGCTTGCTCTACAAAGAATAAACAAATATACAATCGATATAGATAGAAACGGCGAGATTGAATTTGATGAACTTGCATTAAAAGCCCGATCAATTGGAGCATTTGTGCAGGATTTAACCGGCACACAAGTATGGGAAATGGGAATAGGAGATCCGGTAATATTTACCCTTGACTTATGGAATCCCCTCAGCCAAAAATCCCCTGGTTTTCAGGGGAGCTTCTCCGGTAAGGCAGCGGGGGGTAAAGTCAGTCCATGGCTACCCCTGCTATTGCTGGGAAATTGAGCGCAGGGACCAATGCTCTGGCGAAGCTTGCCTCAGATTTGCTGACGCCGCAGAAATGCAGCTTATCTACTTAATGTTGGGGTCTGGTTAATCCTGGCAGCTCTGCGGGATTATTATCCCCCGACCCTCCACCCCTGCCTTTTCCCCCGCACTCTCTTGACAGATTTCCCTGTCACCACATATAACTGACTGGCAATTCTGCCTCAAGGAGCCGTCACTAAATGGATGATTACCGCATCAATCTTGCTGAAAGCGAACTGCCCCAGGCCTGGTACAACATCCAGCCCGATCTGCCCCGGCCTCTGCCGCCGTACCTGCACCCGGCCACGGGCCAGCCGGTGGGGCCCCAGGACCTGGCCCCCATTTTCCCCCTGGAAATAATCATGCAGGAGGTGAGCCGGGAGCCCCAAATCCCCATCCCCGACGAGGTCCTGCGGCACTACCGCCTCTGGCGCCCCACGCCCCTGCACCGGGCCCGGTGTCTGGAGCAGGCCCTGAAGACCCCGGCCCGCATCTATTATAAAAACGAGTCGGTGAGCCCCGCGGGCAGCCACAAGCCCAACACCGCGGTGCCCCAGGCCTATTACAACAAGGCGGCGGGGATGCGCCGCCTGGCCACCGAGACCGGGGCCGGCCAGTGGGGCAGCGCCCTGGCCTTCGCCTGCAACCTGGTGGGCCTGGAATGCACCGTTTACATGGTCAAGGTGAGCTATTACCAGAAGCCCTACCGCCGCTCCCTCATGCACCTCTGGGGCGCCCAGGTCTTCCCGTCGCCCACGGACCGCACCAACGCCGGCCGGGGCATCCTGGCCCGGACGCCCGACACCTCGGGGAGCCTGGGCATGGCCATCTCCGAAGCCGTGGAGGACGCGGCCACCCACCCGGACACCAACTACTCCCTGGGAAGCGTCCTCAACCATGTGGCCCTGCACCAGACCGTCATCGGCCTGGAAGTGAAAAGGCAACTGGCCCTGGCCGGAGACGCCCCGGACGTGCTCATCGGCTGCGTGGGGGGCGGCAGCAACTTTGCCGGCTTCGCCTTCCCCTTCGTGCCCGACAAGCTCCAGGGGCGGGACCTGCGCATCATCGGGGTGGAGCCCACAGCCTGCCCCACCCTCACCCGGGGCGCCTACGCCTATGACTTCGGCGACACCAGCGGCCTCACCCCCCTGATGCTGATGTACACCCTGGGCCACAACTTCGTGCCGCCGGGCATCCACGCGGGCGGCCTGCGCTACCACGGCGATTCGCCCCTGCTCTGTCTCCTGGTGCACGACCGGGTCATCGAGGCCCGGGCCTACCCCCAGACCCCGGTCTTCGAGGCGGCCCGGCTCTTTGTCCAGACCGAGGGCCTCATCCCCGCGCCGGAGACGGCCCACGCCATCAAGGCGGCGGTGGACGAAGCGGTGCGCTGCCGGGAGACGGGCCGGGAGGAGTGCATTGTCTTCAATTTCTCGGGCCACGGCTATCTGGACCTGGGCGCCTACGACGCCTTTCTGGAAGGCGATCTAAAGGACGTGGAGTTCCCCGAAGAGGAACTGCAGCGGGCCCTCCGGGAACTCCCCGCGGTGGCAGGAAGGTAGGCTAAGTACATCGTTTCATAAATTCGGTAACGTATTCATTGAGAGGAGCGCGAAGAGTTATACATAGCGTCATAATTAGATGGACATAATTCAAAACCGTCGAAACCGTAGGGCGGGAAAGCGCAGCGCATCCCGCCGTGGCCGATTTCATCTCATGGTGTCAAACTGGGCGGCACCAGTTGGAAAAGACGGTCAGCACGTCCAATTATTTATGACGCTATGTATAGCGCCAATGGGGGGCCAGGGGGAGGTGGACTTTTTCAGGTCCTGCGGGTGAGCCGCAGGCTAAATGTGCAGGTCCGATGTCAGGGCGCCCCCGAAGATGAAAGTCCCTCGGCAGGCGCGACCCTTTAGCGCAGGCCGAAGTCTGCGGCTCCATTTATTAGGCAATGGTATTCGCAATAATTCATGACGCTATGCATAAGGACAAGTTTTAGCGATGAAAATATTGATAGGCCTGATAGAGCATCTGGGTGACATCGTGGCCTGTGAGCCGGTGCCGCGCTATTTAAAAGATAAATACCAGGACTCCACCATTGTTTGGGCCGTTTCACCGCCTTATCGGGAACTGATTGATACCAATCCTTTCATTGATGAAACACTGGTGGTTGATTGTCTGACGGATTGGATGAAGTGCACCAGACATCTCAAGTATGATCTCCTGGTTGATCTCCACGTCAATTATCGCATCTGTCCCACCTGCAAAATCCCTTTATTCAAGACCATCGGCAACCCCGATGTCGATGTGCACGGGTGGTTCGATCACGGCTCTCTGCTGGAGGCCTTCTCGGTGGGGGCGGGCCTCCCCAGGCTGTGCGAGCCGCCCCGGGTCTATCTCCAGCCGCGCCATGCCCAGGCGGTGGACGCCTGGGGACTGGGGGACGGGTATGTGGTCATTCACCGGCAATCCAATAATCCCGAGAAAGATTGGCCGGACTACAAATGGGATTATGTCATTGAGCGCGTCCTCACCGACCTCGGCCTGCCGGTGGTGGAGGTGGGCTCCGGAGACACGGCCGATCCCGGCCTCATGCATGACCGCTATGTCAACCTGGTGAATCGGACGGGCCTCCTGGAGTGCGCCGAGGTCATCCGGCGGGCCGCCCTGTTCGTGGGGGTGGACAGCGGACCGGCCCACCTGGCCAATGCCGTCGACACCAAAGGGGTGGTTCTCCTGGGCCCCTTGGGACACTTCAAAACCTACAATCCTTTCTGCGGGGGCTATGGGAAACCGGGCCGACGCGTCCGCTTGCTGAGAAATCGCTATGGGCCGGTGCGCGAGCTTCCCCGGGAACAGGTGGTGCAGACGATCCGGGAGATGATCACGCCGGCTTCCCCTGAGGTTGAGGGCGGGGGGAGGAGGTTGTGGGGAACGGCAAAAACCGCCTCAGCCGCTTTCGGCGTCAGGCCCGGACGGGAACCCGCCGGTCCTGCATCGTCCCCAGGGAAAACCGAGGCCCCCCATCTCCGGGTGCTGGCTTTCTATCTGCCGCAATTTCACCCCCTGCCGGAAGCCGGAGGGCAGGAACCCGGGGTGGACCCCTGGAGGGCGGTGCTCGAGGCCGGGCCGCTCTTTGACGGACATGCCCAACCTCGCCTGCCCGGAGAGCTGGGATGTTACGAAGGCCCGCTTGCCGCAGTTTTGGAAAAGCAGGTGGAGCTGGCGCAGCAGCACGGCATTTCCGGTTTCTGTTTTTATTATTATTACCGCCGGGGCCGGCCCCGTTTGGTCCAGCCTCTCGAGACTTTTCTCCGGGAAAAGTTTCCTTTGCCGTTCTGCCTGGTATGGGCCGACCCCAACCGGACCGGAGGCCGCTTCCGGGGGAGTGGGCCCAGCGTCGGCGACCGGCAAGCCGACGACGAAGACCAGGCAACGTTTTTCCGCACCCTTCTGCCCCTGTTCCGGGATGACCGTTATCTGAAAGTCAACGGCAAGCCCCTCCTCCTGGTGGAGCAACCGGAGAGCCTCCCGGACCTCCAAAGAGCAGTGGAGCAGTGGCGCCACGGCGCGCAAATGGAGGGACTCAAGGGGATCTACCTGGTGCGGGGCGACGCCCGCGTCGCTCTCTCGGGGAGGCATCCCCGGGAGATTGATTTTGACGCGGCCTATGAACTTCCCGGCAACGCGCCGGTGGATTCTTTTGAGGTCATGCCTGCGCCGCCGTTTCCGTTCCACCGGAAATTTGACGGCGTCCTGGTGGATTACGAAAAATTTTCCCGGTTTCACCGGGAACGGCCGTTTCCCGGATACAAGCTGTTCAAGACCGTCATGCTGCCCGGGGATGACACGGCGTTGTCCGACAATAACGCCGTTATTCACCTGGAGACCGATCCTGCGGGCGATTCCTTTCAGAAATGGCTGCTGCACGCTTTGCTGGACACCTCCAGGCAATACCACGGAGATGAAAGGTTGCTGTTCGTTTATTCCTGGAATGACTGGAGCACGGGAACTTACTTGGAGCCGGACCAGAGAAACGGAAGGAAATTTCTGCACCTTACCCGGGACACGGTGGCGCAGGCGCGGCAGATGATTGACTTGGGGGTCTCCGGCGACGTTCAGCCGGCCGCGTTGGCGGGGCTGGCCCGATATCTTCAGGAAAAGGATGAGTTCGACTACCGGATGTGGAGATCGGTCGTTCGGCCGGAGGGAGCGGCCCCGAAACCTGGCGGGGCAGAGGGGGCCGAGTTGGTTCAAGAAGCGGAAAAGCAGGAGCAGCACCAACCGGGACCTGGGGGCCTCCCCGGTTTCCGGCTCAGCAACGTCAGGTTGAAAAGATTTGTCTTTGACACCAGATGGGGTTTCCCTTTGCGATGGCTCTGGTCACTCATGAAAAATGCCGACACCCGACTGCGCCTCGGTCTGGCGGAACAACGCCTGGAAAGACTCCAGGCCATGATTCAGGACCTGGTAAAGAAAATGAATTTTCGTCAGGAAGAGTTGGAGAGGAATCTGCAGGTCCAGGCACAACTCCTGCGGGAGGCGCAAGAGATGCTGGAAAAGCTCGGCGGACCGCCTCCCCCGCCCGACTGAGGGGAAAAGCCCTAAGCCGCCACCGATAGGGATGGCCCCCGGGTCCTGCTGCCATGAAAAGTTCCTTATCACCCTCTCCCCCGGCGGGGGAGAGGGCTGGGGTGGGGGGAAAACTTTTCATGCTTTGCGAGTGAGCCAAAGGCTCATGAGCAACTGTCTTGATAATTTTATTGCGGGAGGGGACCGGCGGTTACGAAGCCCTGCCCCCTCTCCCAACACTATGATGGGATCGGGCTGCGCCGAAGGGGAATGAATGGCCCGGCTCACCGCCCGAACTGCTTGGCCTTGCGGAAGGCCTCCTGGGCCTCCGCCTCCCGGCGCTGCTCCTTCAGGAAGAGCCCCAGGTAGTACCAGCCCTCGCCGTAATCGGGCTTGAGGGCCACGGCCTTGCGCAGGGCCTCCTCGGCTTCCCTGAACCGCCCCATTTCCGCATAGGAGCTGCCCATCAGGCTGTAGGCTTCGGCCAGGTTGGGCATGAGGCCGATGGCCTTCTGGAAGGACTTGACGGCGGACTCGTGGCGTCCCTCCGCGGCCTGGATAAGGCCGTGCTTCATATAGTCTTTGGCCGCCTTTTCGGTGGACTCACGGACCTTGTCGGAGACGTTGGCGGCCGAAGCCACCGTCGCCCCCGGCCCCAAGGCCAAGAGCGCCGCGAGGAGCAGAATTAACAGGCTTTTCATCATGATCTCCTGAATGGGGAAGTTGTTCAACCTGGTCAACCTGGTTCCCAAGTTTAACTTGGGAACCAGGTTGAACGTATCACCCCCATAAAGGGGGTTGGGAG
>VGSQ01000058.1 GCA_016874975.1 Deltaproteobacteria bacterium
GGCCGGTTTGTTCTCCCAGGATTTTCAATCCATTCCTCTCACCGGGGTGGCCGTCCACGCGGTCGGACAAGGGCCGGCCCTCAAGGTGACCGTGGCCCACCACTACCGCAACGATGAACCCCGGCCCGTAGAAGCGGTCTACACCTTCCCCCTGCCTGAGGAATCAGCGGTGTGCGGCTTTGAAGTCGAGTTGGGTGGACAGACCCTCAAGGGCCGCATCGCCGATCGGGAAAAAAGCCTGGAAGAATATGACGAAGCCCTGGGGCGGGGGTTGGCAGCCTACCTTTTGGACCAGGACCGTCCCAATGTCTTCACCGCTTACGTCGGCAATCTCAAGCCTCAGGAAGAAGTCCTGGTGCGCATCTCTTACGTCGCGGCCCTCACCTGGCTTCCCGACGGCTTCCAGCTCATCATCCCCACGGTGGTTTCGCCCCGGTACTTTACCGACGAGCAAATCCGGACCATGGACCCGGCGGAGTTGTTGCATCTCACGCCCCCGGCGGTGCTGGGGCCGGTGCCTTATGGCCTCACCCTGACCGTGGACCTGGAGTTGCCGGGACGGCTGGTGGGGGTGGAGTGTCCGTCCCATCCCTTTGTATGGGAGCTGAGTGACGGTCGCCTCCAGGGTGCTCTGGCCGGGTGCGAGCCCCTGAACCAGGATTTTGTCCTCAACCTGAAACTGGACCGGCCCCATGAGCCCCTGTGTCTGGAGGCCCGGGCCGCGGACGGCGCGGCGGTGGTGCTGGTGGGTCTGCATCCCCGTCATCCGGACCCTTTGCCCCGACAGCCCCTGGAAATCATCTTTCTGGTGGATTGCTCCGGCTCCATGGCCGGGGAGAGCGCGGCCCAGGCCCGCAATGCCCTGGAGTTATGCCTGCGGGCGTTGGAGGCGACGGACAGGTTCAACATCGTCGCCTTCGGGTCGGAGTACCACCGACTCTTCAGGACTTCCCGGCCCTTCAACCAGGCCAACCTGGAGGAGGCCTCCCGCTTTGTGGCAACCCTGAGGGGCCACCTGGGCGGCACGGAAATTTACGCCCCTTTAAAGGCCTGTCTGGACCAGGTGCTTCCCAAAGGCCATACTCGCAAGATCATCCTGCTCACCGACGGTGAAGTGGCCAACGAGGCCGACCTTATTACCCTGGTCCGCTATCGCCCCCTTCATGGGGCCATCTACCCGGTGGGTCTGGGCCGTGGTCCCAATGCCCATCTCATCCGCAGTCTGGCCCGGGCTTCAGGAGGGGCGTCGGAGTTTGTTCACCCACAGGCCCGGCTGGAGCCGGTCATGGTGCGCCTCATGGAGAAGGTGGCGTCTCCGGCGTTTCATCCCGTCAGCATTGACTGGGACGGCCTGACGCCTGAGCTTCAGTCCCCCCGGGCGTTGCCCCCGCTTCATGTGGGGGAGCGTTTGTGGGCGCTGGCAAGGTTTGACGGACAGGCTCCTCAAAGGGTTACTGTCAGGCTGGAACTGCCCGGCGGCGACCCCCTGGTCCGCCCCTTGGAACCGGTTCGTTTCACCGGTGAGGCAGCTCAGGTCCTGCCTCTGATGTTGGCCCGGGAATTCCTGCGGGAACTGGAAGATGAGTATCAGAGCGGTCCGGCGGCCGGAAACCGGAAGGCCTATCAGGCCCTCAGGCGCCGGATCCTGGAGATTTCGAAAAACTTCGGGATCTTGTCGTCCCTGACCAGCTTTCTGGTGGCGCCGGAGCGGCCCGGCGCCGAGCCGTCCGAGGTGGTCATGCGCCGCGTCCCGGTGGTGCTGACCCGGGGCTGGGGGGGCTTGGAAAGTGCTTATTTCCCACTCCAGCCCGGCGCACCTCCTCATCCCTCATCTTATATCCTGGAGGATGCATATCCAAGCTGGCGGTACGGTTTCAGAAAAAAGGCATTGTTGCGCAGAGACCGCGTCGAACGACTCTGTTTGGAATTTGAAATAGTCACCCCCCCGCCCCTTGATCCCCAGGAGCAGGATTTCCGCCGCCTTATCCAGGAACAGCACGCCGAAGGCTGGTGGCCTCTGAGCGCCTGGCTGGCCGACCAGGTGCAGACCGACCTGGAAACCCTGGTCACCCTGGCCCAAAAACTGCCCCTCCTCCCACCCACGGCCTCACAGGCGGTGGCCACCTTATCTGCGCTCTACCTCCTCCACACGCGCTTCGCCGACCGCCACGACCAATGGCGCCTCTCCGCCGCCAAGGCCGAGCGGTGGCTGGAGACGCTCAAGATTTCGCTTCCCTTAATAACGCCAGATTGCTTATCATGGCTGGAAAATGCCTTATCTGGCCAGCCAGGCCCGTGCCAGGCAGGAGACGAACAATGATTAAGCGTTTATTATCACACTAAAATCTTCCCAAGGGAGTTAAAGGCTTTCGCTGTTCTTTTGTTCGGGGTCTAAACGTCCCGCCGGTCTTTTTGTCGTCAGGCGACTTCACGAGGCAGTGTCCCCAGGAACGGGGGTGCGCAGTGGTCTTCGGCGAGTACCATTTCCAGGCTATTTTGGAAGATGAGGCCCATCTTCCTCCCTTCAAAGGCTCCACCTTCCGGGGGGTGTTCGGCTGGGCTCTCAAAAGCGTGGTCTGCGCCCTGAAGCGCCAGGAATGCCCTTCCTGTCTGCTGCGGCAGCAGTGTATTTACACCAAGGTTTTTGAGCTGCCCCCGGACCTGCAGCCCCAGGGTAAACCCCATCCTCCCCACCCTTTTGTCATCGAGCCGCCGTTGGACCCCCGCACGTATCTTCCCCCAGGGGAATCCTTTGACTTCACCCTGCTGCTGTTCGGGGCGGCCAACCAATATCTGCCCTATTTTGTTTACGCCTTTCAGGAAATGGGCAAGATCGGCATCGGCCGCCGGGCGCAGGGCCACCGAGCCCGATTCCGTCTCCTTGCGGTCGCCTCCCCTAACACCGGGATTATCTATCACCACGAGGACGGCTCTCTCTCACCAGGAGCACTCCTTGACCTGAAACCCATGGATGTTGCCGGCCCCGGCCCGCCGGTGGACGAGATCACCCTGACCCTGCTCACCCCTTTGCGCCTGAAATACCAGAATCGACTCCAGGCAGAACTGCCCTTCCATGTCCTGGTGCGCGGGGTGCTGCGGCGGATCACTGTGCTTGCCTCCCACTACGGCGATGGCGAGCCTTCCCTGGACTATCGGGGGTTGGTCCACCGGGCCCAAGAGGTGCAGACGGTGCAGTCCTCCCTGTACTGGCTCGACTGGGAGCGCTATTCCCAGCGCCAGGCCCAGGCCATGCTGCTGGGAGGGCTGATGGGCTCCATCACCTACCGGGGAGAGTTGGGCGAATATCTCCCTTTGCTGCGTTTCGCAGAAAAAGTGCATGTCGGCAAGAATTCCACCTTCGGGCTGGGCCTGTTTAAAGTTTGCCAGGCTTCAGGTGACTAAGACCACGAAAGGAGAAGCCTATGGCGACACACTCTGATCTGTACAGTGGACGCCGGCTTAAAAAGCTCATCATGATCCATTTCTCGTGAGATAGTTGGATATCCGCATGGCCCTGACAGCTCTTAAAGGCCTCTCGTCGCTCAAGGAGGGCACCTATGGATCCCACCTTACTCAAAATCGCCGCGGCCGCCTTGTTGCATGACATCGGCAAATTTGCCGACCGTGATGCCCTGACGGTCAGCGAACAATTCATGCTCGACCACGCCGATCTTTATCAGCCTTTCAACCGCAAAACCGGGCGACATACCCACCAGCATGCCGTCTGCACCGCCGCCTTTTTGGAACGGTTGCGCGAGCTGCTTCCTCCCGAGTTCAGCGCCCGGCAATGGGGTGACGGAGAACCCCTGATCAACCTGGCAGCCGGACATCATCGCCCGGAAGATCATCCCCTCAGGTGGATCATCACCGAAGCGGACCGACTCTCCAGTGGTTGGGAGCGCCGCCGTGACGACTCCGAGGAAGGTGAGGCCTCGGCGGTTGACCCGCGGGAATACCAGAAGACCCGTCTGGCAGCCATTTTGGCGGAACTTACCCTTCCTCCAGAAGCAGGCGGTCCCGCCCAAGGCGCCCCTCATCCCCCTCCTTTCGGCTATCCCTTGCGGGAGCTATCTCCGGAAAGCATCTTTCCCAGACCCCTTAAGGAAGTGGCTCCGGTTGACCGGAAAGTCGCCGCTGAGGAATATCTGCGTTTGTTTGAGGGCTTCCAGGAGAACCTGGGACGGTTGGCCCATCGGCAGGAAAACCTGGAACTCTGGCTGGAGCACCTGGACAGTCTGCTCATGGTTTTCACCGCCATGATCCCGGCGCAACGGGCGGGCGAGGTGGAGGCCTCCCGGGACGTCTCCCTCTATGACCACGCGCGCACCACCGCCGCTTTGGCCGCGGCGCTCTATGCCTATCACCGGCAGCGGGACAGCCTCACCGTTCCCGCCACCAGGGATGCGTCGGAACCAAAATTCCTGTTCATCAACGGGGACTTTTACGGCATTCAGGATTTCATCTTCAGCTCCGGTGGCCAGACCCGCCGCTATCGGGCCAAGCTGCTGCGGGGCCGCTCCTTTGCCGTCTCCCTCATGACGGAGCTGGCCGCCGACCTGGTCTGCCGGGAATTGGGCCTCCCTTTTGTATCGGTGGTTTTGAGCGCGGCCGGCAAGTTCACCATCCTGGCGCCCAACACCAACGCCGCCCGGCAGGCGGTGGACAAGGCGGAGAGGGAAATCAATGAGTGGCTGTTCCGGATTTCATTAGGCGAGAGCGCCCTGGGGCTGGCCACCCGGCCGGCTTCCCCCCATGACCTCTTGGAGGGGCGGTTCACCGACCTGTGGGAGGGTATCGGCCGGGATCTGGAGCGCCGCAAGTTGCGCCGTCTGGACCTGCTGCGTCACGGCGGGGAGGTTGCCGGGTACCTGGAAAACTTCAGTAGCCTCTGTCCCCTGTGCTTCAAACGAGCCGCCACCTTAGCCGGAGGTGAAACCGGCCAGGACCCTTACCTCCGGCAGGTTCCCTTGGCCTGCACCATCTGCCGGGACCATATCTTTCTTGGGACCAACCTGGTCAAAAAGAACCGCCTGGCCGTCACCACCCCCCAGACGGACCTGCGGGACAAAGACCAGTGCCTGCGGGAGCCTCTGTTTGGCCGCTACCAGGTGGCCTTTGTGGACGGCTTCCTCACGGAAGAGGCCCGTAAAGACAATCTCCTCAGATTGTGGGACATCTCGCCCCCCCAGGAGACCCTGGCCTCCCCGGTGACCCGAAAATTCATCAACGGCTATATCCCTGAATGTAGTGAAGCAGACCTTCACGACGACCGGCTGAAGGACCTGGAGGAAAAACCGGAACCGGGGGCGCCAAAAAACCTGGAGCAACTGGCGGCCCTGGCCCTGTCTCACACCGACACCCCGGGGAAGTTTCAAGGCCTGGAAGCCCTGGGCGTCCTCAAGGCCGACGTGGACAACCTGGGACTCCTGATGACCTGCGGCCTGCCGCCGGAGAAATTCACCCTTTCCCGCCTGGCCACCCTGAGTCGCCAGGTGCATTTCTTTTTCTGCCTCCACCTCCCCCATCTGCTGGCCTCCCGCCCGCAATTTCAGGATACCTACACCGTCTTTGCGGGCGGCGACGATCTCTTTCTCCTGGGTCCCTGGAACCGCCTCCACGACTTGGCCCGGGAGATTCAAAAACAGTTCACCGCCTACGTGGGCGGCAACCCGGCGGTGCATCTGTCCGCCGGCATGGCCCTCAAGAAACCCCACACACCCCTTGACCAGATGGCCCGGTCCACCGAGGCGGCCCTGCACCAGGCCAAGGCGGGCGGCCGCAACCGCCTCACCGTGTTCGGGGAAACCGTACCCTGGGCGAAGGTGGGCGAATTGGACCGTATCAAGGAAACCCTGACTCACTGGCTGGTGGAGGACTGGTTCACCGCCGCCATGCTCTACCGACTCAACGAATTCATCACGCTGGCAGACGAAGAACAACGACTCATGGCCGGTCGAACGGTGCATCTGAACGACTTGGCCTGCCTCAAATGGCGGGCTTACCTGGCCTACTTTTCCGGGAGAAATGTGGCCAGAAATCTCAAGGGCGAGGCCCGAGACCAAGTCGCGGCTGAGGTTCACCAAAAGCTGGCCCTGTGGCTCAGCACCTACGGCGGCACCCTCAGGATGCCACTGTGGGAACTGCTCTATGAGAGGAGGTAATCATGAGCGAGAAGATCACGAGTATCCAATTCTGGGCTGATCGAGAAAAGAGAATTCCGGACCCTACCATCTTTTGGACAAAGGCCGAGAAGCTTTCCGAGATCTTGGCGAGTCAGGGAAAGGCAAACCAACGCACCCAGATCCGGAAATTTTACGATGAAGTTCTCCGCCTGGATCAAGACGCTAAAAGACTTCCTGATAACCAATGGCCTCACATCCTGGCAAGACTGAACCTGCTTATCCCTAAGGCGGTCTATGCCCAGGGCAGAGACAACCTGGTTTCTCCAGATTTTGTAGACTTTATTAAGGCATCGGTAAACCAGGTTCAAACCAAGGAAGACCTGGCGGTTTTCGCTACCCTCTTCGAGGCCTTTATGGGATTTTACCGCAGGGACAAGAAGTAATAATAAGGGGAGGCAGCCATGCATCCGGATATGCAACTCATGGACATCCTGGAAATCAAAGGCAGGATCATCGTCAAGACCGGTCTCCGCATCGGTGCGGGCGACACCGAAATGCGCATCGGCGGGGTGGACAATCCCATCATCAAACACCCTCACACGCTGGAGCCCTACATCCCCGGCTCCTCCCTCAAAGGCAAGGTGAGAAGCCTCCTGGAGATGAAAAGCGGCCTTATGGGGAAAACCAGAGGCGAGCCGGTGGCTTTCAAACATCTGGCCGGGTTGGATGACACGAAGAAGCTTGAAGCAAAAAAAATCCTCAAACTCTTCGGGGCCGGCGGCGCCGAAGGAGAGGCCATCGCCGACATTGGCCCCACCCGAGTCTCCTTTGCCGACTGCCCCTTGGATGAGGCCTGGCGGCAAAAAGCCTTGGACCAGGGCCTCTCCTTCACTGAAGTCAAATCCGAGAATGCCATCAACCGGATCGAGGGAGTGGCCCGAAACCCACGCCAGACAGAGCGGGTGCCGGCCAACGCAGAGTTCTCCTTCACCGTCACTTTGAAGAAACTCGACATCGATCAAGAGAACGACCTGGAACAATTCCTCATCGAAGGCCTCAAGCTCCTCACCCTGGACGCCCTGGGAGGCTCCGGCAGTCGGGGTTATGGCCGTCTTGAGTTCCGGTTCGACGACCCCGAAATTACCGCCAGGTTCGAAGCCATGCAGCCCTTCGCCCGGGAGGGCTGACCCATGCGCCTCTATGAAATCACCCTGAGGCCCGCCGGGGCTCTGGGGACGCCGCTCGCGGGCGACACCCTCTTCGGGCAGTTCTGTTGGCAGGCCGCCTATGACCCCGGCTTGCTCACCGGCGGCCTGGAGGCGCAACTGGCCCGCTATGGCGAGGCTCCCTTCACAGTCTTTTCCTCCGCCTGGCCCCGCCTCACCCTGGATGGCCGTCCCGCCTATGCCGTCCGGCGTCCGGACCTGCCCCTGGCCTGGCTCTCCCCACCGCCCGCGGGCTCCCGGCTGCAAAGACTGCTCCACCTGAAGGATGTGAAGCAAAAACCCTGGCTGCTGCTGGCCGAAGATTTACGTCTGGACTTCAGCCGCCTGATGGACGACGCCGGGCTGTATGACCTCCTTCTGGCGCAGGCCCCCGGGGAGGTCCAGCGCCTGTGCCGCCGGGCCGGGGGCGGGCGGCCGGTGATCACCCTCCCCCAGCCCCACAACACCATCAACCGCCAAACCCTGACCACGGGGAAGGACCGCTTCGCCCCTTACACCCAGGAGGTGCACTTTTACCCTCCCGGCGTCGAACTGGCCGTCTTTGTTCTCCTCAACGAGGCCGCCACAGACCTTGACCGCGTCCGTCTCGGCCTCAGCCGCATGGGCCGCACCGGCTTCGGCAAGGATGCCTCCCTCGGCCTGGGCCGCTTTGAGGTGGTGGGGGCCAGGGAACTCACCCCGCCCCGCCTCGAGGACGCCAACGCCCTTTACACCCTGGCCCCCTGCGTACCGGCCCCGGATGCTCTCACCGAAGCCTTTTTCAACCCCTGTGTGCGTTACGGCAAGCACGGCGACCGCCTGGCCACCTCCAAAAATCCCTTCAAGGCCCCGGTGGTCATGGCCGCTCCCGGCGCGGTCTTTGTTCCCGCCGACGCCCAGGCTCTTACCCGGCCCTGGTTCGGCCGGGCCGTCACCGGCGTCTCTCTGATGCAGCGCCACGCGGTGTCTCAGGGCTATGCCCCGGTTCTCCCCCTGCGCCTGGAGGTCCCCCATGGCTGAGCCCATCCCCTGCCTCATCCGCACCCTGGCCCCGTTGCACCTGGGCGCCGACGAGGTCTTTGAGCCCCTGGGTTTTGTCATTGACGAGAACGCCCACCCACCCTGCCTGGTGGCCTTTGAGCCCTGGTCCTTTCTGGCGCGCCTGCCCGAGCGGGACCGCCGGCAGTTCATGGACCTGTGCCGCCAGGGTACGGTGGCCTCCCTCCTGGAGATTTACCGCTTCTACCATGAGCGCCGCCGCCAGGCCCAGGGCCGGGCGGTGCCGGTCTGTCCGGGACTGGTGGGACATTACCAGAATGTCATGAAGGCCAGAGACGGTGATCGGGACCTCCAGAAGACCATCAGCCAGTTCACCATCCACCGCACCGCGTTTTTGGCCCATGACCAGCGTCCCTATATTCCCGGCTCCGCCATCAAAGGCGCCCTGCGCACCGCCTACCTGAACGCCCTGGCGGCGAGCAAAAGCCATGTCAAATCCAACCCTCATGATAAAGGCGCCGCCGGGAGACTGGAACGGGAACTCCTGGAAGGCAGCTTCGCCAACGATCCCTTCCGTCTTGTCAAGGTATCGGATTTCCTCCCGGTGGGCGACATCCGCACCCGCATTGTTTACGCGGTCTATGAAAAAAAGGACCGTTCTGTCGCCCGGGAGATTTATCAGATACTCGAAGTGATTGACCCTGGCGCAATGTTTCTGGGCAGGATCAACGTGGAGGCGTTGACTCCGGAGGAGCGGCGCCTGGCTGGGATTGGCGCCCCGCTGGCCAAGGAAACACTGTGGGAAACCGCCAGGCATTTCTACAGCCGGGAGCGGTTACGGGAAGAGAAGGACCTTGCCGCCATGAAAATCCCTCTCTCCCCGCTGGGGATTGCTGGGGATGCGGCGCCTCTCCGACTGGGGCGGCACAGTGGCTCAGAGTGCGTCACCATCGACGGACATCGCCATATTCGGATTTCCCGTCCCGGCGTCAAGCCTCCCCGGTTCGGGCCTAGCCCCACCACGCTCTGGTTCGCAGCGGATTATTATCTCAAGCGCGATCTTCCCAAGGCGCACCTGCGTCCCATGGGCTGGGCGGCCCTGGGGGAATTGAGCCCGGCCGAGCTGGACGACCTCCAGGCCCGGGAGGAGGCCTGGCAGGGGCAGGTCCGAGCCGCGACACCCGTAGTGGCCGTTTCTCAGCCCGCTTCGGCTGCGGATGAAAAGCACACTGCTCCACCGCCACCGGTCCAGGCCCCGCCCGAGAGGGAGGTCTGGGAGGGGGCGACGCTCACCTGGGAAGGAGGAAGGCAGCAGCTCAATGCCGCCTGGCAGGGCAAAAGAGCCTTCTGCCGGGGGCTGGAGTTGGCGCCGCCCGAGCTGCAGGCGGCCCTCACCGCGAAAAAGAAGAGCAAGGGCGTGACCGCCAAGGTGACGGTGGAGGCCCTGGGCACGGCCTGGCGCATCGTCGCGGTGGAAAAAATCTCTTGAACCGGCGGGCCTTTCGCGGTAGCATGGGTTTTGGTAAAGCAGGACCGCGGGAGGACCCGGAGGGACCTCTCCCCTGGCGCTGAGGGGCGGGGTCGTGCCTGCCATCAAGGGGAGTGTCGCGGGTCTGGCTTTTCACAAAGGAACATGTGCGAGGTTCAGCCGGGAAAGGGACCGGAGGGCCTAAGTCCTTGATTTTTCACGGTGTCAAAAAAATGACCCTCGCAAATACAAGGTGATGAAATGATTGGGAAAAATGCCAAATCGGCCGGGATGGTCCCCCGCCCCCGGGGGGTATACCCCCCCAGTCTCGTTTTCCGGCCTTTTCCGCCAATCATTTCAGGGCCATAAAGGGGGTGGGGTAGGAGACCTTGACCTGATTACGAAGGGATTGCGACCAAAAGGTCTTCATGCTGCCTCCTTCTTGTAGCCCCTGTAGGAGACCTTGACCTGATTACGAAGGGATTGCGACACAAGAGAGCCAACGGACAGAGACCCCCGCCGCCTCAGGTAGGAGACCTTGACCTGATTACGAAGGGATTGCGACTTCTTGTAGCCCTTGCTTGCCAGCAGTGGCCACGCGTAGGAGACCTTGACCTGATTACGAAGGGATTGCGACCCAAACGACGACCACCAGCGAACCAAAACCACGTCATAGGTAGGAGACCTTGACCTGATTACGAAGGGATTGCGACGTAGACAAACCCCTTCAGGTCTGGCGCCCACCCTACCGTAGGAGACCTTGACCTGATTACGAAGGGATTGCGACCATACCATCCCTCCTTTTCACCTTTAACTTCTTTCCTGTAGGAGACCTTGACCTGATTACGAAGGGATTGCGACGCAGCGCCCGCCAACGTGACGACCATGATTGCCAGAACGTAGGAGACCTTGACCTGATTACGAAGGGATTGCGACACCTCCGGCGGCTTGCAATGCTGTGAACAGGGATTGTGTGTAGGAGACCTTGACCTGATTACGAAGGGATTGCGACGCATTTTGGCAACTTCGTTGGCTACCTCGATAAGGAACTTGGTAGGAGACCTTGACCTGATTACGAAGGGATTGCGACCAAGCTTGCGCGGGGCAGTGACGACCGCAATGTTGACGGTAGGAGACCTTGACCTGATTACGAAGGGATTGCGACGTAGAGAGGACCTCTACCGCCTGGGCAACCAGGCTTGAGGTAGGAGACCTTGACCTGATTACGAAGGGATTGCGACACAACCACGGCCACCCCCTGACGGTAGCATTCCTGGTAGGAGACCTTGACCTGATTACGAAGGGATTGCGACTATCACCCACGCCCCATGGGTGGTTACAAGCCACCCGGTAGGAGACCTTGACCTGATTACGAAGGGATTGCGACCCACACACCTGGCACGGCACGACAAGGCCTGGGTCTAGTAGGAGACCTTGACCTGATTACGAAGGGATTGCGACCAACACTCCTCACACCACCCACCCTCCCTCAGGTGGGTGTAGGAGACCTTGACCTGATTACGAAGGGATTGCGACCCAGCCTTCCTGTCCGTAGGGACAGGACGGCCTTGAGGGTAGGAGACCTTGACCTGATTACGAAGGGATTGCGACTAATGGCTTTTATCCGCATGGCTACCGCCTCCTGAAGTGTAGGAGACCTTGACCTGATTACGAAGGGATTGCGACAAAATTCCCGAATCCGAGTGCCAAGCACCGTCTTACCAGTAGGAGACCTTGACCTGATTACGAAGGGATTGCGACTTTGGTACAGGCTCCCAAGGCGATTTATATGCCATATTCAGTAGGAGACCTTGACCTGATTACGAAGGGATTGCGACTCCACCACTTGCCCGTTCCGCTTGCTCAGGAACACCCGGTAGGAGACCTTGACCTGATTACGAAGGGATTGCGACTGAATTTTCGGGGGCAAACTGCCTGTGCGTGAACGGAGGTAGGAGACCTTGACCTGATTACGAAGGGATTGCGACGATTGCTCCTCCTGCGTTAAAACTTCCGGCAGCCGCGTGTAGGAGACCTTGACCTGATTACGAAGGGATTGCGACTTTAGCCGTTTCGCGACGGTGGATAATTCGGGAAATTGGTAGGAGACCTTGACCTGATTACGAAGGGATTGCGACGCCTCGTATGAGCCAATACCCACGTCCACCTTGATGGGTAGGAGACCTTGACCTGATTACGAAGGGATTGCGACTATCTCACTCTCATGGGCGCCTCCGGGAACCCGCCGCTGTAGGAGACCTTGACCTGATTACGAAGGGATTGCGACCCAGGAGGACTTCTTCGCCGTAGTACTCCAGGTACCCGTAGGAGACCTTGACCTGATTACGAAGGGATTGCGACGTACCCGGCTGTCACTCATTGCCCGCCCTCCGTCGTTCCTTCCGTAGGAGACCTTGACCTGATTACGAAGGGATTGCGACTACCCCCCTTAAGCTGGGCAGTGGACACCCCAGCCGCCGTAGGAGACCTTGACCTGATTACGAAGGGATTGCGACTGAAACCCTCGGCGCCGGGGGAAATTTTTCTACCACGGGGTAGGAGACCTTGACCTGATTACGAAGGGATTGCGACCCAGAACGGTTGCCAAGAAGCAGACCCGCAACCTCTTGGTAGGAGACCTTGACCTGATTACGAAGGGATTGCGACCTACCAGTTCGGCGAGAACCCCCATCGAACCGTTCAAGTAGGAGACCTTGACCTGATTACGAAGGGATTGCGACTAACCCGCTCGGTCGTCTCCGTGGTGACCATGTCCCCAAGTAGGAGACCTTGACCTGATTACGAAGGGATTGCGACCTTGTGGGCGTGGGGAAATCCCAGCGTCCCCCTGCTGAGTAGGAGACCTTGACCTGATTACGAAGGGATTGCGACCAAGTCTCTTGTGTTCACGCAGACAGGCTTTCGCCCGGTAGGAGACCTTGACCTGATTACGAAGGGATTGCGACAAAATAGTTTCCCCCTGACACAATGCGGGCTGAAAAACAGGTAGGAGACCTTGACCTGATTACGAAGGGATTGCGACCCAACCCCAGGGCACAACCGACGACCACTCTGCCGCCGGTAGGAGACCTTGACCTGATTACGAAGGGATTGCGACCATATCAGGAAAAAGCTAAACCTGGGCCAAGAGATTGGTAGGAGACCTTGACCTGATTACGAAGGGATTGCGACACAGCAGCGCCCGCCAACGCAACGACCAGGATTGCAATGGTAGGAGACCTTGACCTGATTACGAAGGGATTGCGACTTAAGGACCACGGCCATTGTTGCGGTGTAGGCGGGTGGGTAGGAGACCTTGACCTGATTACGAAGGGATTGCGACCTTGTTACTGCTTAGTTACTTGTTTATAGCTTGTTAGCAGTAGGAGACCTTGACCTGATTACGAAGGGATTGCGACCCACCAGGGCGGCGGACGACCACCCGCCCCGAGCTTCCTCGGTAGGAGACCTTGACCTGATTACGAAGGGATTGCGACTCAGAGAGATGTATTCTTTGACAGTAAGATGCTTATCGGTAGGAGACCTTGACCTGATTACGAAGGGATTGCGACCTATTTTTCCATGTTTTGTCTGTGCTACTACTTTGTATGTAGGAGACCTTGACCTGATTACGAAGGGATTGCGACTAGAATACCCCAGCATTGCCAGCCCCATACGGTCACGGTAGGAGACCTTGACCTGATTACGAAGGGATTGCGACCTATTCCTTTGCCGATGGCTCTGCATATCAGGCTTAGAGGTAGGAGACCTTGACCTGATTACGAAGGGATTGCGACCCATTCCCAGCACCGCTGGGCGGCCCAGACCACGGCCGGTAGGAGACCTTGACCTGATTACGAAGGGATTGCGACTGATACTGTCATCTCCTAATCCTCCACAAAGTAGGGGCGTAGGAGACCTTGACCTGATTACGAAGGGATTGCGACGTGAATGTCCGCCAGCACCACGTCCGTCACCACCTGGACGTAGGAGACCTTGACCTGATTACGAAGGGATTGCGACCCACCTCCATGTAGGGGTACGGGTCATCCCCGCAGGTAGGAGACCTTGACCTGATTACGAAGGGATTGCGACAGGGGCGGGAGCGCCTGCTTGAGCACGTGATTAAACCAGTAGGAGACCTTGACCTGATTACGAAGGGATTGCGACCTTTTTCCCCTTCCAGAATGACCTGGATCATCTGCTCGAAGTAGGAGACCTTGACCTGATTACGAAGGGATTGCGACTGCTTGCACGTCCCGTCAGGCTCAACCCAGCAGCCGCAGTAGGAGACCTTGACCTGATTACGAAGGGATTGGGGGCAGGGGTGAGGGGTGGCCCCGCCTGCCCTGTGCGGTTTACTGCTGAAGGATCACGACTGACGGTATGGCCGGGAACGCCTCTTGCCTGTTCCTCATCTTCAACCATGACCTGACCCCGGTCCAGCGGGAGGCGGCGCGGCGGGAGTTGGGGGTGGTGCGCTTTGAGCCCTTGCCTCCGCACCTGGCCCGCCGGTGGGGCCAGATTCCCCCGGACCTGGCGGAGTTGAGCCCCTTCCTGGCGCCCTTCCGGGAGTGGCTGGCGCAGCAGGCCCGCCCCGGGGACCTGGTCCTCATCCAGGGTGACCCGGGGGCCGTCTGCCTGATGGTGGACCATGCCCGGCAGCAGGGCCTGACGCCGGTTTACGCCACCACCCGCCGGGTCTCCCGGGAAGAGCCGCAGCCGGACGGCTCGGTGCGCACCCAGCGGGTTTTCGAGCACCAACGCTTCCGGCGCTACGGGGACTGAGCCATGGCCCGCACCTACCTGGCCTTCTTGGGCACCAACGACTATCTGCCCTGCACCTACTGCTTCGGAGAAGAGGAGGTGGCCGGGGTGCGGTTCGTGCAGGAGGCCACGGTGCACTTCTTTTGCCGGGACTGGGGGGCCGGGGACCGCATCCTGATCCTGGCCACTCCTCAGGCGGAGGAGAAGAACTGGCGGGACGACGGCCACCGGGACCGGGACGGCCACCCCCTGCGGCGGGAAGGCCTGGCCGGGCGGCTGCAGCGGCTGGGTCCGGCGGCCCGGGTGGAACGGGCGCTCATCCCCGAGGGCAAGGACGAAGGGGAGATCTGGGAGATCTTCCAGGTGCTCTACCGGGAGTTGGGGGAGGGGGACCGGGTGGTCTTCGACATCACCCACGCCCTGCGGCACATCCCCATGCTGGCCCTGGTGGCCCTGAACTACGCCAAGGTGCTGAAGCAGGTGTCCGTGGCGGGGATTTACTACGGGGCCTTCGAGGTATTGGGACCCCAACGGGAGGTGGAGAAGATCCCGGTGCCGGACCGCCGGGCGCCCATTTTCGACCTGACTCCTTTTGACACGCTGTTGGCCTGGGGAGTGGCGGTGGACCGGTTCCTGGGGGCCGGAGAGGCGGGCCCGGTGGCGGCCCTGGCCCACGGAGCGGTGGAGCCCATCCTGCGCCAGACGCAAGGCAAGGATGCCGCGGCCCGGGCTATCCGGGGGCTGGCGTCCAGCCTCCAGGCCTTTACCAGGGCGGTGGCCACCTGCCGGGGGCCGCGCCTCAGGGATAGGGGAGCAAAATTGCGACAGGACCTGGAGGCGGCCCAAAAGCTGGAGGTGCTGCCTCCCCTGCAGCCTCTCCTGGGAAGAATGGCGCAGCGTTTGCCGGCGTTTGAGGGCGACTGGCTCAGGGACGGCCTGAAAGCGGCGCAATGGTGCCTGGACCACAACCTGATCCAGCAGGGGTTTACCATCCTGCAGGAATTTCTGGTCTCATGGGTAGCGGTGAGCAATGAGCTGGCTTATCAGCATAAAGCCCACCGGGAGCTGGTAACCCAGGCGGTGACCATCGCCAGGAATGCATTGCCCGAGGAGGAGTGGCTAGCCAACGCCCGGAAGCACGCGGACCAGACCCGGAGGCTCCTGGCCTTTCTGGGCTCCGCGCCGTGGGTGGGAAAAATCTTCGGCGACCTGTCCCAATGGCGCAACGACCTGAACCATGCGGCTTTCATCTCCGACCCGAGAAGTGGCGAGAATTTTCCCAAAAAACTTCAGGACTTGATCGAGACGGTGACGCATCACCTGGAAAGATAGGGCTGACCATGGGAGACGGAGCCACCCTGGACGAAGTGCGGCAACTCCTGGACCAGGGCAGTGTGGCAGAGGCCAAGGTACTGGCCCAGACCCGGAACGCCCCGTCCCTCACCGACGCCGCCCTGCACCTGGCCTGGGCCGAGGTTCTGGAGGACCTGGGCCTGGTGGAGGAGGTCGCCCTGGAGCTCAACCTGGCCATCCGGGACGACCCCGGGCGCCGGGAGGCTTACGAGCGGCTGGCGGAACTGCACCTGGACCAGGGGCAGCCCCTCAAGGCGGCGCACGTCTGGGGGAGCCTGGTGAAGCGCCGGCCCCAGGACCCCCTGCCGTACCGGGAACTGGGGCGGGTCCTGGAGGAGGCGCGGGAGTACGCCAAGGCCCAGGAGGTCTATGAACTGGCCCTGGCCCGGACCGGTGAGGCGGAGTTTCAAACCCTCCTCAACAACCTGGCCTTCCTGAAGGAACCGGGCGAGCCTCCGGCAGCCGCGCCGGCGGCGGACCAGCTCCTGCCTCAACCCCACCACCTGGTGGTCTTCATCAGCCTCTTCGCCGGGAGGGAAGGGGTGTATGCCCGCCAGTGGGTCAGCCCCACGGGGGAGACGGGGTACACGCCGGTGCACGAGCCCCTGACGCCCAGGGTGGCGGAGAACCATCTCCTGGGCAACTTCACCGTCGGCGTCTATCCGGTGCGGCTGGACAACACGGTGAACTTCATCGCCTTTGACCTGGACGTGGCCAAATTCGCCCTGCGGCGGGCCATCACCAGTCAGCGGGAGTGGCAGCGGGTCATGGGGCGGGTGCACCAGACTGCCTGCCGCCTGCTGGACGCGGCGGCGGCCCACGAGCTGCCCCTGTATCTGGAGGACTCAGGCTTCAAGGGCCGCCATGCCTGGATCTTCCTGGACACGCCGGTGCCTGCGGGGGTGGCCAAGAAGTGCGGCGACCTCCTGGCCGGACAGCTTACCCCCATACCCCCTGAGGTGACCGTCGAGGTTTTCCCCAAGCAGGCTACGGTGCGCCCCGGCTCCCTGGGTAACCTGATCAAGCTGCCTCTGGGCATCCACCGCAAGACCGGCAAACGGGCACTGTTGGTGAAGCCCGACGGGCAACCTCACCCCGATCAGCTATCGCTTTTAACCCAGGTGCAGAAGGCGCCGCGGCGCCTGGTGTATGCCGCCATCCAGAGGCTGCAAGCCGGCAAGGAAAGGCCCTTACTGCCGGGCGAAACCCCTGGTCCGGAGGTTCCCCCGCCCCCTCCCGTGACCGAAGTGATGGCCCCGTCCCCCCAGGCGCCCTATGACCTGGACCGGGAACCTCAGTTCCAGCAGCTCATGCTCAAGTGTCCGGTCCTGCGCACCCTGGTGGAGCGGGTGAACCATACCTCCCAACTCACCAAGGAAGAGACCCTGGTGTTGATTCACACCCTGGGGCATCTGGAGCAGGGGCCGGCGGCGGTGAACGAGCTCTTCCAGCGGTGCCTGAACGCCGAACCCTCCCTGTTTCTCAAGTCCCGTCTGCGGGGCCATCCCATGAGCTGCCCGAAAATCCGGGCCCGCATTCCCCAGATTACTGCGGCGCTGGCCTGCAACTGCACCTTCGACCTGGCCTCCAACCTCTATCCCACGCCGGTGCTCCACGTGCAGGCTCTCGGGGCGGCGGCATCTCCCCTGGGGCTGACCGTGGACTCCCTTCAGTTCCAGAATCTCCTCCAGGATTACCTCAAGCTGCGGCGGCAGATGAAAGAGACGCAACTCCTCCTGGGACGGTACGAGACCCGCCTGGCCCAGTTCTTCGTCGAGGCCGGGGTGGAGCAGGTGCAAACACCTTTGGGAACCCTGTTGTGCCGGAAGAAGGAGGATGGCGAGGTGTCCTTCACCCTGGAGATGTGAGCCGGGAATTCCGCCGGAAGATGGGGCATGGCCATTCTCTATGTCACTGAACAGGGCGCTTCGCTCACCAAGCGGGGCTCTCGTCTGGTGGTGGAAAAGCTGGGGCGGCCGGTTCACTGGGTGCATGCCTTCAAGGTGGAGCAGGTGGTGCTCATGGGGAGCGTCAACGTCACCCCGGGCGCCATCGCCTTCTTACTCCAACAGGGTATCGATACCGTCTTCCTGTCCTTCTACGGAAAATACCGGGGCCGTCTTATCTCTCACCTGGGCCGCAATATCGAGTTGCGCCGGCGTCAGTTCGAGCGCCTGGCCGACCCCGCCTTCCGCCTGGCCCAAGCCCGGGCCTATGTCCAGGGCAAGCTCCATAACTGCCGGGTGCTCCTGCGCAGGCAGAACCAGGAGCTGGGCCATGAGACGATCACCAAGGTATTGCACCAACTCCGCTCTCTGGCCCGTCAAACCCAGACATGTCAGACCGTGGACAGCCTCATGGGGGTTGAAGGGGCGGGAGCGGCCGCCTATTTCAGCTCTTTCCCCCACCTGCTCAAAGCGCCGCATTTCTCCTTCCCCGGGCGCAACCGCCGACCCCCCAGGGACCCGGTGAATGTGCTGTTGAGCCTGGGGTATACCCTCCTGGCCAACGCGGTGCAGACGCAGGTCCACGTGGCGGGCCTGGACCCGTACCTGGGTTGCCTCCACGCCGTGGAATACGGCCGGCCCTCGCTGGTATTGGATCTCATGGAGGAATTCCGCCCCGTGCTGGTGGATTCTCTTGTGCTCCATCTGATCAACCGGCGCATCATTCAGCCCGGCGATTTCTTCCGCCCCGATGAGCGTGAACCGGCGGCCTTTGATTTTGCCGAGCCTGAGATGGGCCGGGAAGGCTACCCCATCCTCCTCACGCACCAGGGGGTAAAGAAATTCGTCACTTACTTTGAGCGGCGCCTGGGCCAGAAGGTGCTGTATGCTTCCAAGGGTCAGCGCCTGGCCTACCGGGAAACCATCCTGGAACAGGTGCGTCACTTCGTCCGCATCTTGGAAGGAGAGGGCGCTTATCAGGCATTTGTCGCCCGATGAGGGAGGGAATTTATGTTCGTGGTGGTGTCATACGACATCGTCGACAACCGCAGGCGCACCAAGCTGGCCAAGGCTTTGAGTGACTTTGGGCAAAGGGTGCAAAAAAGCGTCTTTGAATGCCGTCTTGATGAGAAGCGGTTTCTCAAGATGAAGAACCAGGTGGATAAGCTGTTGGATTTCGAAGAAGATAGCGTCCGATACTATACTCTTTGCGCCCGTTGCCAGGCTGCCATCGAGGTGAGCGGTTGGGGCGCCGTGGTGGAAGATGATGAGGTGATGGTGGTTTGACCTACAGACCCCCACCTCCGCCCGGTTAAACCCAAGGCCAGGGGATCAAGCCCGGGTGTACCGATCTTTGCTGTCGAAAGGCGTTGAGCAACGAATTGCTCCTGCCAATCCTCCCTAACCTCTTCGTTTTTTCTAATAACCTTCTACATATATCAATTCCTGGGTAGTTTCAGGCCTGCCCTATTTTCACATTCGTATCAACAGGAGGTGAAGCTTATGAACCAGTGTGTGCTTTCGGGGAATCTGGGGGCTGATCCGGAGTTTTTTGTGTCTGCGGAGGGGACGGCGGTGGCGTCGTTCAATCTGGCG
>VGSQ01000059.1 GCA_016874975.1 Deltaproteobacteria bacterium
ACCGTCATGGTGCGTGGGGCCCAGAAGGTCAGGCTCCACCTCATGTTCGGCGTCATCGCCCTGTTTGCCGACCAGTTGCTCAAGCTGATCAGCTGAGGAGCTTCCGGGCTGGCCGGAGTTTGGCAAGGTCAAGGGAAGGGTATGTCCTGACAGCGCCCCAAAGGGCCCAATTTCCGGTTAATGGTTCAGAAAAGCAAGGTTTCATGGGTTCCGGACCCCTAAACTTCGCCATTGCCTCATACTGACAGCCATTTCTTGGGAATTTTGCAAGAGGCTCAAGGGGTTTCCCAAAAAAATTGATCTTATTTGAAGCATGAAAATGCCAATTTTTTAACTGTCCAATTGGAATCGCTCAGTTTAGGAGCCTGATTGATAGGGAAAAATTTATTGCCGCAGGCTGGGGCCGTTAAATGAGCGTCTCATACACCGAGGTGGTCCGGGCCACCATGCCCGCCAGGCTGAAGCGTTCCCGGATCTGCTCAATCTCCGGCCGCGCCCCGCCCCATCTGCCGCGGCTGGCCGGCAGGTGGGCCGTCTCCTCCGCCACCGCCGCGGTCAGGGAGGCCGTTTCCCGGGGCGGCACCAGCCGGCAGCGCACTCCCGGAATTTCTCTCACGCCGCAACAATCAAAGCCCACCACCGGCACGCCCATGATGGTGGCCTCGATGATGGAGCCGGGAATGCCCTCGAAGGGCATGGAGGTAAGCAGGTAAAGATCGAACAGGGCATAGTACGGGGCCGGGTCAGGCTGCCAGCCGGTGAAGATGACCGCCTCCTCCAGCTTCTCCCGCCGGACCCGCGCCAACAGTTCATGCTTGAACTTCTGTTCGGCGGGCGTCTTGGCGTCTCCCACCACTATGAGCCTGACATCCAATCCCTTGTCTCGCAGGCCGCGCACCACCTGCAGGGCGTAGCCGTGCCCTTTCCAGGGGACCAGACGGGAGACGTTGCCCAGGACGATGGTGTCCTCCCTGAACCCGAACGCCTCCCTGCGGGCCAGTCGCTCGGCGGCGGGCAGGGAAGCCAGTTCGCAGAAGCGGGACAGATCCCGGCCGCCGTAAACCACCAGCGCCCGGGACGGGGGGCACACCCCGGCGGCCACGTAAGTATCCCGCAACTCCCGGCCCACAAAGAGAAACCGGTCCGTCACTCTCCCCATTAGCCGCTCCAGGTTGCGGTAGACCACATACTGGAGCGCAGGTTGGGTGGGGGCGAAGCTGGCCCCGAACACCGAGTGCACCAGGCGCGGCACCCCGGCCAGGCGGCCGGCCAGGCGCCCCAGAATGCCGGCCTTGGCCAGGAAGGTGTGCACCAGGTCAAATTTCCGCGCCCGGTACAGGCGCACCAACTCCCGCAGGGCCAGGGCATCCTGGTAAGGGTAGATATATTTGCCCAGGCTGGGGAGGGGGGTGACGGCAATCCCCTGGCTGCAGGCTTCCTCCATCAGCTCCGGGGAGGCGTTCCGCCCCGTGATGATCTCCACCTCCCGGCCCCGGGCCCGTTGGTCCCGGGCCAGGGCCATGAGCCGGGTGTAATTGACGTTCCGGAGAAAGGTGGTGATGACGTAAGCGATCCGCGGTGCCATGGCCTTAGATCCTGGAGGAAGAGGTGGTCCCCACGCCGGCCCCTCAGGGACGCCCCCCGCCGGAGGCCCCTTCCAACAGGTCCCCCAGCTTGAGCCGCAATGCCTCCAGGTCCTGCCAGGCCACCTTGGGCTTGACATTGGTAAGCTCACCGGCCAGCGCCAGGGCCTGCCGACGGAGGTCCTGCCAGGCCGCATCGGGCACCCGGCCCTGCCTGGCAGCGGCCTCCGCCAACTGCAGGTACTGATAATCCTGCCAGCCCTGGCGCATCGCCTCCAGACGCAGGGTGGGCAGGGGCAGGCCGGTCCGGGGGTGGGGATAAAGCAGGGTGCCCCGGCGCATCTTGGCGGTGGGGCCGGGAGGCTCGGTCCAGGGGTCTTCGGGCCAAACGTTCACCCCCCACAGATAATAGCCGGAGAATTGGTGGAGGAAGACCTGCCAGCCGATGAGGCGCTGGTGCGCGGCAGGCCGGTCGGCCCCTTGCAGCCGGTTGTTATAGACCCAGACCTCCTGCCCCTGACGCCGGGCTGCGTCCATGGCTCCGGCCTCATAGAGCCGGGCCGAAACCGTCCAGATATCCACCGCCCGGGTCAGTGCCGGAGAAGGGGGAAAGCCGGTGCACTCGGTGCGAACCTGGGGCAGGGCCGCCTTGAACTGGCTGTACGTCTGGGCTACCTGGGGGAAGACCTCGCGCTTGGGTTCATCCCAGAGCTTCACCAGGGCCCGCTTCACCCAGCCCCGGTCCTGCAGATAGCGCAGCATTTCCGGGAAATACCCGGCCATTTGCTGTTTGAGTCGCTCCGGGTCGGGCCCTTTGGCCTTGGCCCCTGCGGCCACAGGCAGCCGGAAGGTGCGATATCCCATCTCCCGGATGATCTTGTCCAGCATCCGGGTGAATTCCGGAAACGAAGTCAGGGGCCGGCCCGGGCCCACGTCGTCGGGGTTCAAGGGGGCAAAGCCGGCGATGGCATTGACCTTGTACTCCCGGAGGATCTTCAGATACGCCTCCCATACCCGGGTGAAGCCTTCCGGAGCGGCGACCCCGTATCTCCGGAACCATTCCCGAGACGGGCGAAAGTTGGCCATGAGGGTGATGGGCAGGTCGTCCGGCAGACTGAACCGGCGGACGGTGAGGTGGAGGGGCTGAGCCGCGGTCCCCCCGGGCCCTGTCACCTTCAGGGTGCAGGGAAACTCACCCCCGGCATGGGCAGAGGGGACTTTCAGCCGCACGGCCAGGTAACAGGGGGCGCCGGGCAGGACCAGGCCGGGCTCCAGGGGTACCAGCGCATCGGCGTGCAGGTCAGAAGGCAGATGGGCCGGGAGGGGCCGCAGTTGCCAGACGTGCAGGTGCACGGCGGGTTTGCCGCCGGGTCGCTCCAACTCCACCTTGAGCTGGTCCGGGGCGGCCCCGGCCACCTGGAGCAGAAAGAGGGCGTATTCATTGCCGGCGAGCTTGAGGACGATGGGGGCCGGCGAGGCCTCGGGCCGGGCCGGATTGAGGCGATAAACGGGGAAGCCGCTGGCGCTCAGGGATAGATCCGCCGGCGCCGGCCGGGGGCAGAGAATGATGAACCAGGACAGGACCAGCAGAACCGGCCTGAACATTATGAACCCTCCAAAAACATTGGGCATTTATTCATGAGGTCTAGGTGGCGCCACCGCTGCACGGGGGGCGTCCCGGAGGTCGGCCGACTGGGCCAGGGAGGAGGCCAGGATGACTATAAAACCGGACAATATCCAGAAGGAGCGGAAACGGATGCCGTTGTGGAAGGAATTGTACAGAAGCAGGGCCAGAACCACCATGACGCCCCCGTTCAAGGACAGGCTGAGGTGCATGAGGCGGCCGAACCACAGCATGCTCAGAAGGATGCCGATGAGGCCATAGGCTTTCAGAATGGCCCCGAAAATGTTGTGAACTTCCTTGTCGTCGATGGTGGGATCAGCCTTGCCGATGCCCGCGCCCACCAGCCACTGCCACTCGTCGGTGAACTCGATCCGGTAGTAGTTCTTGTTGAACCGCTCCTGCAACTGGTCCATATTGGCTTTGGTCTGGATATAATCCATATACTTGTTGACATACTGCGGCATAAACACAAAGATGCTCCCCAACAGGAGCAAGGCCCCTCCAATCAGGGGCAGGGTGGTCTTCAAGGGGGTTCTGACCAGGAGGTAGAGGTCCAGGAGGAAGATGGAGGCCAGGGTCGTTTTGGAGAGGGAGAGAAGGGCCATGACGTGGGCCATGCTGATGACGAACCACACCAGGAAACGATATCTCATTTTCTGTAAAAGCGCATAACGGGCCGCCAGATTTTCCTTGATGAGCAACATGAAAGAAACCACGAGAATGGTAAAGTAGCCCAACTGATTGGGATTGTTAAAGGACAGGGCGTTCCTGATCCAGACTATGTCATAATTTCCCTGGATGAAGAAGGGCACGATGACGGACAGGGAGATGCCTACAAAGAAAGGAAAAAATTCGCCCTTCAACAGCATTTTGCTGAAGACCATGGCGGAAGTAAAAATAATCGAGGTGACATACAGCATTTCCGCCGCTTTTTTCAGATAGGTCAGATCATGATTGTTGAAGGCGAAATACACGGTATTGAGGGCCACGGCATAGATGACGAAGGGGAGAAGATACAGGACCTGCATGGAGGAAGCCAGGCTCCGGGGGCCCAATTTGCAGGCCATGACCAGGATGAGCAGGACGATGAACAGGTCCACCACCTGGAGGGAACCGGAAGGGAGGAGATACACCGGCATGGTGGCAAACACCAGGATGAGCAGCAGGCCGGCCACCAGTCCGAGCCCGGTTTCGGAGGACGCCTCCCTCTTCTCCAGGGCCAGGGCATGGAAAGGAACGGGCCACGCCGGTTTAGCATCAAGGGATGGACTGTGGTTCATGAGCAGAATTTCCTCTGCCAGGCAGGGTGGAGTTCCCCGGAACCCATGATCGCGTTCACTCCAGGTAGCCCAGCGCCCGCAGCCGGCCGGCGATGGCCTCCTGCTCCTCGTCGCTGAAGGGACTGTCCGGGGAGATGTCCTTCCGCCCCGAGACGTCGGCATAACGCACCGGACGGGAGCGCCGGTCCTCCGCCAGAATGTCCATGAGGACGCGGCCGTCCATGTCAACGGGCACCGCCAGGTCCAGCAGGTGGAGAAGGGTGGGGGCCACGTCGGCGATGTGGGCCCCGGTGATTTCCTGGCGGGGTTTGACCCCGGGTCCGGCGAAGAGGCAGATGCCGTCAATGCGGTGTTGGGTGAGGGCGCGTAAGGGTTTGTCAATGTCCTGACTGAAGGCTTTCTCAAAAGTCTTTTTCCCGGGATCCAGGTTGCGGCTGGGCGCCGTATAGTAGGCGTAATCCTGGAAGACGACGATGAGGTCCGGGGCCAGGTGGACGAAATCGCCGTGGTACAGTTCCTCGCGGCGGTACACCTGTTCCACCACAGGCCGGGCGGTGTCCGGGTCCTTCAGTTCCAGGAGTTTTCGGGCGATATGGGCGCGGAGTTCTTCGTATTCCGCGCCGGGGGCAACCACGCCCTGGGGTTCCCGGCCCTGCAGGTTGATGTTGATGTTGCCGTAAGCCCCCCAGGGATAGGCCTGGGTTCTGCTCCAATCCACGTTGCCGAAGGTCACGTAGGAATCAAACTTGTCCACCAGGGCCGGGAAGAAGCGACGCAGCTCGTTTTTCCAGGCACGGGGCAGGACTTGCATGGCCCGGTGGCGGAATCGACCCAACAGGTGCTTGAGCCTTTTCCGAAAAAACCTGCCATCCTGCCGGAAGGCGAAAGATCCCTGCTCCTCCAGCCACTTGTGCAGATAGACCACCTTCTGGGTGGGGCCGAAGCCGTGATCGGACATGAGGACGAAGGTGCAGTCCTCCCCCCCGGCCTCCAGGAGTCGCCCGATGGCCCGGTCGATCTCCTGATAGATCTGGAAGATCACCCCGCCATAGCGTCGGTGTTCCTCGGGGGTGAACATGGGGTGGGTCTCATCCTGGCAGTGCCAGAACAGATGCTGCACCTGGTCGGTGGCCATGAACACCACCATGAAGACATCCACAGGGAATTTCTTGAGCAGATAAAGTGACAGCTCCTCGGTCTGGCGAATGGCTTCCACCTGGTAGCGGAGATAGGCCTGGGGGTCATTCATGAACTTGTCGGCGTCCAGCAGTTTGTAGTCGCCCGCCACCCGAAGGATTTCGTCTTTCAGTGCCAAGGGAAAAACAAAGTCGCTGTGCCGCCCCGGAGCGCCCAAGCCGGCGATCATGAAGCCGTTGACTTCCTCCACCGGGTAGGTCATGGGGACGTTCAGACACCCCACTCGTTTGCCGTGGTCCGAGAGAATCTTCCAGAGAGTAACGCTGCCGCAGCCGCTGCCGGCCGTGTATTGAAAATCATAACTGTTTGGTTTTCTGGCATAAAAATCGAAGATGCCGTGCTTTCCGGCATTCTTGCCGGTCATGAAGGTGGTCCAGGCGATCTGGGTGATGGGATGGATGGTGGAACGCAGATTCCCGTAAGTGCCGATTTCCATCAACCTGCCGATATGGGGCAGCTTACCGGCCCGGACATAGGGCTTGATGAGGCTGAAGGTGGCTCCATCCAGGCCGATGATGATGATGCTTCCAGGCTCCATAAGAAAATCCCTAGGGCAGTCGGTTAAGACCTGCCGATGGAAAGAGGATGACGGCGGTGATCAGGCCGTTGACGGCCAGAATGATGAGGGCGGCGATGCCCGTGGACCAGGCGGCGCCCAGCATACCGTAGGTGGGCACGAGCAAGAGGCACGAAATCACCAGGACCAGATTGTACAGAATATAGGAGGGGAGTTGCACCCGGAAGAATCGGGCGGCGGTGATGGCGTGCCGCAGAAACGTGGCCAGGTAGGCGGCCACGGCCCCCACCATCAGCCAGAAAAAGACATCGACCTGCCGGGCATATTCAGGACGGTAACAAAGGGTGAGAAATTCCTTGCCGATGAACAGCACCAGGAGCACGCCGCCCGACCCCAGCGCCACCACGCCCGCCACGCCTTTGACCAGCAGACGCCGGAAGGCGGGCATATTGTCGCTGGCATAATACTTGGACAAGCGGGGGCTGATGGACAACCCCAGGGCCATGACAAGCATGTTGCCGCCCACCATGACATAGGCCAGGGCCACATAGATGCCCAGGTCGGCCTCGCCCAGGTAATGGCTGACAAAATAGCGGGGGATGTTCACGTTGAGGGAGTTCAGGGTCACCACAAAGGCCAACGGCAGCGCCAGCCAGGCCAAGCGCGCCATGACCGGGTAAGACCAGGATGGTTTAATTATCTGCCGCCAGGCGAGGGAGGGGCGGCTGCCCTCCTCCAGATGAACTACCACGCGCCTGGCGCCCGGCAGATCATAGAGCCCCAGGACCAGGAGGCGGGCCAGGCAGAGACCGAGCACCCCGGCCAGGACACCGCCGGTGAGGTAGATCCCCAACGCCAGGAAGGCCAGTTCCAGGGGGCCGCGCACCATCATGGAGCGGGCCATCCGGTCCATACGTTCGTGGTGTTGGAGCAGGCCGTAGATAATATCCTGAAATGATGCGATAAATTTCCCAAGACCCACGGCCATGATCACCAGGGCGGTCTGGCGGGAAAAACCGCCCGCCAGGGCGATGGCGACGATGACGGCCAGAGCCAGGAGGGAAGTGAACAGGCGCAGCCCCCAATAGTCGGCAAACTGATATTCCCCCCGGGCGTCGGTGGCTTGCACCATCCGCAGATTCAGGTTGGCAAACATGATGATGGGGGCGGTGATGGCCAACCCCAGGCCGAATTGACCCACCAGGAGGGGGGAACCGAGCTTGGCCAGAGCCACCAGCATGCCCCATTCAAAGCAGGCATAGGCCACGTTGCCGGCCACGGTCCAGGAGACGTTGCGCCGGAGGGACAGGGCCGGGCGCAGGGGCTCGAAGGGGCCGGACGGCGAAGTGGGGGGCCTGGTCCGCTCCAGCGTGGAGACGCGGGTTTCAGAGGAGATCAGCGCGGCTGAAAGCATGGTCGGGGTGACAAGGTTATCGGTCCGGCCGCGGCATCAGTGCCCGGGGAAGGCTTTAAACCTGGGCGTCATCGCCCCGATTCCCATAGTAGCGCCTATAGTAGCGGTAATAGTGATAGTCTCCCCCGTCGTTGAGGTTCACCTGGTTGAGGATGCCGCCCAGGACGTTGGCGTGCACCTGGAATAAGAGATTCCGCGCCCGGCGGGCCGCCTCCCGGGACGTGGCGCCCTGCTTGAAGACCAGCAGCACGCCGTCAACCATGGGCGCCAGGATGCGGCCGTCGGCAAAGCCCAGCAGCGGCGGGGAGTCGATGATCACGTGATCAAAATCCTGCAGCAATTCCGCGAAAAGGTCCTGAAACGCCTTGGAAAGGATCAGCTCCGCTGGATTGGGCGCCACGGGCCCGCCCGGGATCAGGGTCAGTCCCGGGGAGCTGGAGCGCATGATCTCCTCTTTGGCCGCATTGCCGGTGAGGTAGTTGGTCAGACCGGGCCGGGAGGGCTGGTCAAAGAGGCGGTGGACCGTTGGGTTACGCATATCACAATCCACCACCACCACGCGGCGATGTCCCTCAAGAGCGAGGGAGTAAGCCATATTGCTGGCCACGGTGGACTTTCCCTCATAGGGGTTGGGGCTGGTGATCAAAAGAGAGCGAGGCGGGTGTTCAGGCCGCGACAACATAATGCTGGACCGCAGCTGACGAAAAGACTCGGACATTAAGGATGACGGCTCGCTCAAATAAACCAGATCGGGCGCCTTCTTGGCTTTCCACCTCCGCCCCAGGAAAGGCACCCATGAGAACAGGCGCGCTTTCCAGGACAGCGTTGCGGTTTTCTGCAGATCTTCATAGCGGGGAACGTGGCCGAGATGCGCCAGGTGGCAGTGTCTGACGATGTCACCCTCGTTTTTTATGGAGTTGTCCAGCGATTCCACCAGAAAGGCCACACCGATGCCCAGACCGAGACCCAACACGCCGGCCAGAGCCAGAAATAATGCCGGCCGGGGAAGATAAGGCTCGCTGGGCAAGTCGGATTGGTCGACCACCGCCACGTTGCTGGGCACCATGGTGCTGGCCACGGCTGTCTCCCCCAGGCGGGTCAGGAGGGCCTGGAAAAGCTTTTCGGTGGCCTGCAGGTCCCGTTTGAGAATCTGAAAATCCACGAGATTGGTCTGCAGGGTGACCATCTGCTCCTTATGTTTGTCGAAGGCGTCGGTGACCAGGCGTTCCGCCCGTTTGGCTGCTTCATAATCAGCCTTGACGCTCTCCTTTAAGCGATTGACCTCGCCCTGAAGCCGTCCGCGAATCTCCTGGAGCTTGGCCCGTTCCGCCTGCAAATCCGGGTGGCCCGCCAGAAATATTTTACTCAGGCTGGCCACCTTGGCTTCCTGGTTCACCATATCCTGACGCAGGGCGACGATTAACTGATTGTTGGTGATGAGGGGGGCGTCGGCTCCTTTTTCCAGGATCTGTTTGTATTGGGCTTCCTTTCCCATCCGCTCCGATTGAGCCTTGGTCAGCAGGTTGCCCAATTCGATGTATTTCTGAATAATGACATTATCCTTGTCTTCCAGGCCGAAGAAGTCCGCTTTCTGACCGAAATCATGCAATTTCTTCTGGGAAATCTGGACCTTCCGCGAGATGTTCCTGATCTGTGCGTCCAACCATTCCCGCGCCAGCACATAGGATTCGTCCCGCCGATTGATGGCCAGACGCAGGTATTCCTTGGCGATGACGTTGGGCACCTGTCGGGACAGTTCAATGTCGGATGACTTGAAATAAACCTCCACCAGGTAAGAATCCTTGACCGGATACACGGAAAGCTTTTTCCCTAGAAACAAGTCGATCATGTCGTTCTTGAGCTTGTGGGGGCTGATGGTGGGGTCTTTTGCTTTCAGTTCCTTAAATTCGGGGTGTTCATGAAGGTTAAGAATTTCGATCACTTGCCAGGCAAGCGAGCGGCTGGTCAAAATCCCCACCTGGGTGGCCAGAAAACGGTCCACCCCCTTGTTGAGCAGGCTGGACACAGGATCGTTCTCACCCAACCGCTGTACCGAATTATCCTCCGTTATTTGCAGCAACACGCGGCCCCGGTAGATGGGGGTCATGATGAGCATGACCAGAATGGTGATGGCCACCAGTCCGAACATGACTCCCAACACCCACCACTTGCGCGTTCTAAGCACCCGGAAGAAATTTCTGACCGGGTGTTTCTTGTCCGCTTCGAGGTCGACAAGGTCGATGATCTCCCTTGACGCAACGGGGGCGTTCTGGGCTGGAACGGGAAGGTGGTTATTTTCCGGCATCGTGCTTTTCCTCGGTGGATACATGGTTGCCCCGCCCACATCTGGCCGGGGGCGCCATACATAACTTCCCTTAAGGCGTCAGGCGATAGGCCCCGCTGATGGACCCCGGCATCAGTTCCTTGATAATGAACAGGGCCTTCCGCAGACCACTCTGGCCCACCACCACCACATCGCTGTCCTTGAGGGGAACATCGGGCTGCTCGTGGGCCAGGATCTTGGACAAATCCACCGTGATTTTTTGGGAGGCGCCCTGTTCCCCGAAACGGATCACATCCACCTGGTTGGTGGCCAACACCGGGTCCGCCCCCCCCACCTGGGCAATAGCCTGGGTCAGAGTAAGGTTGTCCTTCACCGCCACACTGCCCGGCCGCCGCACACCTCCCAGGACGTAGGCGTTGCCCGCAAACGGCACGTGAATGACGTCACCGTGGCGGATGGGGATGTTCAGGTCCAGGGCGCCTTCCATCAACAGCCGCCGCAAATCGATGACGATGGTTTTCGTGCGTGGCGAGAAGGATTGGCGGGAGGCCGAAGCGGTTTCTTTCAGGGCGCGGGTGAGTTCCGAGGCATGCTGGCTGCGGATGACGTGCACCACATCGCCGGCCCGGGCGTTCCCCCCTTTGTCCTGTAATCCCCCCGCCGCTGCGAGCATCTCCAACAGGGTGCGGGGGCCGATCATGTCATAGAAACCGGGCTTGTCCACGGCTCCGGTCACCGCCACCCGTTGGTGGCGGTATTCCTTCACTCCCACCGTGATGTGCGGGTGCCGCAGAAACCGGGAGCCATACTCCTGGGCCAGGCGTTTCTCAATCTCCTGAGGAGACAGGCCGGTCACCTTCACCACCCCCACCAGGGGCAGGCTGATCTCCCCCTGGCCGTTGACCCTCACTTCCCGGTTGAGGTTGTCCTGGCCGAAGACCCGCACATCCAGCAAGTCTTCGGGGCCCACCTGGTAATCCTTGTAGCTGAGGAAGGTGGCCCGACCCACCTGGGTGAGGAGTTGCTGATTCTGCAGGGATTTCTTATTCTTCTGGCTTTCCGCCTGGGCCAGCAGTTTGGCCTGGTCGTCGGCAACCATGGCCGGTCCGCAGGCGGAGCTCACCAGCAGGAGCAGCGCGCAGATTATGCTGTAAAGACCATAAGGAACCAGGCGTGACCTTCGGATCTTCTCCGAGGCGGACTGCAGCATCAGGTTTTCCATGAGATTTGTGCAGATTTCTCCTTAGCCCTACTATGTGGAATTGTTGGTTAACCGTTGACAAAAACTGACAAATCCCCCCTGACCCCCCTTTAGAAAAAGGGGGGGAATGAAAGGACTTTTGAGCTACTTAACGTAGTAGGATTAGATGGCCCCCTATCCTCATCGAGGGATCTGCCTAACTGGTTAGAGCAATTCTCTACCCAAGTCAAGCACTATTTTCACTCAGTCCGGCCCGCCACGTCCCCGCCCGGCTACTCAAGTTTCTGAAGATGGTGCCGATATGTGCAACGGAAAGGAATTTTTTCCGTCGCCAGGAAGGCGCCTACGCTTCAGGAAGGGGCTCATTGAACCGCCGCGAGTCATCCGGCCGGAAATCAGGATTGCCTTGTCACCCCTCTCTGTCCAGTCATCCCCCTGCCGCCGGGTTGTCACAGAACCGCCCCAGCTCGGCCCCTCCTGGCGATCGGCACCTGAGGAGGCCCAATTATGTGGCTGGATGCCCCTGCCCCCCGCCGGTCCTCGGGACCTGCGGCGCTCTTACCCCGAGTGGTGGCGCTGTCGGTCCTGGTGTGGTGGTTTATTGCAGTCGCCGGTTGCGCGGCCGGCCTCCCCGAGACCCAAAATTTCCCGTGCACCAGCCTCACCTTGACGCCGCCGGGCACGCCTCCACACCTTCCCCCGGCAAACCCGTCTCAGTGAAAAGCGCCAAAGGGGAAACTCACCTCCTGCTGTTTACCCTTCATCATGCCGAGGCAGGCATTATCCAGGATAATCTCGGTCCAAAGCGTTCCCGCTCGAAGCGGGGAACAGTGCTGCAATCCTGGCTACTTGCACGCACTCCCTTTGAGGATGCCGTGGCAATAGGTGCAAGGTGAAGCCGCCAGGGCCCTCATCGTCACCTCCCGCAGGGGCTGGTGCTTGGTCAGGACGGGTTTCGACTATCTTTTGCGCTTGGCTCATTGCAACATATCAAGGCTCACGATAAAACAATTCCCGATATTTTGCAACCTTACAAGCTTGGGAGCTGGGATACAAAATACTTTTCCCCTTCCCGAGGGTCTGTCCCGGACAACGAGGGCATAAGCTCAGCAAGGAACACGAGGCACAGACCTCAAAATCCTCCAAGGTCAGACGGCGCAGCCACCGGAAGACCGGCGAGCCCTGCCAAATGAGGCCCAGAGGCTCTGCCCGGACGTTTCCGGCCAGCAACCTCAAAGCATTGCAGGGAAAAACCTCCCCCAGGGGCGAGACCGCCACGTTGCAGAAGCCGGCATTGCAGACCCCTTCCAACCCCCCTCCCCGTCTGCCGCTGGCCTCTTCCCAGGCCAGGTGCCCTTCCAGGTCTGCATCCTCCAGAAGGTAAGCGTAAGGCTTCAGAGACCCCTTGATGGTGGGAAAAAGAGAGGGAGCGAGATTGAGGGGAAGGCGCCGCTCCCTACAGAAATGGTCCAACAAGGGAATTTCCTTAACATTCTGCCGCATTGCCAGGGAGTTGATCTGCACCCTGAGGCCCCATTCCAGCAGGAGATGAATGCCCGCCAGGGTCCGCTCAAAGGACCTGGGCGTCCCGGTCACCGCCTCATGGACGGCCCCGGTGACCCCGTAGAGGCTGAGGTGCACTCCCAGGGGGCGCAGCTCTTTGAGGGCGTCGGCCGCTCGGCGGTCAATGAGGGTGCCGTTGGTCAGCAGGGTCACCGCCAGGTGACGCTCCCGGGCATGGGCCGCCAGGTCAAAGAAGTCGGGCCGGAGCAGGGCTTCTCCTCCGGTGAGAACCAATTCCAGGGTGCCGGCTTCGGCCAGTTGGTCGATGACCTCCTTGGCTTCCGTGGTGGACAGTTCTTCCCCTGAATGCCCCTCCAGCAGGCAGTGCACGCAGGCCAGGTTGCAGCGGTGCGTCAGTTCCAGGGTGGCGTAAAGGGGAATCAATCTGGCCCGGGCCCGGGCGGCGATGTCACTTTGGGGGGCTTCTCGCATGGTCCTAACCCCAATGCTGTTCACTTAAGGCTTTCCATCTCGACAGGCAACATCCCTTAAGCAGGAGAGGATGTAGAACAGCCGCCCCCGGCTGTTCATTTTAAAAGGGCAGGCGGGGGCGCCTGCTTCACATGAAACAGGGTTTGTGGCTAAAGTGAACAGTATTGGTCCTAACCCACAGAATAGAGCAGGAGATAGTCCTGGGCATGGTCGAGATTTTCCAGAAAGGGTTCGCCTTCCAGGCTGACCCAGCAGTGGCCGAGCTTCGGGTCGTTGTTGATCAAACCGAAATGAATGTGCACATCCAGGCCTGCCCTCTGCAAGAAATGGAACAGCACCAGGGAGCGCATGAGACAGATATGCCGGCCCAGCCGGGCATAGAGGCCGGTCGCCCGGCGGCCCAGCCGGATGATGCGCTGCCATTGCCTCCGGTCCGGTTCCCTCTGCCCGCCCCGCCGCCCCCCCAACACCCGGAGCAGGGTGGGCAGGCTCCAGGCCCGCAGGAGCACAGGCATGAGCGCCATCAGTCCGGTGAGGCGGCAAAAAAGCCACAAATCCCCAGGCCGGCTGATTTCCCGGCAGCATCCCTTAAGATTCATGGAATTGGACCAGCTCCTCCGTGAGGAGGTCCTGGATGAATTCGTCCAGGTCGGCGGCGGCAGTGGGTGCATCCACTTCGTATTCCTGACAGATGGCGGCGACGATCTCTGCCAGGGAGCGCCGGCCGTCCAGCAGACTCCAGATGGCGGCGCCCACCTCATCCAGACTGTAATAAACGCCGCTGCGCAGATGCAGGATGACGGCCTCCTCGCCGAGAATACGGAAAGCCGCATCCGGGGACCTGGGAGAATGGCATGCTGGTTCATAAAGCAGGGTTCCTCCAGAGGAGTCGCCTTTCTGGGAGTTATGGTCAGGAGAGGCGCACTTCCCCGAAATTATGTCTGTACCTGTATCATCGAGACCGGATGTCTTTTCCCGTGAAGATAATCCATGGTCTGCCGGTTATCCGGCATTATCCTCGCTTCATCCGGGCCGACCGGTTCAGATTTGTCCCTGCTCCTCAAACCACGCCAGGGTTTGCCGCAGGCCGGCGGCCAGGTCCGTGGTCGGGGCAAAGCCCAGCAGGCGCCGGGCCCTGGCGATGGACACAAAGTTGCGCCGCACTTCACCCGGTCGGGGCGGCGCATAGTTCACCTCGGGAAAGCGGTCTTCCCCCACCACCTGCCGCATCAACTCCACCAGGGCATTGATGCTGGTTTCCGTGCCGCTGCCCAACTGAATGGCCTGGCCGAAGGGCGCGTCCGCCATCACCGCCGCGGCGATGGCCCGGCACAGGTCGCCCACGTAAAGAAAATCCCGACTCTGGGCGCCGTCGCCGAAGACGGTGAGGGGCTGGCCGGCCTGCACCTGCCGGAAGAATTTGGCGATGACGCTCCCCTTATGGTAGGAAAACGGCCCATAAATGTTGGAAAACCTCAGGCTCACGGTCCTGAGTCCGTAGCTCCCCCAGAAGGCCGAGCAGTAGCCCTCTCCCGCCAGTTTGCTGGCCCCGTAAGGCGACAGGGGATGGGGGGCCATCTCCTCGTGCACGGGGGGCTCCACCTCCCCCACGATGGCCCCGCCGGTGGAGGCGAAGAGAAAGCGCCGCACCCCGGCCGCCACCGAGGCCCGCAGCAGGTTGAACAGCCCCCTGACGTTGACGTCCAGGGAGAGCGCCGGGTCGGCCACGGATTGCACCACATTGGTGTGCGCCGCCAGATGAATGACCACGTCCCGGTCGGCGACGGCCTGCGCCGCCAGACCCTCGTCCCGGATGTCCCCCACCACCAGTTCCACCGGCAGGCCCTCCAGGTCCCCGGCCCGCCCGGCGCTCAGGTTGTCCAGGATGCGGATCGAACTCCCCGGCCCCAGCAGGTGGCGCACCAGGTTGGCCCCGATGAATCCCGCTCCGCCGGTAATCAGATACGAAATGTTCAAACGCCCCGCCCCAGCCGGTCAGGTGCCCTTACCCCAGAGCATCACCCGACAGGTCTTGATGAGGATAAAAACATCCAGAAAGAACGACTGGTTGATGATATAGAAGAGGTCGTATTGCACCTTCTCGGCCTGTCCGGCCACGGAGCCGGCGTAATCATGGTTGACCTGGGCCCAGCCCGTCAGGCCCGGCTTGGTGAGGAAGCGCAGCCGATAATAGGAAATATCCGAAGCCAAAAGGTCGGCAAAGTGCTGGCGGATGGGCCGGGGGCCGATGATGCTCATCTCCCCTTTGAGGACGTTGAAAATCTGGGGGAGCTCGTCCAACCTGAGCTTGCGCAGCCATTTCCCCACCCGGGTGATGCGCGGGTCGCGCTCACTGGACCACGTGGGCCCGGAGAGGGCTTCGGCGTTATCCACCATGGTGCGCAGCTTGCACAGGCGAAAGGGCTTCTCGAAAAGGCCCAGGCGTTCCTGGATGAACAGCACCGGGCCTTTGCTCTCCACTTTGATGGCGATGGCGGCCAGGGCCAGGACCGGCAGGGCCGTCGGCAGCAGAAGGCAGGCGAAGAGGAAGTCGAAGACGCGTTTCACCTTGGCCCGCAGGCGGGGGAAAAGGATTTCCCGCCGGCTGTTGACCAGCATCCAGAAGTCGTCCACATGGCGGATGGGGAATTTGCCGGTGAGTTGCTGGTAAAAGGTGTAGGCATTGGTAATCTGGCGTTGCGCCATCTGCAGGTTGATCAGGGAGCTGCTGACTCTGTCCAGAATCCGGGAGTGGACCGAATAGACCACCTGGTCCACCTTCTGGTCCCGGACCACGCCGGCCAGGTCCGGCAGGGTGGGATTGTGGCTGTACCGGTGCCAGTGGCCCAACACCTCATAGCTCCCGGCGCCGTGACGCTGAATTTCCTCTTTGATCTCGCCGATCAACTGGTCGTTGCCGATGAGCAGGAGGCGCCGGGGAGCCGGGCGAAACAGGCGGACATACAGGAAGCGCCACGCCAGCAAAAGGACAGCGCACAGCCCCACCGTGGCCAGCAGATTGACCTTTCCCGGCCGCAAGCTGATGATGAAATAGGAAAGGCTGCTGAACAGGACAAACACCACGATTGAGGACAGGACGGTGAACAGCAGCGCCTTTTCGGCATTCCCCACGGCCTCTTCATCATATAACCCGAACAGGTAATTGCTCACCAGATACAGGGAGAGCAGGAGCAGCAGGATCACCCCCACCTTGGCATAGCCGCCCAGCAGGTCCGGGTAGTCGGAGATTTTGTCGGCCACTTGCCAGACGGTGATCAGGGCGATGATGACGGCGTCTCCCGCCATGAGCAGCAGTTTGCCCTTCAGACGCTGGTGCAGACGGACAGGCGGCATATTTCTCTCAAAGCGGCAACCGGCGCCGGCGGTGCGGCATTCCTAACGCCAGGTCACCGTGGGCATAAGCAACGAGGTGTCGATCCGCTCCTGGTGGCGTCGGACCAGCTGGAGCATCTCCACCAGGCCGGCCCGGGTCAGGTAGTGGGGCGTCAGCCCCAGGTCCAACAGACCGGTGTGCGCGGGATTGTAGTAGTGCGATTCCGCTTCCCGGCGGGGATTGGGGATCTTGACGATCTCCGCGGACAGTCCCAATTCCTGCCCCGCCTCCTGCACCCGCAGGGCCAGGTCCATGACGCTGAAGGTTTCCACGAACTGATTGAAGACCCGATACTGCCCCGCCTCCGCGGGGTGGAGAAGCGTCAGTTCCACGCAGGCCAGGGTGTCCCTGAGGTCCAGATAGCCCCGGGTCTGACCCCCTTCCCCGTAAACCGTCAGCGGCGCTCCTGCTGCGGCCTGGACCAGGAACCGGTTGAGCACGGTGCCGAAGATGGCGTCATAATTGAAAAATGAGGTCAACCCTTCGTCCGTCCGGGATTCCGGGGTGAGCATGCCGTACACCGGGCCCTGGTTCAGGTCGGTGACCCGGAGGTCCCACATGCGGCAATAGAAAAAGAGGAGGTCCCCGTCCTGGGCCTTGGTGAGGTGGTACAGGGAGCCGGGCTCCTTGGGGTAAAGGAAGCGATGGCGCCGGCCCTTATGCTCCACCTCCAGGTACCCCTCCTCAATATCGATGTTGGGGGTGCCGTAGACCCCCATGGTGCCCAGTTTGACGATGTGGCACTGCGGCTGAAATTCCCGGACCGCGTGGATGAGATTGCAGGTGGACACCAGGTTGTTGGTCAGGGTGAAGACCGCGGCCTGACGGTCCATCATGGAATAGGGGGCCGAAGGCTGTTCCGCGTAATGGACCACGCCTTCGGGGCTGAACTCCCGGAACACCCGGCTGACAAAATTGTAATCGCAGAGGTCGCCGATATCTACCCGGATCTTCCGCCCCCAGGTTTCCTCCCAGCGGCGACGGCGCTGGTGCAGATTGGGGACGGGAATCAGCGGCTCGCAGTTGAGGGCGTGGCAGGCCTGCCGCCGGAAATAGTTGTCCACCACGGCCACCTCATGGCCCCGGGCCGACAGGTGCATGGCGGTGGGCCATCCCAGGTAGCCGTCGCCCCCCAGGATCAACACCCTCATAATACCGGTCTCTTGGGGGTGACCTGATAGAGCGCCGCCGGTTCCGCCGCCAGGCCGTACTGCCCTTCCTTAACCGCGGGAGGGGCGCCCATGGCTTCCAGCACACCGGAGCGGACCAGATACCTCTTAATGGCGGAGAGATGCAGGCAGGCCTCGTTGGAGGAATTGTAGGCCCGCTCCGCTTTGGGGAAGTCCTGATCGTTGTAATAATTGTAAGCGATCTTCTGGTAGAACGCCCGCAGCGCCGGCAACACCACGAACAGGCGCGGCAATTCCAGGGAATGTGCCACTTCCGATTCGGTCATCAATTCCTCAAAAAGCTTCTCACCCGGCCGGGGGCCCACATAGGCGAGGGGGAGGTCCGCCGGATCGAACCCGTATCTGGGCGCCAGCAGCTCGATCATGGCCCGGGCCAGGTCCACGATGCGCACCACGGCCATTTTGGTGATGAAGACTTCGCCGCCGCAGGCCAGCGAGCAGGCCTCCAACACCAACCGCCCCGCCTCCGGCACGGTCATGATGAACCGGGTCATCTGGGCGTCGGTGATGGTGACCGGGCCGCCCTTGCGGATCTGCTCCAGGAAGATGGGCAGCACCGACCCCCGGGACCCCAGCACGTTGCCGAAGCGCACGCTGGCGAACACCTGGTTCTGGTTGGTGTTGACGATGTTGGCCGCGGTGATGATGCGCTCGCCCAAGAGCTTGGAAGTGCCCATGACGTTGGTGGGGTTGACGGCCTTGTCCGAACTGGTGAAGAGCACGTAGGGGACGTGGTGCCGCAGGGCCGCAAACACCACGTTATTAACGCCTAGGACGTTGGTCTGGACCGCGTCCAGGGGGTTGTATTCGGAGAGATAGACATGCTTGAACGCGGCGATGTGGAAGATGATGTCCGCGCCTTTGGCCACCAGGCGCAGCTTGTCGGCGTCCCGCACGTCTCCCAGGAAGGCCCTGACGCACCCCGCCGACCGGTAATTTTCCCCCATGAAGAACAATTCGGTCTCATTGTTGTCCATCAGGCGCAATTCCGCCGGCCCCCAGGGCAAGAGTTGGGACACCACCTCTCTGCCCACCGTCCCCGCCGCGCCGGTGATGAGGATGACCTTGTTGCGGTAGAATGCATCCATGCAAGCAACCCTTCTCCTTCAGTAGGTGAAAACCTATGTCACGGTTGCAAATATGATACGGTGCGGGCACAATGGCTGTATCCCACGGTCAGAGGTTCCCTGAAGTGCCTTTGCTTCAAATGGACTGATCATAAGTGAATACGCACCTTAGGTCAAGGGAAAAAATGTCAAGGGAGCCTCTTGGTGCGCCAGGCTAAGCTCTGGCGGTTTTAGATAGTTCTCATCCAGAAAGTCATCATTTTATGGTGGCGTATGAGCCTGGGGCGACAATTTGCTGCCGAGGCCGGTTTAATCCAAGGTTATGAGAACGAATTTGCCGGTTAGCGGGGCATTGTTGCCCGATTATCCCCTCTTTTGGGCGGACCTCTCCCTTGGTCAGGACGCCCGGGGTGGGGCCACCTCAGTGAGCCGGGAGCAACATCCCCAGAACCAGGACATTGTAGGACACCACCGCGCTCCAGACATATTGCCGGAAGCCCGGCCAGCCCTGCCAGTTACAGCGATCCAGACCAAAGGCCCGTTTCAGCCGGGAAATATTGGCCTCGATGCCGGCCCGAAAGTTGCGCAGCTTTTTGTAAACCCACAGGCTCCGGACCATGTCCAGCACCCCCAGGCCCCGCTTCTTGGCGAACATCGCGTCCTTGACCCCCGGGGTCTTGGCCCGCCGCAGGTTGTCCCGGGAGGCAAA
>VGSQ01000060.1 GCA_016874975.1 Deltaproteobacteria bacterium
AACCGAAAAATCTGCTCGACCCCAGCGCGTAGTGTCGGCAAATTTTTTTACCTAGCTAATTTAACTATTGATTGCCTTTTAAACTGATAATCTCCGGTTGCCTGATCTGGAAGAACAAAGCCGCATCGTGGCCTACCTGGACGGCCTCCAAGCCCAAGTGGACGCCCTGAAAAAGCTCCAGGCCCAAACCGCCGCCGAACTGGACGCCCTGCTCCCCGCCATCCTCGACCGGGCCTTCAAGGGGGAGCTATGATGGTGAAGGTTATAAGGAAAGGGGGGCTAAGCGGGGTTGATTAATCCCTGATAGGTTCTGATCAACTTTTCCAAGGAGGTTTTCTGCGGGGCTCCGGCGCTCTCCCATGCCTCCAGGAGAACCGGTGCAAGTTTCTGCTCCAGGAGATCATATTCCTCTTTTGGGACCTGTCCGATCTCCCAGAAATCGTGCAAAAGCTTTTCGAAAATTGCTTTCAGGACAGAAAAGATATTCCGGAAACCATAACGCTACGGCGGAAGTTTTGCAAGAAGCTCCTTCGTTATGCCCATTTAGCCCAGGACCACAAGCGGGAGGCCATAGGAAAAATGGCAAGAGTGTTGACCAATACGTTGACCAACCCTAAAAACGAAGAAAAGGGGCTACTGCTGAAAGCCGTAACCCCTTGAAATCACTGGTGCCGAAGCGGGGACTCGAACCCCGACAGGCCAATGCCCACTAGACCCTGAACCTAGCGCGTCTACCAGTTCCGCCACTTCGGCTGCAACCAGGGAGGGCTGCCTGAACCCTTCCTGGCATTTTCCAAAAATAAAATTATAATAGAAAGCCAGAATCTGTCAAGGTCTATCCGAGCAAAGGTGGAAGGTGGCGATGGTTTATTACGATCTCCCCCCGGGGGCCGGGCCCTTTACCCGCACCGTGGTGACGGTGGGGAATTTTGACGGGGTCCACCTGGGGCACCGCGCCATTCTGGGGAAGGTCTGCCAACGGGCCCGGGAGCTGGGCAGCCAGGCGGTGGCGCTCACCTTCGAGCCCCACCCCGGCCGGGTGCTGCGGCCGGACCGGCCGTTGCCGCGGTTGACCACTCCGGCCCAGAAGCTGGCGCTGCTGGACCGGGCCGGGGTGCATGCCGTGGTGTTGCTTCCCTTCACCCCGGAGTTTGCCGCGTTGCCGGCCCGGGACTTCGTGCGCCGATATTTCGTGGAGCGTCTGGCGGTCCGGGAGGTGGTGGTGGGCCACGACTACTGCTTCGGCCGGGGCCGGGAGGGCACCATCGAGCTGCTCCAGGAGATGGGGCAGTCCCACGGCTTCACGGTGCAGGTGGTGTGGGCGGTGGAGGTGAACGGCGCCGTGGTGAGCAGCTCCCTCATCCGGGCCCTCATCACGTTGGGCAAGGTGGAGGAGGCGGCGCAGTTGCTGGGCCGGCCTTACGCCGTGGAAGGGCTGGTGGTGCCGGGCAAGGGGCGGGGCGGGGCGGTGCTCAAGGTGCACACCGCCAACCTGCGTCCGGAGAACGAACTGCTGCCCGCCACGGGCATCTATGCCGTGCAGGTGACCCGGGGCGGCGAGAGGCTGCCCGGAGTGGCCAACATCGGCACCTGCCCCACCTTCGACAACTCGGAGCTCTCCCTGGAGGTGCACCTGCTGGACTTCGCGGGAGACCTGTACGGCGAGACCCTGGGGGTGGAATTCATGGCGCGACTCAGGGAGGAGCGGCGCTTTCCCTCTATCGAGGCCCTGGCGGCGCAGATCCGGGCCGACATCGCCGAGGCCCGGCGGGTGATGGCCAAGGACCCCGGCCCAAGAGTCAAGGAGACCGGCCAACTTGGACCCGCCGAGAAAAAACGGCTTGACAAGGTGGGAAAAAAGCTATAGAAATAACCCTAAGCGGGCATAGCTCAGCTGGTAGAGTACAAGCTTCCCAAGCTTGGTGTCGCGGGTTCGAATCCCGTTGCCCGCTCCATCCCGGAGGCTGACGTCTTCCGGGGTCCCGCTTCCCCCGTTGAGGGGGCCGGCCGCATCAGGGGCGAGGAGGGCCGGCCTGCTTCGGCGGGCGGAGAACCGTAGGAAGCTCTGGGGACGCCCCGAGATTGCGACAATCTTGGCATATCCCGGAAGTGGGCCGCGGCCCGCTTTTTTTATTGGCCAGGCAGAGGCAATGCTCCAAACCTGATGGGGAAATCCTATGAGGGGCATTCGGTTTGTCACGGATGAGTCCGGGAAGAAAAAGGCGGTGTTGATTGATCTGGAAACCTGGGGGGATGCCTGGGGAGAGATCTACCATTTTTTGCTGACGAAATCCTGTCAGGAAAAGAGAGGTGACCGCCAGCACAGGGAAAATTTTAGCCTTACCCTGGATGATCTCGGCAGCTTGCTGATCAGTGAATCCTCCTTACAGAAGGATTGGCTCAGACCGGAAGAGGATGAGGCATGGCAAGATTTATAAAAGGCGATGTAGTGGTGGTGCCTTTCCCTTTCTCGGATTTAACTGATACCAAAAGACGCCCTGCCCTGGTAATAACAGCTTTAGAAGGCAATGATGTCATTCTGAGCCAGATAACCAGTCAATTTGTAAAAGACCGCTATTCTTTTGAGATAGGCGATCAAGATTTCCAAGAAGCCGGCTTAAACAAAAAAAGCAACGTCAGGCCAAATCGTTTATTTACCGCAGATAGTTTTATTATAATAAAGAAGGTTGGATCACTGAAGCCACCAATTATGGAATCAATTATTTTTAGGATTGTGCAAATTCTTCAGAATGGCGATCTAACATAACCGATTTATCAATTGCATGTCGCCAGGCGGAAGCTTGGCGGGCAAGAGGGTCCCCCAGCGGGAGCTTGGGAACCAAGGATAGCCTATATGGTGGGCATCCAGTTTGTCATCGATGATTCGGGAAAGAAAAAAGCGGTTATCATAGACCTGGAGAATGGGGTGAGCTCTGGGAAGATTTCTATGACATCATGTTGACCGAGTCCCGGAAACATGAAGACACCATTCCCTGGGAGAAAATAAAGGCCGAATTGGCGCAGCAGAGGCCCTGAGTTTTTATCTCGTTCCCAAGCTCCTGCTTGGGAACGCAATTGTGGCCCCGAGCTCTGCTTGGGCTCCTGCTGATACTTACGAAGCACATTGTCCTCATCAATTTTATTTGGCCAAGCGGGAGCTTGGCGGGCAAGTGGGTTCCCAAGCGGGAGCTTGGGAACCAGGGAAGTTTGGTAGGGTGGGCCTCCGTGCCCGCCGCCTTTGGTGGCGCCTGTGCGCCGCACCGGCAAGATGCCGGCGCCACCAAGAACTGTTCAGATGGTTACGGTGCGCGGTGCGCACCCAACACAAGACAAAAGGAATATTTACGACACACAACCGACATCGCCACAAAATGTCGCCAAGCGGGAGCTTGGGAACCAGAGATATGTTGCGTGAGCATGGTTTCGTAGGGTGCGCCATGCGCACCGTTGCAAGTTGCCTTATTCATAATATATGACCGCGACCAAACCCGACCCCAGCAGTTGGGAAAGATTGCAGATCGACGAGCCCATCGTCCGGGACGTGATGGCCATTGAGCGCACCATCATGGCCAATGAGCGGACTTTTCTGTCGTTCTGGCGCACCGCGCTCACCATGTTCATTGCAGGGTTGACCTTTGTGCAGTTTTTTGCCGGCACCATTTTCCAGGTCATCGGCTATGTCTTTATCCCCACGGGGATTATCGTCTTTATCTGTGGCTGCCGACTGCGCCGGCGCATGAACCGGGTCATCCAGCAGGCGGAGGCGGCGGTGGAGGCGGAGGCCCATCGGGCGGCGGCGGCGGAGGCCCACGGAGGCGGGAGATGAACCGGGAAGAAGTGGCGGACCGGGTGGAAGCGCTGGTGCAGCCGGTGTTGGCGGCCCAGGGGATGGAGCTGGTGGAGGTGCAGTTCATCCACCCCCGCCGGGGCCGGGCGACGCTGCGCCTGTTCGTGGACCGGCCCGGCGGCATCACCCTGGCGGAGATCACCCGCACCAGCCGTTTGGTGAGCGATCTGTTGGATGTGCACGATGTCATCGGGCCGTCCTACACGCTGGAGGTCTCCTCCCCCGGGCTCACCCGGGAGCTCAAGAAGCCGGCGGACTACGCCCGCTATGTGGGCCGGCTGGTGCGGCTCACCACCCGGGCCCCCTTCCGGGGGCGCCAGGTGCACCTGGGGGTGCTCCAGGGCCTGGAGGCGGAGGAGGTCTGCCTCCAGGAGGGAGAGGAGCTCTGCCGCATCCCGTTAAAGGAGATCGCCCGGGCGCGCCTGGCGCTGGACCCGAAACATCTTGGCAAGGAGGCGGAACACCGCACATGAACCTGGAACTGAGACGGATCATCGACCAGGTCAGCCGAGACAAGGGCATCGACAAGGACCTGCTGGTCACGGCCATCAAGGATGCGGTGCGTTCGGCGGCCAAGAAGCGCTTTGGGACGAAGCTGGAGATTGAGGTCACCTACCAGGAAGAGACCGGGGCCATAGAAGTCTTCCAGTTCAAAGAGGTGGTCACCGAGGTGACCGACGCCACCCGGGAGATCAATCTCCACGAAGCCCGGGAGTTGGACCCCGACTGCGAATTGGGGGATTTTCTGGGCATCAAAATGGACGCCACGGCCTTCGGCCGGATCGCCGCCCAGTCCGCCAAGCAGGTCATCATGCAGCGCATGAAGGACGCGGAGCGGGACCAGGTGTTCGAGGAATACAAGGACCGCAAGGGCGACACCATCAACGGCATCGTGCAGCGGCTGGACTCCGAAGGCATCATCGTCAACCTGGGGCGCACCGAGGCGCTGCTGCCGCCGCCGGAGCAGGTGCCCCGGGAGATTTATCACAAGGGCGAGCGCATCCGGGCCTATGTTTTGGACGTGAAGAAGCAGGGACGGGGACCGCAGATCATCCTGTCCCGGACCCACCCGCAGTTTCTGGTGGAGCTCTTCAAAAACGAGGTGCCGGAGATTGCCGACGGCACTGTGCAGATCCTGGCGGTGGCCCGGGAGCCGGGCAGCCGCGCCAAGATCGCCGTGGCCTCCCGGGACGCGGATGTGGACCCGGTGGGGGCCTGCGTCGGCCTGAAGGGCTCCCGGGTGCAGAACATCGTCCAGGAGCTCCGGGGGGAAAAGATCGATATCATCCCCTGGAAGCCCGATGAGGCCATGTTCGCCACCAACGCCCTGGCCCCGGCGGAGGTGAGCCGCATCATCCTGAACACCGCCGGCCACAGCATGGAAGTCATCGTGCCCGACGACCAGTTATCCCTGGCCATCGGCAAGCGGGGGCAGAACGTGCGTCTGGCCTCCAAGTTGCTGGGTTGGAAAATCGACGTCAAGACGGAGTCCAAGTATTCAAAATCACTGAAGGAAGGTTATCTCTCGCTGCTGCGCATTCCCGGCGTGGGAGAAATCACCGCCTCCATTCTGCACGATCACGGCTATACGTCGGCGCGGGAAGTGGCGGAGTCCAAGCTGGAGGATTTCATGCAGCATACCGGTCTCAGCGAAAAGAAGGCCGCCGGTCTGATCGCCGCCGCCCAGGAAATGTTGGGTCAGCGGAAAACGGAGGCGGAGGAGGGGCCGGAGGCGGAAACGGCTTGAGGAACGGCCGGAGATTGACACGGGCATTCTACGTTGGGGGGTAGATCCAGGTATATGGCAAAGACCAGAGTCATCAATTTAGCCAAAGAGATGAAAATCGACGTCCGCGATCTTCTCACCCATATGCGTGAGGTGTTGGGACTGTCGGTGGAAAATTATCTCAGCTCTCTGGACGAGTCCACTGCGGAGCAGGTGCGGCTGTCCGTGAGCCAGTTGACGCCCAAGGTGGAGGAGAAGCGCATCGGGGACAATGTCATGCGGCGCCGGAAAGTGGCGCCGACGCCGGTGAAGCTGGCGGCCGTGCCGCCGCCGGAAGTCCCTGCTGCCAAGGCTCCGGAGAAGGCGGTCAAATCGCGCCGGCCCAAGGAGCCGATGGCCGTGGTGGTGGCGCTGCCCGCCCGGGAGCAACCGGCGGTGGAGGCGCCGCCGCCGGAGCCTGAAACGCTGGCCCCACCGGGCATCCCTCCCACGGAACCCGCGGAGCCCGGGCCTTCGGCGGCCCCGGCGCCGGCCACTACCATGGCGGAGTCGGCTGGAGAACCGGCCGCCGCGCCGCCGCCTGTCCAGCCGCCGCCGCCTCCCCCCGCGACGTCGGCCAAGGTTGCGGCTCCGTCGGAAAGCGGCGCTCCGGTGAAGCGGCTGCGGAGCAAGCTCAAGCGGAAGGATACGCCGGCCCGGATCATCAGTCTTCCCACGGAGGCGCCGCCGAAGCCTTCCATCCGTCCGACGCCGACGCGGCCGGCCGGCGAAGCCGCCCCACCGCCTGCGGCCCCCTCCACCGCCCGGCCGTCCTCTGCCGCCCGTCCCCCCACCGCCGTTCGTCCCCCCTCTGCCACCCGGCCGCCGGGGGAATCCCGGCCGGCCGCGGAAGTAAAGACGGCGCCGGGAGCCAAGAAGCCCGAGGCCAAAGGCAAGAAAAAGGGCAAAGAGACGGTGGAGATACCCGGGCGCAGCAAACCCGGGAAGAAGCGGGAGGTCTGGGAACGGGTGGACCTGTACGGCGGAGCCGCCGAAGGCCAGGCCCGGGTTGCCGGGAAAAAGAAGGGGGTCCGCAAGGCCTTCAAAAAGGTGAGCCCCGCGGAACTGTCGGTGCCCAAGGCCATCAAACGGCGGATCAAAGTAGGCGACTCCATTACGGTGGGCGATCTGGCCAAACGCATGGGCATCAAGTCCGGCGAAGTCATCAAGCAGCTCCTCGGTCTGGGGGTGATAGCCACTATTAATTACCCCATCGATTATGAATCGGCGGTCATCGTCGCCAACGAGTTCGGCTATGAAGTGGAGCGGGCCACCATCCTGGAAGAAGAGTTGATCCGGGAGATCGGCGGCGCCGACGCCAAGATGGAACCCCGGCCGCCGGTGGTCACCATCATGGGCCACGTGGACCACGGCAAGACCTCGCTGCTGGACGCCATCCGGGAGAGCCGCATCACCGAAGGGGAAGCGGGGGGCATCACCCAGCACATCGGCGCCTACCACGTGACTTTGCCCGACCACGGCGAGGTCGTCTTTCTGGACACTCCGGGCCACGAGGCCTTTACCGCCATGCGGGCCCGGGGGGCGCAGGTCACCGACCTGGTGGTCCTGGTGGTGGCGGCGGACGACGGCGTCATGGAACAGACCCAGGAGGCCATCAACCACGCCCGGGCCGCAGGCGTCCCCCTGGTGGTGGCGGTGAACAAGATCGACAAGCCCAACGCCAACCCCGAGCGGGTGAAGCGGGAGCTGGCCAACTTGGGGGTGGTCCTCGAGGATTGGGGCGGCGACGTGCAGTACGCCGAAGTCTCCGCCAAGCAACGCGTCGGCATCCCCGAACTCCTGGAGAAGATCCTGCTGCAGGCGGAGGTCCTGGAGCTGAAGGCTGCGGTGGAGACCCAGGCCCAGGGCCGCATCATCGAGTCCCGCCTGGACAAGGGGCGGGGCCCGGTGGGCACCGTGTTGGTGCAGCAGGGCACCCTGAAGCAGGGAGACTATTTTGTCTGCGGGCAGGAGTACGGCCGGGTGCGGGCGTTGTTCGACGACCAGGGCAAGCGCATCGAAAAGGTTACCCCCGGCCTGCCCGCCGAGGTGCAGGGCTTCAGCGGCGTTCCCGAAGCCGGGGATGAGTTCCTGGTGCTGGAAGAGCGCAAGGCCCGGCAGATTGCCATGATGCGCCAGCAGAAGCAACGGGAGGCGGCCCTGGCCCGGTTGAGCCGGGTGAGCCTGGAGAAGCTCTACCAGCAGATCAAGGAAGGCATGGTCAAGGAGCTCAAGCTGGTTCTCAAGGCCGACGTGCACGGCTCCATCGAGGCCCTCACCAAGTACCTGGCGGAGCTGGGCACCAGCGAAATCAAGGTCTATCTCATTCACACCGGCATCGGCGACGTCACCGAGAGCGACATCATGCTGGCCTCCGCCTCCGACGCCATCGTCGTGGGCTTCAATGTCAAGGCCAATCCCAAGGCGCACGCCCTGGCCGAATCCGAGCAGGTAGACCTGCGTTTTTATAATATTATTTACAACTTGATGGACGACATCCGGGCCGCCATGGAAGGCATGCTGGAGCCCATCATCGAAGAGAAGGTCATGGGTCAGGCCGAAGTGCGCCAGGTCTTCACCATCTCCAAAGTGGGGACGATCGCCGGCTGCATGGTGCGGGACGGCAAGATGGAGCGCAATGCCCTGGCCCGGGTGCGGCGCCAGGGGCAGGTGGTCTTCGAGGGCGCCCGCATCAATTCCTTAAAGCGCTTCAAGGATGACGTCAAGGAAGTGCTGTCGGGCTACGAATGCGGCATCGGCCTGGACAAGTTCAGCAACTTCCAGACCGGTGACGTCATCGAGGCTTATGTTCAGGAAAAAGTGAAGGCCCAACTGGACTCCTCCCCCCGGGAAGTCAAACGGGACTAACCCGGGGGACGCCGGACCGTTACCGGGAGGAGGGCAGGCATGATCGTCGCCGTGGCCAGCATCACCCTTATCATCCCGGACAACCATTCCCTCAAGGGGAAGCGGCGGGTGGTGCGCAGCCTGGTGGAGAAAGTGCGCCACCGCTTTGACGCGGCCATCGCCGAAGTGGAGGACCACGACCTCTGGCAGAAAGCCAAGTTGGGCGTGGCCCTGGTGGGCAATGACGCCACCCTGCTCCGGAGCCGCATTCAGCAGATTATGGAATTCATGGAAAGTCAGCACCTGGCCCAAATCGTGGACTCCCGGGTTGAACTCTGCATCGTGGAACAGTGATCCGCCATGCGGCCACGGACCTCAGGAGGCCAACGCCCCACCCGAGTGGCAGAACTCCTCAGGCAATGCCTGGCGGAGATTTTCCTCAACCGCTGCGCCAACCCGCGTCTTCAAAGCCTGACCATCACCGACGTCGTCATGAGTCCCGACTTGAAACAGGCTCGGATTTCCTACCTGGTCCGGGGGGGCGGCGATCCCGGGCAGCTCGGGGAGGACCTGCGCCGGGCCCAGGGTTTCATCAAGCAGGAGGTGGCCCGGGCCCACATCCTGCGGGTGATGCCGGAGATTATCTTTGTGGCGGACCAGGGTCTGGAGCAGACCCAGCGCCTGGCGCAGCTCCTGGACCAGGTGCGGGGGGACGCGGAGGAGGGTTGAGTCTGTTGTCGCAAGACAGACCGGGACCAATCTCTCGATTCTTTCTCGTTCCCAAGCTCCCGCTTGGGAACGCAATTGGGGCCCAAGCTCTGCTTGGGCGCCTCCTGCAGGTTAGCGACGAGCAGGCATTTCTCCTTAGGTCTATTCTGCCAAGCGGGAGCTTGGCGGACAAGCCGGTCCCCAAGCAGGAGCTTGGGAACCAGGCCTTGCCGGCGTATCCAGGGGGGATTGGTAAGGATCTCGTTGGGACAGGAGGATCTATGGCTCTGGCGGCATTTCTGAGCAGCATGCTCCTCATTCTCACCCTGTTGGCGTCGGCCGGCCCGGCGGCGGCCCAGGGCAAATTGGCCTTTATCCGGGGCGGCGGCATCTGGGTGGCGGCCACGGACGGCAGCGGCGCCCGGCGGCTCACTTCCGGGACTCAGGACGAACACCCCGCCATGTCGCCGGACGGGCAGTGGGTGGTGTTCCAGCGCGAGCGGATGACTCCGCAGGGAAGAATGACCGCCCTCATGCGGGTGTCCACCGCCGGCGGCCCGGCCCAGCCCGTGGTGTTCCAGGGCGTGCAGCAGGCCTGGTCGGCCTCCTTTGCGCCCGACGGCAAACAACTGGTCTTCGCGGGCCTCACCAACCAGCGTCAGGCCAAGAAAGATGAGATGACCCTAGCCGACATCTTCATTGCGGTGGGCGACCCGGCCACCGGGCAGATGCGGATCATCATCAAAACGCCCAACCACAACGTGGATGTGGGCTACCTTTACGAAAATCCGGTGATGTCCCCGGACGGGCGGCTCATCGCCTACCAGGAGAGCGGCAGCGACGTCTCCGGGGGCTGGGTCGTGCTGGACCTGACGGGGAAGGTGTTAAAGCGCTTCCCTCCAAGCCAGGAGGACTACACTCCCTACTGGCGGCCCCAGTTCACCCCGGACGGCAAACAGATTCTCTGTTATTCGCCCGTCACCGGCGAAGGCCAGGTAAACCGCATCCTCCTGGTGGACCTGGCCACCCTGGCGCCTCGGGAGGTGACTCGGGGACGCAATGCCACCTTCGTGGAGGGGGGCCGGGCCATCGTCTTTGAGCGCTATCGCCAGGGCGAGGGCCTGAGCCCGGAAAGGGTGCCCGTGGACCTGTGGTATCTGTCGCTGAGCGGCGGCGAGCCCCGGAAGATCCTGGAGAACGCCGAGGCTCCGGCGGGGCAGCGGTGAGGCGGAAGCCGGGGGACCGGTGACGGGAAAAGGGCGCGGGGCTGAAGGGAAGCCCCTTCCGTCGGGCCTCCTGCTGGTGGACAAGCCGGCCGGGATCACTTCCTTTGAGGTGGTGCGGCGGGTCAAGCGGCTGGTCAGAGCCCGCAAGGCGGGGCATCTGGGCACCCTGGACCCATTTGCCACGGGGCTGTTGCCCCTGGCCCTGGGCGAAGCCACCAAGCTGGCGCCCCACCTCATGGGGGAGCCCAAGACCTACCGGGCCACCCTGAAGCTGGGGGAGGAGACGGACACCCAAGATCTCACCGGCGCCGTCACCGGCCGGCGGGACCGCCTGCCGGCGCCGGAGGCCATTGCCGCGGCGGCGGACCGCTTCGTGGGTGAAATCGAGCAGGTGCCGCCTCTCTATTCGGCCCTGCGCCAACAGGGCGAGCGCCTCTACCGCTTGGCCCGGCGGGGCGAAACGGTGGAGGTCAAACCGCGGCGGGTGATGATTTATGAACTGACGGTGGAGGCCGTGGACCTGCCCCGGGTGACGCTCCGGGTCAGGTGCTCCGCCGGCGCCTACATCCGCACGCTGGCCCAGGATCTGGGCCGGGCGTTGGGGTCCGGGGCGCACCTGGTTGCTTTGCGGCGCCTGGCGGTGGGACCTTTTCGGATCGAAGACGCGGCCACCCTGGAGCAGTTGGCCGAGGCCGGCTGGGAATCCCGCCTCATCGCCCCGGCCCGCTGCCTGCCGGACTGGCCGGCCCTGGAAGTGGGGCCCGAGGACGAGCGGCGGTTGCGCCGGGGGCAGCCCATACCCCTGAGCGACCCCGCGCCTCCGGCGGGAGAGCGGGTGCGACTGGTGGCCGAGGGCCGTCTGGTGGCCTTGGCCGTGGTGAAAGCTGCGGGCGGCGGGGCGTGGGCGGCGCCGACGAGGCTGTTCGCCGCGGAGATGAAATAAAAGCGCTTTCCCGGGGGAGGGGCCTGCGGCCTCTTACCCCAAGGAGTGAGATAAACTTTCCAAATGGAGGGAAAAAGGAGGGAGCAGTGGCTCTGAACACGGACCAGAAACGGGACATTATCGACCGCTTTCGGCTTCACGACTCAGATACCGGGTCAGCGGAAGTGCAGGTGGCCATCTTGAGTGAGCGGATCAATTATCTCACCGATCACTTCAAGACTCACGCCAAAGACCACCATTCCCGCCGGGGATTGATCAAGCTGGTGGGGCAGCGGCGGCGCCTCCTGAACTATCTGAAGAACAAGGACGTTGACCGTTACCGGGCCCTCATCGAGCAGTTGGGCCTGAGGAAATAGGAGGCAGTCAGAACTCCATGTCGCACAAATTTTCAGTAGAGGTGGGCGGGAGGGATCTCAGCTTTGAGGCAGGCCAGCTGGCCGGCCAGGCCAGCGGGGCGGTGTTGGTGCGCTACGGCGAAAGCGCCGTCCTGGTCACCGCGGTCATCTCCGACTCCGTCCGGGAGGGAATCGACTTCCTGCCCCTGACGGTGGACTACCTGGAGCGGGCCTACGCCGCCGGCCGGGTGCCCGGAGGTTTTTTCCGGCGGGAGATCGGCCGGCCCAGCGAAAAAGAGACCCTCACCTCCCGGCTCATCGACCGGCCCATCAGGCCCCTCTTTCCCAAGGGGCTCGTCAACGAGCTTCAGATCATCGCCACGGTGCTGTCCGGGGACCAGGAGACGGACCCGGATATCGTCGCTCTGAACGGCGCCGCCGCGGCCCTGGAAATCTCGGACATTCCCTTCCAGGGGCCGGTGGCGGCGGTGCGGGTGGCCAAGGTGGGAGACGACCTGGTGGTCAACCCCACCAACACCCAGATTAAGAATTCCAGACTCAACCTCATCGTCGCGGGCGCGCCCCAGGGCATCATCATGGTGGAAGGGGGCGGACACATGGCCCAGGAGGAGGAGGTGTTGGAGGCCCTCTTCTTCGCCCAGGAGCAGCTCCAGCCCATCCTGGCGCTCATCGGCCGCATGGGGGCCGAAGTGTGTCGGCCCAAGCGGCCCGCGCCGCCGCCGCCGGACTACGGCGACCTGCCGGAAAAAGTGGCGGCCCTGGCCGGCGAGCTCCTGCTGCCGGCGGTGACCCAGCCTGACAAAAAGGCCCGGCGTCAGGCCCTGGACGACCTCTACCTCAAGGTGCTGGCGGACCTGGGGGAGGAGGCCCAAGGCCGGGAAAAGCAGGTGGGCCAGGTGTTCCAGGACCTGCACAAGAAGAAGGTGCGCCACATGGTCCTCACCCAAAGCCGCCGCCTGGACGGCCGGGACTATGCCGAGGTGCGCCCCATCAGCGGTGAAATCGGCATGCTGAGCCGCACCCACGGCTCGGCCCTCTTCACCCGGGGCGACACCCAGGCCCTGGCGGTGACCACCCTGGGCACGCCCTCGGACGAACAGCGCATCGAAAGTCTCTATGGCGAAACCTTTAAGTCCTTCATGCTGCACTACAACTTCCCCCCGTACTGCGTGGGGGAGACGAGGATGCTGCGGGGCCCCAGCCGCCGGGAGATCGGCCACGGCGCCCTGGCCGAACGGGCCATCTCGCCGGTGCTGCCCACGGCCGAGGAGTTTCCCTACACCATCCGGGTGGTCTCCGAAATCCTCTCTTCGAACGGCTCCTCCTCCATGGCCACGGTCTGCGGCACCTCCATGGCCCTGATGGACGCGGGCGTGCCCATCCAGGCGGCGGTGGCGGGGGTGGCTATGGGCCTCATCAAGGAGGGCGACCGGGTGGCCGTGCTCTCCGACATCCTGGGGGATGAGGACCAGTTGGGCGACATGGACTTCAAGGTGGCCGGCACCCAGGAGGGGATCACCGCCCTGCAGATGGACATCAAGATGACCGGGCTCACCCGGGAGATCATGGGCCAGGCCCTGCGCCAGGCCAAGCATGCCCGCCTGCACATCCTGGAGCGCATGGCCACGGTGATCGCCGCGCCCTCGCCGGGTCTCAAGGAGCACGCTCCCAAGATCATCGTCATCAGCATCAACCCGGACAAAATCCGGGAGGTGATCGGCCCGGGCGGCAAGATGGTGAAGCAGATCGTGGCCGCCACCGGTGTCAAGGTGGACATCGACGACGACGGCCGGGTGCACATCTCCGCGCCCACCCAACAGGCCGCGGACGAAGCCATCAAGATGATCCAGGACATCACCGCGGAGGCCGAAGTGGGAGCGGTCTACCACGGCAAGGTCAAGAAGATCATGGACTTCGGGGCCTTCGTGGAGATTCTGCCCGGCACCGACGGGCTGGTGCACATCTCCGAACTGGACCACTACCGGGTCAAGGCCGTCACCGATGTGCTCAAGGAGGGGGACGAGCTCATGGTGAAGGTCCTGGAGGTCGACCGCCAGGGCAAGATCCGCCTTTCCCGGAAGGCGTTGCTGGAAGCTCCCCCCAACACAGAGACGCCCCGGCCTCACGACCCCAAGAAGAAGCCTCCCCGTGTACACAAAAAGCGTTCTGAATAACGGCCTGAGGGTCGTCACCGAGGAGCTCCCCGCCTTCCGCTCGGCCGCGGTGGGCCTCTGGCTCACCGTGGGCTCCCGGGATGAAACCGCCGCCGAAGGAGGGCTCACCCACTTTTTGGAGCACATGGCCTTCAAGGGCACCGGAAGGCGCAACACCTACGAGATCGCCCGGGAGATCGACCAGTTGGGCGGCCTGGGCAACGCCTTCACCACCAAGGAGCACACTTGCTACCACGCCCGGGTGCTGGCCGAACATCTGCCCCGGGCCGTGGACCTGCTGGCCGACCTGGTGCTGCATCCACTCTACCTGGAAGAGGAAATGGAACGGGAGCGCCAGGTGATCCTGGAGGAAATCGCCGCCCAGGACGACACCCCGGAAGACCTGGTGCAGGTCCTCTTCGCCCGGGACTTCTGGCAGGGGCAGCCCCTGGGCCGCCCCATCCTGGGCCACACCGCGGCGGTGGGCTCCTTCCGGCAGGACCACCTGTTGGCCTACCGCCAAAGCACCTACCGTCCGGAACATCTGGTGGTGGCCGCCGCGGGGCGGCTCCGGCACCAGGAAGTGCTGGACCTGGTGGAGCCCCTCTTCGAGAATTTTTCTAACGGCTCACCCCGGCGAACCCGACCCGGGGCCGCGCCCTCCCCGGGCGTGCATCTTCACCCCCGGGACCTGGAGCAGCTACACCTCGTTATGGGCGCCCCGGGCCTGCCCGCCGCGGATGACCGCCGCTTCGCCGCCACGGTGCTCAACCTCATCCTGGGGGGCAACATGAGCTCCCGTCTGTTTCAGGTGGTGCGGGAGCAGTTGGGCCTGGCCTACTCCATTTACTCCCACCTGTCCTTTTTCAGCGACGTCGGCCTGCTGGAAATCGCCGCCGGGGTGAACCCCCGCAACCTGCCGGTGCTGGTGCGGGCCGTGAACCTGGAACTGGCCCGGTTTAAAGAGGAGCCCCTGCCCGCCGAGGAACTGGACGCGGCTAAGGAGTACCTCAAGGGCTCCCTGGCCCTCAACACCGAGGACTGCGAGCAGCGCATGCTCCGCCTGGCCAGGAATGAAATCTATTTCGGACGCCACCTGAGCGTGGAAGAAGTGCTGGAGGGCCTGAACCGGGTCACCGCGGCAGAGGTGCAGGACCTGGCCCGAGAGTTCTTCCAGCCCCACCGCTGGGCCCTGACCCTGCTGGGGCCCCTGGACGGCCCCGCACCGGAGCCGGAGTTTTAGGCAGGATGGTCAGCCCGACCCCATGACAGTCCCACCTGATCATTTTGAAGGCGGCCCGTGCTTCCACCTCACGGTCCGAGAGGTCATGAAGTAACTGCAGCAAAGCCAGGACACCCTCCCCCGTGCAGCATCTCGGCTGCCCCGAAGGTTGCCCCTGATTGCCAGCCGTTGCAAAACCGCGTGTTTCGGTGGCCCCGAGTGCGGCCGATGGTCCGGAAGCCTCCGGCTTACTTCAGATTCTCCATGATGCGGATGACCGCGGGGCCGATGATGACCACCATGAGGGCGGGGAAGATGAAGAGCAGGAGGGGGAAGACCAGTTTGACGGGGGTCTTGGCGGCCAGCTCCTCCAGCTTCTGACGCCGGGTGGTGCGCAGGGTGTCGGACTGGACCCTGAGCGCCGTGCTCATGGAAGTGCCGAAGCGGTCGCTCTGGATGAGCATGGAGCACAGCGACGCCACCTCCTCCACCGCGGTGCGGTCCGCCAGGTTGCGCAGGGCCTGCTCCCGCTCCAGGCCGGCGCTGATCTCCAGGTTGACCAGGGTCAACTCATGGGCCAGGGGCGGGTTGCTCAGACTCAGGTCGTCGGCCACCCGTTTGAGGGCCGCGTTCAGGCCCTGCCCCGCCTCCACGCAGACCACCAGCAGGTCCAGGGCGTCGGGCAGGCCCTCCCTGATCTTCCGCTGCCGCGCGGTGACCAGGTGGTTGACGATGAGGGTGGGCAGATAATAGCCCAGGCCCATGAGCAGGAGAAAAGCGGCCAGGAACAGGGGCTTGGGCAGCCTGAGGCTGAACAGCGCCGGCAGCAGCACCACGGGCAGGGCCAGGCACAGCCCGAACTTCAGGCCGAAGTAGAGGGCGGTTGCGTTCTGTCGGTAAATGCCGGCCCGGACCAGCACCTTGCGCAGCTCTTTGACCTTGGTGCTGCCCTGGTTCAGCCCCAGTTTTTCTTCCACCTTTTCCACCACCGCGGGAGGCAGGAATTCAATCTTCTTTTCCTCCCGCCGCTTCACCATCTCCGCGCCGGCCTGAGCCTTAAGCCGCCGGCGCACCCGGGCGCCCATCTGCTGGTACAGAAAAGATCCCAGGCAGATGATGATGCCCGCCACCGTCAGGCCGAAGAGAACGGCCGGGGTCATGAGCCCTCCTTTACACCTTGATGTTGACGATCTTGCGGATGGCCAGGATGCCCAGCGCCTGGAAGGTCAGGGCGGTGAGGGCCATGAACCGTCCCAGGTCGTGGTTGATGAGCAGCATGGTGTATTCCGGGTTGAGCTTGAGCATGATGAGAAAGAGCACCGGGGGCATGAGCACCAGGATCCAGCCGGAGAGGCGCCCTTCGGCGGTGAGGGCCTTGATCTGGTTGCGCAGCTTGAAGCGCTCCCGGATGAGCCCGGCGATCTTCTCCAGGATGTCGGTGAGGTTCCCCCCTGTTTCCCGCTGAATGATGACCGCGGTGGCGAAAAAGCGCAGCTCCCGCAGTTCCACCCGCTGGCAGAGATTGATGAGGGCGGTGTTAAGGTCCATGCCGTGGTTGTATTCCTTAAAGGCTTTGAAGAATTCCTGGCCCGCCGGCGCGGGCATTTCCTCCCCCACCATCTGCAGACCGGCGGCGAAGGCGTGCCCGGCTTTGAGTCCCCGGGCCATGAGGTCCAAGGCCTCGGGCAGTTGCTTTTCGAATTTCTTGAGACGCCGCTTCTTCTTGAAGACCACCACCCGATAGGGCGCCATGCAGCCCAAGAGGAGGCCCACCACCCCGCCCAGGGTCCCCTGCCGGTAGTACCCCAGGCTCAGACCCAGAGCCCCGCAGATGAGGGTGAGGAGCAGAAAGGTGGCCACGGACCAGCTCACATCCGCCTCTCGCAGAAGTGTCTGAATCTGTTCCAGTCTCCTGATTTTCTTGAAGAAACTGCGCATCCAGGGATTGGTGCCGAAGCCGTCGGAGCGCAGCAGGGAATCCTGGGGCAGGGTTCGGTCCAGATTGTTCTGGTACTTAAGCCGGTTTTTCAGGCGGCGCTTCTGAGCCCGTTCGGGGTCCGAGAGGTAGAGAAACAGCCCCTCGGCCAGACACAGGAAAAAGAGGAAGGTAAAGATGATGAGGGGGTGGGGCAGGTCCTTGAAGAGCAGGGCGGCTCTATCCCACAGGGACGAGGCGTCCTGGCCCGGAGCGGCCAGGACCGGAACGGGGAGGGCGGCGGCGAGCAGGAGGAGGGCGGTCCCCATAAAACCGGATCGCACCATTGGCCGGCGCGGCCGGGGAAGGTCCGCCGTCATCGCTGTGCTCCTTGCCTCTGTAATCCGCTTCCGCCGCTTCATGCTTATATGCTCCACGGGAGTGGGTCTTGGAAGGTTCGTGCAGGGTGCGTCTCACGCTCTATCAGTCCGAGACCTTGCTCATTACAGCCTCTGCCAGACAGGTCGTGATTCCCTGGCCAAGCAGAGCTTGGCGGGCAAGCCGGTTCCCAAGCGGGAGCTTGGGAACCAGAGAAAAAAGGTGATATATCCCCAGGAAACGACCACCGGCGGGACGCCGGCGCCACCATGCCTTGGCTTACCGTGTTCTTATCCTTTCCCCAAAAACCCAGAACCCAGAACCTAAAACCTGACACCTGACCCCTAAAACCTAAAACCTAAAACCTGACACCTGACACCTGACACCTCCCCCTCCCCGCCCTCACAGGGCGCTCTCCTTGAACAGGTGGGCCGGCAGGTGGATGCCCATGGCCTCCAGACGGGGCATGAATTTGGGGCGGATGCCGGAGGTGACAAATTTCCCCCTCACCTTCCGGTCTTCGGTAAGCCCCATCAGCCGGTAGGCGAAGATCTCCTGCATGGTGATGACGTCCCCTTCCATGCCCACGATTTCATGGAGCCCCATCATTTTGCGGCTGCCGTCGCTGAGCCGGGCCAGTTGAATGACCACATCGATGGCGGAGGCGATCTGCTGGCGGATGGCCTTGTCCGGGATGTTCAGCCCGGCCATGGACACCATGGTTTCCAGGCGGGTGAGGGCGTCCCGGGGGGAGTTGGCGTGCACCGTGGCCAGGGAGCCGTCATGGCCGGTGTTCATGGCCTGGAGCATGTCCAGGGCCTCGCCCTGGCGCACTTCGCCCAGGATGATGCGGTCCGGGCGCATGCGCAGGGCGTTGCGCACCAGGTCCCGCTGGGTGATCTCCCCTAGGCCCTCCAGGTTGGGCGGCCGGGTCTCCAGGCGGACGATGTGCTCCTGCTGCAGTTGCAGCTCCGCCGAATCCTCGATGGTGACGATGCGCTCGTCGTTGGGAATGAAGCTGGAGAGCACGTTCAGGAAAGTGGTTTTGCCGGTGCCGGTGCCGCCGGAAATGAGGATGTTCAGCCGGGCCGTCACCATCCCTTCCAGCACCTGGTTGATCTCCGGGGTGATGGCCCCGAATTCGATGAGGTGGTGGGCCTTGATGGGGTCCTTGGCGAATTTGCGGATGGAGAGGCTGGGACCGTCCAGAGCCAGGGGGGGAATGATGGCGTTCACCCGGGAGCCGTCGGGCAGGCGCGCGTCCACCATGGGGCAGGATTCATCCACCCGGCGCCCCACCCCCGAGGCGATCTTCTCGATGATTTTCATCAGGTGCCCGTTGTCGGTGAAGCGGACGTGGGAGAGCATCAGTTTGCCCTGGCGCTCCACGTAGATCTGGTTGTAGCCGTTCACCAGGATGTCCCCCACGTTGTGGTCGTGCAGCAGGGGCTCCAGGGGGCCGTAGCCCAGCAGTTCGTCCCGGATCTCTTTGACCAGCCGCTCTTTCTCCGGCATGGTCAGAGCCAGGTTTTCTTCTGTCAGAATGATGTCGATGCCCCGGCGCAGGTCCTCCTGCAGGACGCTCTCTTCGGCCCCGGCCAGCCGGGACAGGTCCAGCAGGTTGAGCAGCCGGAAGTGAATCCGGGCCTTGATTTCGTTAAAGGTGTTCTCTTTCTGGTCCGGGGGTCGTCCCGGGCCGACGGGGGTCCGCTCCCCGGGCGTCCGTTCCCGAATTCTGGCCATGATGCCCATGGTCTTACTTCCTCTTGAAGATATTGAGACGGCTCCACAGGGAAGCCCGCTCTTCTTTTTCCTCTGCGCCCAGGAGGCGCTCGGCCTGCGCCCGGAGGTCCCGGCAGAGCTGATGTTGGGGATTGGTTTGGGCCAGAGGCCGGCCCTCGTTGATGCTGCGCTCCACCGCCTCCTGGGCCTCGGGGATGGTGGCCGAGACCTCCCGGCCCAGGAAGTCCTGAATTTCCCTGATTCCCAGGTCGCCGCGCCTGCGCCAGAGGTTGATCCACAATTCCA
>VGSQ01000061.1 GCA_016874975.1 Deltaproteobacteria bacterium
GTGTTGGAAAAATTGGCATCAAATCTCTCTGGATTTAAGGGAGCCTCCACGCAAGAGGCTGTTACAAATAGATATTTTAAAGAAATTGTCAGTTGAACACTGATCCTTAAGTTAGCGCTTATGCCCCCATCGGGGGAGAGGGGGATAAGGAACTTTTCATAGCAGTTACTCATGGGCCTGAGGCTCACTCGCAAAGCATGAAAAGTTCTCCCCCTCACCCCGGCCCTCTCCCCCACCAGGGGAGAGGGGGATAAGGAAATTTTCATAGCAGTTGCTCATGAGCCTGGGGCTCACCCGCAAAGCATGAAAAGTTGGGTGGGGCGGGCCTCCGTGCCAGCCTCAAGGCCTTGATAATAGAACACATAACGCCCAATGCCGACAAACTTTTCATAGCAGGATGCCTCAAGGCAAGTCAGCGGCATGCCTTATTTTTCAACCACGCGGGTTCTCTCCGAAGAATCAGGGGACCCGTGGAGTCGGGATGTTGTCTGTGGCCTGATGGGGGTTGTCTTGGGAGACCCATCCACCCTGCCGGCCGCGGCAAACGGCTCCGTCCGGCCCGCCCTCTCATCCTCAGAAATTTCCCTCACCGAGGGGAAGCCTGTCTTTGGCCGCCGGGCTCCTTCAATGGCGCCCGGGAAGGGCGGGGACCGGCTGCCCGGATCTTTTCCGTCGCTCTGACCGCGGCGGACCGCCCCTTTCAGGGAAAACCTGGTTGAGAAATGGCGGGAGTTCTGATAATTAAAAGGGGTTACGGTCGGGCCGCGGTCGCCGGCGGCTCAGGCACGGGAAAGGAAGGAGAACTGCATGGCCGGCAAAACTGCACACATCCGCAACCTGGCCTTCATCGGCCACAGCGGTTGCGGCAAGACCTCCCTGGCCGAGGCCCTGTTGTTCACGGCCGGGGCCACCTCCCGGTTGGGCAAGGTGGACGACGGCAGCTCGGTGCTGGATTTTGAAGCGGAAGAACTGAAGCGCAAGATCACCATTTCCAGCGCCTTCCACCATTGCACCTGGAAGAAGCACACCCTGTTTCTGGCGGACACGCCGGGGGACGACAACTTCCTGGCCGACACCCGGGCCGTGCTGCATGTCATGGACGGGGCCGTGGTGGTCATCGACGCGGTGGACGGCGTCAAGGTGGGCACCGAAAAGGTGTGGCAAACCGCCTCCCATTACGGCCTCCCCCGGCTGGTCTTCATCAACAAGATGGACCGGGAGCGGGCCGATTACCAGGCGGTGCTGGACAGCCTCAAAAAGGTCTTGGAGGCCCAGCCGGTCTTGCTGCAGCTGCCCCTGGGCCAGGAGGCGGCCTTCAAAGGCGTGGTGGACCTGGTGGCCCTGAAAGCCTACCGCGCGGGCGCGGGCGGCAAGATGGAAGCGGGTCCCGTTCCCGATGACCTCAAGGACGAAGGGGAGAGTCTGAGAAACGACCTCCTCAACTTCGCCGCGGAAAGCGACGACGAACTCATCGAGAAGTTCCTGGAGGAAGGGGACCTCACCCCGGAGGAGATTTTCCGGGGCCTGCGCCTCGGCGCCCTGGCCGGCAAAATCGTCCCCGTGCTGTTCGGCGCCGCCCTGGGGAACCTGGGCAGCTCCCTGCTTCTGGACGCCATCAACCTGTTCCTGCCTGCGCCCGAGGACCGGGGCGTCATCGTCGGCAAACACCCCGCCACCGGCGCGGAGGTGGTTCTCACCGCGGACCCCGACGGTCCCTTGGCGGCCCAGGTGTTCAAAACCGTGGCCGACCCCTACGCCGGACGACTGTCCATCTTCCGGGTCTTCTCGGGCGTGATGACTTCCGACAGCACCGTGTTCAACGCCACCCGCTCGGCGCCGGAGCGCTACGGCCAGCTCTTCCTCCTGGAAGGCAAAGGCCAGAAGGCGGTGAGCGAGGCGGGGCCCGGCGCCATCGCCGCGGTGGCCAAGCTCAAGGAAACGGTGACGGGCGACACCCTGGCCATGGAGACCGCACCGGCGGTCCTGCCCGCACCGGGCACGGCCCGCACCATGATCACCCTGGCGGTGGAGCCCAAAAGCCGGGGCGATGAAGACAAGGTTTACTCCTCCTTCCAGAAACTCATCGAAGAAGACCCCTCTCTCAAACTCACCCGCAACGCCGAGACCAAGGAGATCCTGCTTTCCGGCGTGGGTGCGGTGCACATCGAAGCCACCGCCGAGAAGCTGAAGCGCAAGTTCGGGGTGGAAGTCAATTTAAAACAGCCCAAGGTGCCCTACCGGGAGACCATCAAGGGCGCCACCAAAGTCCAGGGCAAGTACAAGCGCCAGTCCGGCGGCCGGGGCCAGTACGGCGACACCTGGCTGGAACTGGAGCCCCTGCCCCGGGGCGCGGGCTTCGAGTTCGTGGACAAGATCGTGGGCGGCGTCATCCCCAAACAGTACATCCCCTCCGTGGAAAAGGGCATCGTCGAGGCCATGCAGGAGGGCATCCTGGCCGGCTTCCCCACGGTGGACTTCCGGGTCAAGCTGTACGACGGCTCCTTCCACGAAGTGGACTCCTCGGACATGGCCTTCAAAATCGCCGGCTCCATGGGCTTCAAAAAGGGCGTCCAACAGGCCAACCCCACCTTGCTCGAACCCATCATGAAACTCACCGTGCTGGTTCCCGAAGAGAACATGGGGGACATCATCGGCGACCTGAACGGCCGGCGGGGCCGGGTGCTGGGCATGGAGCCCAAGGGCAGGCTCCAGGAGATCACCGCCCAGGTGCCCATGAGCGAGGTGCTCATGTACGCCCCGGACCTCATCTCCAAGACCGGCGGCCGGGGCGTCTTCGACATGGAGTTTTCCCATTACGAGGAAGTGCCGCCCCACCTGGCGGAGAAGATCATCGCCGAAGCCCGGGCGGCCCGGGAGAAGGAGTGAGATAAGGCATAGGGGGAGAGCCGGGAGAGCGGGAAAATCAGGTGTCAGGTGTCAGGTGTCAGGTGTCAGGTGTCAGGTGTCAGGTTTCAGGTTTTGGTTGCTGGTGGGGGATGCCTGACCAGACCGGGGGAAGCTCCCGTGGCTGAGGGCCTCTCGCCTGTGATCCTCCCACCCCCGGATAAAACATGGCGGCACAGGCTTCCAGCCTGTTCGGCCGATAGACCCGTAGACCCGTAGGGCGGGAAAGAAATGTAGAAATGTAGGGCGGGAAAGCGCCGCGCATCCCGCCGTAAGCGGCGAGTTCATAGGGCGTGCCGTGCACGCCGACGGCGGCCAGGGGCCGCCCTGTAACTGCTGCAAAGTAGGACGGGCTCCGCCCGCCGTCATCTACAATATGTCCCAAATATGTCCCAGGATCCCCTCAACCGCCGCGGCGTCGTGCATGCCGTTTCCATAAGCGACCGGAAGGGCGTGGTCAAGGAAAACGTCCCGGCCGTGGAACTCGTGGTGGACCGCGGCGTGGCAGGCGACGCCCATGCCGAGGGCGGCAAGCGCCAGGTGAGCCTCCTGGCCCTGGAGTCCATCGACAAAATGCGGGCCGCGGGGGCAGAGGTCAAGCCCGGCGATTTTGCCGAAAACATCACCACCTTTGGGCTGAAACTGGACAGCCTGCCCATCGGCACGCGGCTGAAGATTGGGAACGATGTCCTTCTGGAAGTCACCCAGATCGGCAAGGCCTGCCACCAGGGCTGCGCCATCCGGGACCTGGTAGGGGACTGCATCATGCCCCGGGAGGGGATTTTCGGCCGGGTGCTCACCGGCGGCAGGGTGGCTCCGGGCGACGTCATCGAGGTGTTGAGTGTTCCGGGCGGGGATTCTCACGGTCAGTGACAAGGGCGCGGCGGGGGAGCGCCGCGACGCCAGCGGGCCGGAGTTGACCCGGCTGCTGGAGCAGCATGGCTTTCAGGTCACCCACACGGGGGTGGTGCCCGACGTCTGGGAGGACATCGTCAACACCCTGACGGCCTGGAGCGACGTGGAGCGCCTGGATTTAATCCTCACCACCGGCGGCACCGGCCTGACCCCCCGCGACCTCACCCCCGAGGCCACCCTGGCCGTGGCCCACCGCCTGGTGCCGGGCCTGCCCGAGGCCATGCGGGCCGCAAGCCTGGCCAAGACGCCCCACGCCATGCTCTCCCGGGGGGTGGCGGTGATCCGGGGGGCCACCCTCATCGTCAACCTGCCGGGCAGCCCCAGGGGCGCCCGGGAGAATCTGGCGGCCATCCTGCCCGCCTTGCCCCACGCCCTGGAGAAATTGCAGGGCAGCCCGGAGGAGTGCGGGACGGCGTAGCCTGTTCAGTCACAGGGCGCGCCGTGCACGCCGGAGTCGGCGGCCGCGGGCCGCCCTATGAGCTGTGCCTGGACACCCGGGGGCGGGTGTCCTGCAGAAACTTTCAAGACAGTCCCCCATGGGCCGCTGGCCCACCCATAACACATTAAAATCCTTGCCGATCTTGCCGGCTTTGCGTGAATATAGTTTCTCGCAAAGGCGCAAAGGGCGCAAAGAGAAGCTGACTGACTTTTCAGAGCAGTTACTCATGAGCCTTGGGCTCACCCATAAATTATGAAAAGTTAAGCATCCTTACGGTGCGCAGTGCGCACCCTACAAAAAACTTTTCGGAGCAAAGTTTTGCATGGCAACAGCGGCGCGTGAGACGCGCCCTACGGACGTTTCCCAGGAAGCACAGCCATGACCAAGGAAAAAACCTGCGGTTTCGGCACGGCCGCCCCCGAGGCGACGGACTATGAAGTCCTCATTTTCCGGCCCTATCCCCTCAAGGTGGGCCAGAAGATCACCATCGACGGCGGCCCCCGGGGCGGCGACTGGCTGGTCATCGAGGTGGGCGAGCGCAAGATGAAGCTCAAATGCCCCATCAGCCACCGGGAGGTGGAGTGGGACCGCTTCTGCACCTTCGTCACCGGCAAGCACGACGAACCCTGGCCGCATCAGGATTAAGCCAAGACCGGCGGAGGGACGGGGAAGGGGGTAAGGGCGGAGTGGGCAGGGGGCTCAAGACCCCCGGCCCCCTCCCCATTGGCGCTAACTTAAGCAAGCATTGGGTATGCCAAGGGTAACCTGTTGAACAGTCAAGATAAATCCCCCCTTACCCCCCTTTGCCAAAGGGGGGAATGAGCAGTCGGTGACCCGAAGTCCCCCTTTGGAAAAGGGGGATTTAGGGGGATTTTAAGTAAAATCGGTATGTTATGATGTAAACTGGTTTTTTCTTAAGTTAGCGCCAATGCCCTTTGCCCCCCTTTCCCCACTTCCTCAATCGAGCTGGTAATCCCGGCGCCAGTCCTGGGTGTCGGCGAAGGCGGGCTGGTCCTGTTTGTCGAAGAGGAAGTCGCCCAGGACCAGGTAGTCCATTTCCGTGCGCATGAAGCAGCGGTAGGCGTCTTCGGGGGTGCAGACGATGGGCTCGCCCCGCACGTTGAAGCTGGTGTTCACCACCAGGCCGCAGCCGGTCTGGTCGGCAAAGGTGCGCAGGAGGCGCCAGTAGCGTTCGTTGGTGTTCCGATGCACGGTCTGGATGCGGGCGGAGAAGTCCACGTGAGTCACCGCGGGGATGTGGGAGCGCAGCACGTAGAGGCGCTGGAACAGAGGCAGGTCCCGATAGCCGTCGGGAAGGGGCAGGCGGTGGGACTCCTGCACCGGAGCCACCAGCAGCATGTAGGGGGAGGGGACGTCGAGCTCGAAGTAGCGGCTGGTCTCTTCGGCCAGCACCGACGGCGCGAAGGGACGGAAGCCTTCCCGGTACTTGATTTTCAGGTTGAGGCGCTTCTGCATCTCCGGGTTGCGGGGGTCGCCCAGGATGGAGCGGTTGCCCAGGGCCCGGGGGCCCCACTCCATGCGGCCCTGGAACCAGCCCACCACCTGGCCCTGGTCCAGCAGCCCCGCCACTTCGGCGCACAGGGCGTCAAAATCGGCAAAGTGGCGGTACGGAGCCTGATGCCGGCGGGCCAGTTTGCGGATATCCGCGGCGCTGAATTCCGGTCCCAGGTAGGACCCCTGCATGGCGTCGCCGCTGCCGTCGACCTGTCGTTCCCGGCCCTCGCCGATGTGCCAGGCGGCCAGGGCCGCGCCCAGGGCGCCGCCCGCGTCCCCCGCCGCGGGCTGAATCCACAAGTCCTTGAAGATGCCCTTCCGCAGCAGCTTGCCGTTGGCCACGCAGTTGAGAGAAACCCCGCCGGCCATCACCAGATAGTCGCTGCCGGTGAGCTCCCGGGCCGTCTGCGCCTGCCTGAGCACCACCTCCTCCGTCACCTGCTGGATGGCCAGGGCCAGATTCATGTGGCCCTGGTGGAAGTCCGTCTCCGGCTCCCGCCGGGGCATCCCGAAAAGGCGCTCCCAGACCTCGTCCCGGCACATGGTGAGGCCGGTGGCGAAGTCGAAATAATCCAGATTGAGGAGGAGTGAGCCGTCGTCCCGCAGGTCCACCAGTACGTCCAGAATGAGCTCCCGCCACTTTCTGGTCTGCTCGGCCTCCGGGTCGCCGTAAGGGGCCAGGCCCATGAGCTTGTATTCGCCGCTGTTGACCTTGAAGCCCAGGAAGTAGGTGAAGGTGGAATAGAGCAAGCCCAGGGAGTGGGGGAAGTGGAGCTCCCGCAGGATGGCGATGTCTTTGCCCCGGCCGTGGCCGATGGTGGCGGTGGACCATTCGCCCACGCCGTCGATGGTGAGGATGGCCGCCTCCTGGAAGGGCGACGGGTAAAAGGCGCTGGCCGCGTGGGACAGGTGGTGTTCGGGAAAAAGCAGGCGGGGCTCCCCGGGGCCCAGACGGGCCAGCTCCTCTTTGAGGAGGCTGCGCATCATGAGCTTTTCCTTGATCCACACGGGCATGGCCGACAGAAAGCTGCGCAGCCCCCGGGGGGCCAGGCTGTGATAGGTTTCCAGGAGCCGCTCGAAGTGCAGGTAGGGTTTGTCGTAGAAGGCCACTGCGGCCAGGTCGCCCAGCTCCAGCCCGGCCTCCCGCAGCACGTAGGCGGCGGCGTGGTGGGGGAAGGAATGGTCGTGCTTCCTGCGGGTGAAGCGCTCCTCCTGGGCCGCGGCCAAAATCTGACCGTCCAGCAGCAGCGCCGCGCCGCTGTCGTGGTAGTAGGCGGACAGTCCCAGGATGGCTGCGGGCATGGGGGCCTCGTTAGAAAATGGTGTAAATAAAGGGGGCGATGGCCGTGCCGCTGGTGAAGATGATGAGACCGCCGAAGAGCAGGAGGGTGAGGATGATGGGCAGCAGCCAGTACTTTTTGCGCACCCTCATGAAGCCCCAGAGGTCCTTTAACAAATCCATGCAGAATCTCCTTGTCGTGCCGGGGGAAGGGCCGGGTTAACGCGGCTCCTGTGGCGCAGGCGTCTGGCCTGCACAAACCTCCCCCAGCGTCCCTGCCCGCCGCCGGCCCCCGGCAATGGTGCGTAAGACGCACCCTACGGCACAACTTTTCATATCAGTTCAAGTCAATACGGCCGCTCCAGGTCCTGGGGGGCGATGGGTTCGCTCCGCACCATGAAGACCGATTCCCGGCCCTGCTTCCAGCGTTTGAGTTGCAAGGGGTCGGCCCCCAGAAGGCGTCGGAGGAGGCCGATGGGGGTTACCAAGGCGAAAAAAAGCGCGGACAGGATGACCTTGGAGACCACAGTGCCCAGGACATGGGACAGACCGAACCAGAGGCCGGCCAGGGGTCGGAAGGCGGGCGGCCAGGCCATGGCCAGCACCAGCAGGATGATGGCGGGCAGCACCAGGTCGGGTCGGTCGCCGAAATAGACCACCAGGAGCAGGATCAGGACCGCGGCCAGACCGGTGTCCCGGCATTGCGCGGCGGTGGCGCCGGTGACGAGGCGCTTCAGCCGACCTGCCGGCGGGCGGGCCTCTCGGTTGGGGCCCATGGCGGGGCTTACTCCCACGCCTGGGCCATGCGGGCCCGGATGGCTGCAATGGCCTGCGTTTGCCGGTCCAGAAGCGCCTTGAGGTCCCTGGCCTGGTTCAGGGTGTCCTTCACCGCCTCGGTGAGCAGGGGATTGACCTCTCCGGTCTCCAGAGAGTCGAGCACCTGGAACCCCAGTCTCCCGCAAGCCCGCGTCAGCCTCCGGCGCTGCCACCGGAGCACCAGCCGGCGGCCCAGGATGAGCAGACGCCGGCCGGTGTTCAGGAAAATGATGCGGGCATATTTCAGCGCGGCCCCGGCGCCGCCACCCCTTTCGCCCGATTCACGGCTCATGCTGTTCTCCTTCCGGACCCGGATGAGGGACAGGCTCCCCCGGGTCGCCGCAGGCCCGGTTCAGGTGGGCGGAGATCTTGGCCGCATGGCTGCCGGGCCAGAATACCCGACGGCAGGCCGGGCATTCGTAAAAGGCCGTCTGGCGCAGGAAGACATGCTCCGGCACCCGGCCCCAGGCCTGGTCCCGGGGCAGCTCGGCCAACTCGCGGTTGCAGCGGACGCAGCGGCTAAGGGGGGTAAAATCCCGCCGGTCCAGTCCCAGACGCCGGCAGACCTCCCGGAGTTGGGCCTCCGGCGCGGCCCCGGCCACCAGGAGGATGTCCGGCCGCCCCCGGCGGGCCAGGGAGGCCTGCCCCGTCAGGATATGCCTTCCGGGCGCAGCAGGCGGCAGCCGCTCCGGCCGCGTCCCCGACAAGCTCTTCACCTCCACGTCGAAGCCGCAGAAGCGCAGCCACTTGGCCAGCCCTCCCAGGGGTGCATCGACGAGGAATTTCATGGGATGATTGGAAAAATCTTATGTGTTTGAGGGGGCCAGGGCGCCATCCCCCTCTCGTTCCCAGGCTCCTCCTTGGGGATCTTACGGCCCGAGGCATAGCCGGATGCAGAGCGATCCTTCAGCCAAGCAGAGCTTGGCGGGCAAGCCGGTTCCCAAGCGGGAGCTTGGGAACCAGGGAAAACCCACACCCTCTCCCCCCACCCCTTAACGCCCCAACGGCACCGTCACCACGCCCGGCAGCCGGGGCAGGGCCAGGTCGGCCTCCGTCACCGGGACGTTGCGGTGCATTTCCCGCAGGGTCAGGCGCAGCTCCACCGCCGGCTGGGTGGTGCGGACGGTGATGGTCCGGGGCTGCGCCGGACCCAGGGGGCCGAAATCCCCCAACTCCGCGGTGAAGCGGAGGCGGCCGTCCGTCTCGTACCATTCCAGCTTCACCGGCGTCCCCTCCTGGACAGAGACCCAGAGGCGCTCCTTCAGGGAGCCGTCGGGGTTGAGCCATTCCAGCACGTAGGCGTCCGTCTCCCGGCGCATCCGGCCGGCGGCGTCCTGACTGAAGGGCAGGCTCCCGGTGAGCAGCCGCAGCACCTGGGGCAGGGTCACCCCCGGAGGCAGAAAAGCCGCCAGGTTGGCCGGGGTGGCGTCCCCCTGCAGGAGCTTCCCGTCCCGGGGAAAGAGGACCTGGACCTCCCGGCCGTCGCTGAAGAAGAGGAGGGCGGCCCGGCCCAGCAGGTCCAACAGATCGACTCGCAGCGAGGAGGGAAAGCTCGCTTTGAGCAGACCGGTGCCGGAGACGTTCCGCTGGGGCGCCATGAGGGTGAGACGGCCCTTGGCTTCAAAGGTCTTGACGTCTAGCTGCCGGGCCTTGAGGCGCGTAAGGACCGCCTCCGGGGAATCCAGGGCCGGTGTGACGGGCGGCGGCAGGGTCCGGCAGCCGGCCAGCGCCAGCAGCGTCAGAGAGAGGAGGGCAGCCAGGAGATTCATAGGCTCTGTTCCCTAAGGCGGATTTCCAATTCCCGGATTTTTTGCCGGAGACGCAGGGTTTCCGGACTCTCCAGGGTCATGGCCCGGCGATAGAGCTTCAGGGCCTCCCGCAAGCGGTTGACCTTAACGTAGGCGTCGGCCAGGTGCTCCGCCACCGTGGCGTCGTGGGAAAGGATGCGGTAGGCCCGCTCCAACTCCTCCACCGCCTTGTCGTACCGACCCTTTTTGTAATAGACCCAGCCCAGGCTGTCGATGATGTGTCCGCTTTCCGGTTTGGCCCGGAGGGCGGCCTTGATAAGCTGCTCGGCCTCGTCCAGGTTGATGCCGGCGTCGGCGTAAATATAGCCCAGGAAGTTGAGAAAGTCGGGATTGTCCGGCTCCAGTTCCAAGGCCTTCTTGATATAGCGGACAGCCCCTTCCTGATTTTTCTGCTTTTCGTAGACCGAAGCCAGCCGGGAGAAGAGCTCGGCGGATTTGGGCAGTTTGTCCACCCCCTCCTGGAGGACGGCCAATGAGCGGTGCCACAGGCCCTCCTCTTCGTACAGGTAGGAGATGGTGAGATAGACCTCCTCCCGGTCGGGGGCGTAGGTTTTAAGATCGTCCAGGTGGCGTCGGGCCAGCTCCTTTTTCTCCAGCTGAAAGCAGAGGTAGGCCAGGCGCAGGCGCGCCGGCACGTAGAAGTCCGTCCCCCGCCCCACGGACTGGTATTCCCGGACGGCGGCCTCCAGGTCCCCCTTTTCCTCCAGGGCCAGGCCGATATAATAGCGGACCTGGTCCTGAAACCGGGGATTGTCTAAGGCCCTGCGGAATTCCTGGATAGCCTCCTGGAAGTACTTCTGCTCCAGATAAATGGCGCCGATCTGGATGAAAGCCTGGGCGTCGTTCTTCTCCAGCGCCTTGACCCTTCGGAAAATCCGGCCGGCCTCGCTATAATGCCTGAGAAAGAGGTGGATGCGGCCCAGATTGGCCCAGGCCCGGGAATTCTGGGGTTGCAGTTTGATGACCCGCCGATAAAGATTCAGGGCCCGGGAGTATTGTTTTTCCCGCTCATAGGCGCCGGCCAGTTCGAAGATGGCGGGGATGAACTGCGGGTCCATGGACAGAACCCGGTTGAAGCTCTGCTTGGCCCGATCCACCTGGTTCATTTCCAGATAGAAGCGTCCCAGGTAGTAGTGTGCCACCAGATGTTGGGGCTTCCGGGCCAGCACCTCCTGGATGGTGCGCACGGCCTTGGGGAAGCGTTTCTGTTGGGCGTAGAGCGCGGCCAGAAAGAGGCGGGCCTCCAGATTCTCGGCATCCAGCACCAGAATGTGCTCGTACTCGGCAATGGCCTCCTTCAGTTTGTTGAGCCCCACCTGCAAGCCGGCCAGAAGAAAGTGGGCGTCCTGGTTCTTGGGATCGAGCTTGAGGGCCTTCTCCACGTGGGCCAAAGCCTTGGTGAGGTCCCCCTGGCGCTGGTAAACGGCGGCCAACTCCAGTTCCAGTTGGGAAGAGTTCGGGTCTAACTTCACCGCCTCTTCGTATTCCCTGGCGGCGGCCTCCAGGTCGTCATGCAACAGGTGCTGTTGGGCCTTAAGATAATGGTAGTATGCCTGGCCTTGGGGCGGGTCGAGCTCCTCGGGGCTGGAGGCCGGCTCCTGGGACCTCGCCGCCCCCAACAAGGAGGCGCATCCGGCCCCGTTGAGCAGCAGGGCAAGAGTCAGCGCCACCGGCAGCAAAAGACCGGTCAGACCCCGCCGACGCGGCAGGCCTGGAAGCAGAGAGGCGAGGATTGCGGGCATGGTGGCGTCACCGCCCGGCGGCGGCCGTTCTCCCCGGATTAGCCGCCCACCGAGGTGCGGAAGTCCTCCCAGTCGGGGATTTCGCTTTGCAAATAGAAGCGCAGCTTCTTGATGAGTCGGTCTTCAATCTGGCGCACCCGCTCCCGGGAAACGCCATGGCGGGCGCCGATCTCCTGGAGGGTGAGGGGCTTTTCCGCCAGCAGCCGGGAGTCCAGGATGTCCGTTTCCTTGTCGTTGAGCTCCCGGCGAAATTCCGCCAATTTCCGGCGAAACAGTTCCTTCATCTCCGTATCCGCCAGGATTTCCTCCACCTGAGGGTCCTCGGCGGGCAGGAAGTTCTTGTGGTACTCTTCGGAGCCCTCCTTCAGGGGCGCGTCCAGGGACAGCTCCCAGCCCCCCAGGCGCTGCTCCATTTCCACCACTTCTTCTTCCCGCACCTGGAGCACATCGGACAGCAGCTTGGGGCCGGGCTCGTAGCCCAGAGCCCGCAATTTTTCCTTCTCCCGCTTGAGGTTATAGAAAAGCTTGCGCTGGGACTGGGTGGTGCCGATCTTCACCAGCTTCCAGTTGTCCATGATGAATTTGAGGATGTAGGCCTTGATCCAGAACGAGGCGTAATAGGACAGCTTGATGCCCCGGTACGGGTCGAACTTGCGGATGGCCTGCATGAGCCCGATGTTGCCCTCCTGGATGAGGTCCATGACGTTCTTCATCCAGTATTTCTGGAACTCCAGGGCGATCTTGATGACCAGCCGGAGATTGCTGGTGATGAGCTGGTACGCCACCTCCCGGTCTTGCGTTTCGGCATAGCGGGTGGTGAGTTCCAGCTCCTGGGCCGGGGTGAGGAGGGCGTAGCGGTTGGCTTCCCGGATGTAGCGCTGCAGCGGGTCCAACTCCGAGGGGACGGGCAGTCCCGACTCCTCGTCGCCGGGCTCCTCCACTTCCGGCTCCAGGATTTTCGGATAATCCTCCTCAAACCCGGTGGAATATTCCTGGTAGTCAGCCTCTCCCTGGTGATCCATGACCCCTCGACTTCCGGTGCGGCGCGTTTACCAGACCAAGCGCACCGGGATGCCCCGCTGATGCAGGTAGTCCTTGATATCTTTGATGGAATAGGCGCCGTAGTGCACCATGCTGGCGATGAGGGCGGCGTCGGCCTGGCCGGCGGTGAGCACCTGGGCCAGGTGCTCGGGCGTCCCCGCCCCTCCCGAGGCGATCACCGGGATGGAGACGGCCTGAGAGATGATGCGGGTGAGAGTGAGTTCATAGCCCGTCTGGGTGCCGTCCGCGTCGATGGAGTTGAGACAGATTTCCCCCGCCCCCAGGCGTTCGCCCTCTTGAGCCCACCACAGGGCATCGAGGCCCATGGGGGTGCGGCCGCCGTTGATGACCACCTCATAGCCCGAAGGGATGGCGGCGCCGGCCTCCACCTGTTTGACGTCCATGCCCAGGACGATGCACTGGCTGCCGAAGTCCCGGGCCCCGGCGGCGATGATCTTTGGGTTTTTCACTGCGGCGCTGTTGACGCTCACCTTTTCGGCCCCGGCCAGGAGCACGGCCCGCATGTCGTCCAGGGTGCGGATGCCGCCCCCCACGGAAAAGGGGATGAAGATCTGCGCGGCCACCCGGCGCACCACGTCGATCATGATGTCCCGCCGGTCGCTGGAGGCGGTGATGTCGTAGAAGACCAGCTCGTCGCAGCCCTCTTCGTAGTACTGCCGGGCCATGGCCACGGGGTCGCCCACGTCCACGTTGTCCAGGAACCTGATGCCTTTGGTGGTGCGGCCGTCCCGCACGTCCAGGCAGATGATGAGGCGTTTACTGAGCACCGGCGCCGTCCCAGGCCAGAAAATTCTTCAGGATTTGCAGGCCGAAGCGACCGCTCTTCTCGGGGTGGAACTGGGTGGCCACCAAGTTGCGCCCACCCACGGCGCTGGGAAAATCCACGCCGTGGTGGGTGGCGCCCAACACCAGGGCCGGGTCGGCCGGATCCGGAAAGTAACTGTGCACGAAATAGAATTCGGCCCCCTCCGGCAACCCCCGGAAGACGGGATGCTCCCGCAGGAAGCGCACCCGGTTCCAGCCCATGTGCGGGATCTTCAGGCCCGCCCGGCGGGGCAGGGCCCGGGTCCGCCCGGGCAGCAGTCCCAGACAGGGCGCGTCGTTCTCTTCGCTGGCTTCCAGGATGATCTGGGCCCCCAGACAGATGCCCAGGATGGGGATGCCCCGGGCAAAGACGCCTTGCAGGGCTTCGTCCAGCCCCCGGGACTTCAGGGTCGCCATAGCCGCACCCGCGGCCCCCACCCCGGGGAAGACCACCCGGGAGGCCCGCAGCACCGTTTCCGCCTCCGGGGTCACCAGCGGCGCCTCCCCCAGCGCTCTCAGGGAGCGCTCCACGCTGGTAAGATTGCCGGCGTCATAGTCGATGATGACCACCATGAAGGGGACAATTTCTCCGAAAAAAGTCAGTTATCTGCAAAGATAAACTTTATCAGCCGCATCCCTGGTAGTCAATATGAGACTGAGGCGAAACCGGCGGGCGGAGACGGCCGGCGCCGCGGCCCGCCCTTCCCCCACACACTATTTTGCCTTGACAGTCGCTTCATCCACTCCCTACAATAATGCCACCCCGGGTCTGCCCGCAAGCCGGGTCTCGCCTCGTCCGGGGGAAAAGGGGGAAATCGCCATGCAGAGAAAATGGTATGTGCCGCTGACCGCCTGTGTCGTGGCCCTCTGTCTGCTGCTGCCCGGGCCGCCGCCGGCTCAGGCGATGTCGCCCAGAAACGCCACCACCCTGGCTTACAGCCTGGCCGGGGGCGTTCTGGGTCTCACCGCCGGGTATATCATGTGGGTCAACCGGCCCGCCAATCAGGACAAGATGAGCTGGGAAGTGAAGGGACCGGGGGGATTCTTCTTCGGGGGCTTCATGGGCGCTTCCTTCGTGGAGGCCAATGCCTGGCAGCCCCTCCGGGGACGCGTGGACCCCATCGCCACCCTGCCTTATGACGTCCACACCTCCAACCTGGGCTACACCGCCGGGGTGGTGGGGGGGCTCAAGGCGGGCTATTTTTTTCATCAGTTCCCATACCTGGGCCTTGAGCTGGCGGGAGATTTCACCCGCAATGACATCCGCCACCAGACTGTGACCCTGAGCCGACCGGTGCTGGGGCAGACCCGGGCCGTCATCCCCCAGGAAGATTTCGCCACCCTCACTCTGGCCCTGCATTTTCTGGCCCGCTACGGCTTCCTCAAAGATCAGGAGGTGCCCTTCGGCCGCCTGCAGCCATACGTGGGCATCGGCCCGGCGCTGGTCATCCTCTGGGGGGATGTGGACGCCGCCAAAAACTTCGCCCTCTCGGCCGTGGGCGGGGTGCGCTACATGCTGAGGAAGAACCTCTCCGTCTTCATGGAATACAAATTCAGCCATCAATGGGAAGTGGAACTGGAACACTCCAAGATCCGACCCCTGGGCACCTTCCAGGAGCGCCGGGGCACCGCGGTCTTCGATTGGACCACCCACAAGGTGGTGGCCGGGATCACCGTCCACTTCTGGTAAGACGGTGGGCGGACGCAACCCCAAGCGGCCTCCGGGGCCGCCTTTTCATTGAAGACGGTTTCCGGGGGGAGGGCCGGGGGAATACAACCCTTTCTCCGGTTCCCGCGCGCCGCTTGGCAGGGGTGCCACAGCATAAGGTGTAGGCAGCCAGCGGGGGCGATGAGGTCCCCAAGCAGAGCTTGGGGGGAAATTTACGTTCCCAAGCAGGAGCTTGGGAACGAGAAACAAGGCCGACTCTCCTGGCCCCCTCCCCCGCCACCGATCTCCAGGATATCCTCAGGAATGGAACACCCATGAAACTCGTCACCGCCGCGCAGATGCGGGAGTTGGACCGCCGGACCATTGAAGAGCTGGGGGTTCCCTCCCTGGTCCTCATGGAGAACGCCGGCCGCACCACTTACCAGGTCCTGCGGCGGGAATACCCTGCCCTGGAGGGGCCGGTGGCGGTCCTGGCCGGCCGGGGCAACAACGGCGGCGACGGCCTGGTGGTGGCCCGCTATCTGACCAACGACGGCCTGGGGGTGACGGTCTTTTTGCTGGCCGAAAAGGAAACGGTGCGGGGCGACGCCCGGGTCAACCTGGAAATCGCCCTGAAGCTGGGCGTGGAGGTGGTGGAGGTTACCAGCGAAAATCACCTCAACCGCCTTTATCGGGACCTGGCGTCGGCCGGCCTGGTGGTGGACGCCCTGCTGGGCACAGGACTCAACGCCGCCGTGCACGGCCTCTACCGCACCGTCATCGACATGGTCAACGGCCTGGACGTCCAGGTCCTGGCGGTGGACATCCCCTCGGGCCTGTGCGCCGACACCGGGCAGCCCCTGGACGAGGCCATATTTGCCGACGTCACGGTGACCTACGGCTGGCCCAAGCTCGGCCAGGCCCTCCCGCCGGGCCGGGATTACGTAGGCCGGCTCTGGCGGGTGGACATCGGCATCCCGCCCGCCTTCTCCCGGGAAATCCCGGCGGAGCTGGCCGACCCCGAGGAGATGCTCCTGCTCCTCCCTCCCCGCCCCCGGGAGAGCCACAAGGGCACCTTCGGCCACCTCGTGGTGGCGGCGGGTTCGGCGGGCAAGACCGGGGCCGCGGCCCTCACCGCCCAGGGCGCGTTGCGGGCCGGGGCGGGACTGGTCACCGCGGCGGTGGCGGAAAGCCTGAACGATATTCTGGAAGTGAAGCTCACTGAGGCCATGACCCTGCCCCTCCCCGAAATTCCCGGCGAACGGGCCCTGGGCCTGGCCGCCCTGGAGCCCCTGGCCCGCTTCATGGAGGGCAAAACGGCCCTGGCCCTGGGGCCGGGGTTGGGCACGCATCCGGAAACCCAGGAACTGGTGCGGGAGCTGGTGCGCACCCTGCCCCAGCCCCTGGTCATCGACGCGGACGGCGTCAACGCCCTGGCGGGCCGCCTGGACCTGCTGGCCCAGGCGCCGGGCCCCCGACTCATCACCCCCCATCCCGGCGAGATGGCCCGCCTGACAGGCGCCTCCACCCGGGAGATCCAGGCCCGGCGCCTGGAGACCGCCCGGGAGCTGGCCGCCGCCACCCGGGCGGTGGTGGCGCTCAAGGGCGCCCAGACGGTGGTGGCCTCGCCCGAGGGGGTGGTCAGCCTCAATCCCACCGGCAACCCCATCCTGGCTTCGGGCGGCTCCGGCGATGTCCTCACCGGCCTCATCGGCGGCTTTCTGGCCCAAAAATTGAACGCCTGGGACGCCGCCCGGCTGGGAGTTTATCTGCACGGCCTCACCGCCGATTACCTGGCCAAAACCGTCGGCCGCCAGGGCCTGGCCGCAGGCGACCTGCTGGCCGCGTACCCCGAAGCCCTGGCCGCCTTTGTCGAGGAACGCTTTCCGCCCATCGAGGACGAGATATGCTCACAGCGCGTGATATTATGACCACCGAGGTCATCACCATCGGCCCCCGGGCCTCCGTGGAGGACCTGGCCGCCCTGCTGGAAACCAGACGCATCGGCGGCGTGCCGGTGGTGGACGGGGACGGCAATCTGGTGGGCATCGTCACCCAGTCGGACCTGGTGCAGCGCTGCCGGGACCTGGAATTGCCCCCGGCCCTCAATATCCTGGATTTGCATATTTATCTGGAAACCCCCAGCGGCTTCCAGCGCCGCCTGGAGAAGATGTTGGGGACCACGGTGGGGGACGTCATGACCCGGGACCCCCTGACCATTGCACCGGAGACGCCGGTCCCGGAGATTGCCGACCTGATGGCGGAGCGCCGGGTGCACAGCCTGCCGGTGATGGCCGAGGGAAAACTGGTGGGCATCGTGGGAAAGATTGACCTGATCCGGGCCCTGGCCCACCTCCCGTGAGGCCGGACCGCCTCGCCCTGAGGACCCGGAGCCCCGCCGCCACCCGGGCCCTGGGCGCCGCCCTGGCGGCAAACCTGGCTTCCGGAGACGTCATCGCCCTGGAAGGACCATTGGGCAGCGGCAAGACCGAATTCGTCCAGGGTCTGGCCCAGGGCCTGGAGGTGCCTGAAGAGGCCGCGGTCTCCAGCCCCAGCTTCGTCCTGGCCAACGTCTATCCGGGCCGACTGACCCTGGTGCACCTGGACCTGTACCGCCTGGAAGACCTGCCCCAGGACCTGCTCCCGGACCTGGAGGAATATCTGGAGGGGCCGCACGTCACCGCGGTGGAATGGGCCGAACGGGCCGCCGCCCTGCTCCCCATGGACGTCCTGTGGGTGCGCCTGGCCGTCGCCGGTGAGGAGGAGCGGGACCTTACCTTCACGGCCCACGGCCCCCGCAGCCGGAAGCTGCTGGAAGGGTTGCGGCGCAGGTGATGGCTCAGGGGAAGATCGGGGGCCTACCTCCTTTGGCCCCATCAACCATAGCAAACTTTTTAGTACAGAGGAATCCTTCATGCCCAGGGTCACCAAGCGACGCTCCGTGTTGCCCCAGGACGAAGTGGTGGGATTTTTCACCCGCCTTTGGGAAGTGGTGAAACAGAATCGCAAACTGGCGCTCCTGGGGATAGGAGGGCTGGCCCTCCTGGTGCTGGTCCTCAGTCTCACCACCTTTCTTCAGAACCGCCGCAAGGACCAGGCCCGGGCGGCCCTGGCCCAAGTGCGCCCCCTGCTGAGCCAAGCCGACCAGGTGGAAGAGGCGCTCAAGGCTCTGGAACGGGTTCTGGCGGACTATCCCAACACCCCTCCCGCTAAGGAAGCAGCCCTCTTTCGGGCTCACCTCCTCTACCAGCAGAAAAAATACGACCAGGCGGCCAAAGCTTATGAAGACCTGCTCCGCACCCTGGACGAATCGGAGCGCCAGGGTTTGGATCTGCTCATCGCCGAGAGCCTGAGCTATTGCTATGAGGCTCTGGGGGACTTCCACCGGGCGGCCACGGCGCTGGCCCCGCCCCTGGAAAAGGGAACCGGCCCGCAACAGGGCGAACTGCTGCGGCGGGTGGCCTGGCTTTACGAAAAGGCGGGCAACAACAAGGAAGCGGCCAGGTACTGGAGGAAACTGTTGGAGCGGCCCCCCACTCCCGCCCTGGTGCCTTACCTCAAAGAAAAACTGGCCGCCCTGGGACCGGAGCCCGGCAAAGATAAGCCCTGACAGCCCTCATGAGCCTGGGGTCCTCTCCAAAGGGATGACGAGACCGGAGGGGGAGGCTTCCGGCCCGCACGGACCCGCGGTGGACGGGCGGCCTAGATAAGCTTAACGGCAATGCTGTCCGGCAGGGATTTTGCAGTTGCTTTTCAGCCCCCTCCCCACGGTGCTGAGCATTACCCACAAGTGTGGGGGAAGGGATGAGGAGCAGCAAACCTCTCGTTCCCAAGCTCCTGCTTGGGAACGCAATGCGCCCGAAGCTCCTGCTTCGGGCATTGGTCCTAGGGCATGCCGCGCACGCCGGGGCCGGCGGACGCGGGCCGCCCTATCACCTGCCCTTCACGGCGTTTTTTTTGTACGGGGCGCGGTGCGCACCCTGGGCGACTTGTGGGTAATGATAAGCCCCACGGTGGGAGGGGGTGCGGGGAGGGGGGCGAATGAGGCGCCTCCTTGTCATCACTGATAATTTAGCCACCCCCACCCCAGCCCTCCCCCATCCATGGGGAGGGAGCCTGAGACGAAGGCTGTTGCATGTCCGGAGGCCTTTTTGATCTGCGCCTCCTTTTCTCTCAGGGCCGAAATATCAAAGCTGGAAGACAATGTCCTGGTCAGAGACGCCTTGTAGGCAAAATAGTGCCGGGCAGCACTGGCTTAACGGAGGGTCTTGCAAAATTCTCCTTTTGTCTTAGGAAAGGGCGGCGGTTTTGAAAACGCTCTGCAGGATGCCAACCTCTTTCATGGTGCGCGGTGCGCACCCTACGCGGGGACCAGAACATCGGAG
>VGSQ01000062.1 GCA_016874975.1 Deltaproteobacteria bacterium
GCGCCCGATTATCTGGCCGTGCAGGGGTTCGTGGCCGTCCGGGCCCTGGGCCGGGTCGTGGAGACGCAGCGGCCCGCCAGCCGCCTGGAGCTGGCCCAGGCCCTGGCCGCCGGGCGGGATTACCCTGAACTTCCCTGGCTCCGGGGCTTCACCGGCGACCGCCAGGCCGATCTGGCCCTCTACCTGCTCACGGTTAAAGACGGCGTGGTGCGCTCCGCCGCCTCGCCCCGCTGACGTTCCCGCTCACTCCTGCGGCCGCCCCGCCAGGAGGTCCAGCAGGACCTGCTGGTGGGGCGCCAACCTCTTCTCTTTCCGCATCACAAAGGCGAGATAATCAGACCGAAACGGCGCCGGCAGAGGCAGCAGGGCCAGGTTGCGGCCCGGCAGACCGGTGAGCCCCGCGGCCACCGTGGCAAAGGACAGGCCCAGGCCCATCTCCACGTAGCGGGCGCTCAGCTCCACGTTGGAGGACTCCATCACTACGCGGTAGGTGAGGCCCAGCTTATGGAACTGCCGCTCCAGCAGGTGGCGGCCCGCCGCCCGGTGCCCGGGGGGCGGCAGGATGAGGGGATGGCGGGCGATGGCCTTCAGGCTCACCCGTCGGGCTCGGGTCAGGGGATGACCCCGGGGGGTCATCACCACCGTCTCCACCTTTTGCCAGCGCCGGGCCAGCAGGTCCCGGGGCGTCTGGGATTCCAGGGCCACGCCCAGGTCCACCTCACCGGCCCGGACCAACGCCGCCACCTGGGGCTGGGGCCGGTCCAGGATGGTGAGTCGCACCCGGGGGAAGCGCCGCGCATATTCCTTCAGGGCCTCGGGGAAGAGGTGATAGAGGGTGGTGAAGGGGGCGGCCAGGCGCAGTCGGCCCTGCTCCAGCCCCTTCAGGGCTTGCATCTCCTCCAGAAGGCGCTCATGGCGCTCCAGGACGCTGGACGCAAAGGCAAAAAAGATTTCCCCCGCGGGGGTGAGGGCCAGTCGCCGTTTGCCGATGCGCTCCAACAGGGGCGCGCCCATCTCCTCTTCCAGGGCCTTGATCTGCTGGCTCAGGGCGGACTGGGTGCGGAAGGTGGCCTCGCCGGCCCTGGTGAAGCTGCCCAGCCGGGCGACCTGGGTGAATCCCAGGAGCTGCTGCCATTCCATATTAATTTTCCTAATGATATTATTTATTACTATTTGTTTTTCTTATTATAGCTCCCGTCTATAATCAAGGAAAAACTAACCGGAGGATGCCATGAACCATTCCCTGTCTCCCGGTTTACAGTTTGAGTTCACCTACACGGTGCCCCCCGATAAAACCGTGCCCCACCTCCTCCCCGAATCGCCGGAGTTCGGCCAGATGCCCCCGGTCCTGGCCTCCGGCTACATGGTGGGCCTGATCGAATGGGCCTGCATCCGGGCCATCAACCCCCACCTGAACTGGCCCGCGCAGCAGACCGTGGGGGTGGGCTTCCACCTCTCCCACCTGGCCGCCACCCCGCCGGGACTGACGGTGCGGGTGCAGGGGACCCTGACCGAGGTGCAGGGCCGGCGCCTCACCTTCGCCGTCGTGGCCGACGACGGCGTTGACAAAATCTCCGAAGGAACCCATGATAGGTTCATCATCGACGCCGCCAAATTTTCCCGCAAGGCCGCAGCCAAAGGGGAGGCGCCGCGGTAGTTGGTGGAGACAAACCTCGAAAGGGCAAACCATGATCACCCGTGTACCCGGCTTTACCGTGGGACATGTCAGCGATTTCAAGAACGTCACCGGCTGCACCGTCGTCCTGTGCCCGCCGGGAACGGTGGGGAGCGTGGACATCCGGGGCTCCGCCGCCAGCACCCGCCAGTTGGACGCCCTGTTGGGCTTCCACCTCGTCAACGAGGTGCACGCCGTCCTGGTCTCCGGGGGCAGCGCCTTCGGTCTGGATGCGGCCGGCGGGGTCATGGAATTTCTGGAAGAGCAGGGCCGGGGGTTTGATGTGGCCATCACCCGGGTGCCCACCGTCCCCAGCGCCGTGATTTATGATTTGTCGGTGGGGAACTGCCGGGTGCGCCCGGATCGGGCCATGGGCTACGCCGCCTGCCAGGCGGCCCGCAGTGAACCACAGGGCGACGGGAGCCTCGGCGCCGGCACCGGGGCCACCGTGGGGAAGCTGCTGGGCATCCGCCAGGCCACCAAGGGCGGCCTGGGCACCGGCTTCCGGGCCGGGCCCGACGGGCTGCTGGTGGGGGCCCTGGCCGTGGTGAACGCCCTGGGGGACGTGCGCGACCCGGCCACCGGGGCCATCCTGGCCGGGGCCCGCACCGCTCCCGACAGCCGCGAATTCGCCGACGCCGCCGCCCTCATCAGCCGGGGCGTGGTGCGCCAGCGCTTCGGGGAGCCCAACACCACCATCTCCGTGGTGGCCACCAACGCCCGCCTCACCCGGGAGCAGGCCCAGAAGATCGCCCAGATGGCCCAGAACGCCCTGGTGCGCTGCATCTGCCCCGTGCATACCATGTTTGACGGGGACACGCTCTTTGTGCTGGCCAAACCAGAGGTGGAGGCCGACCTGCACATCCTGGGCCTGCTGGCCGAAGAGGCCCTCGTCCAGGCTATCCTGAGCGCCGTCACCAGCGCCCACGGCCTGGGGGTGCTGCCCAGTTGCCAGGATCTGGTTGGGAGTGAATAAGCTGATCGGTGAGGCCGGGGGAGCCGGTTCAGGTGTCAGGTGCCAGGTGTCAGGTGTCAGGAGCGGGGTTGAGGGTGACCGTCCCAGCCGGGGGAGACCGCCGTGACACAGGCATTGCATCCATGATTATCGCCCCCACATTTCCCCTGGTCCAGAAGGTTAAACTTCGAAGCCGGAGGGAAATGAAAGCGATCAGGGGTGTGGGGGAAGGGTCAGCGGTCTCTGACCCCCGGCCCTTTCGCGCATCATAAACTTTTTCCCGGAGATAACCTCCAGGACCGTGCTTCCATGCCTTCCTCCATCACCTTTGACGTCGACCTCATCGTCTTCGACCTGGACGGCACCCTGGCCGATTCCCTGCCCGACCTGGCCGCCGCGGCCAATTATGCCTGCCGGCGTCTGGGGGTGCCGGAGCATGCGCAGCAAGAGATGGAAAAGATGATCGGCGGCGGGGAGGCCAATTTCGTGCGCCGCTTCCTGGGGCCGGAGCACCAGGACCGCTTTGCGGAGGCTTTGGAGCTTTACATCAGCCGCTACGAGGAGCACTCGGGCGACGCCACCCGCCTTTATCCCGGGGTGCCGGAGACCTTGGCGGCCCTGTCCGGGAGGCGCCTGGCCGTGCTCTCCAACAAGATGGAGCGCCTCTGCCGCCGGGTGCTGGCGGCCATGGGCATCGCCCATTTTTTCGCCGCCATCAAGGGGGGCGACAGCTACGGCGCCCTGAAGCCGTCGCCGCTGCCCCTCCTGAGCCTGGCCCGGGAGATGGGGGTGGCGCCGGCCCGCACCCTCATGGTGGGCGACAAACCCGCGGACGTCATCACCGGCCGGGAAGCCGGCGCCCGCACCGTGGCGGTCACTTACGGCTATGGGGACCCCGAGGCGCTGGCGGCGTCCGGCCCCGACCTCACCCTGCCCCGCCTGACCGATCTGCCCCGCCACCTGCTCCGAAAAGTTTTTTGTAGGGTGCGCACTGCGCACCGTAACGATGCTTAACTTTTCATAATTTATGGGTGAGCCCCAGGATCATGAGCGACTGCTATGAAAAAAGTTCCTTATCCCCCTCTCCCCCGATGGGGGAGAGGGCTGGGGTGAGGGGGGGAACTTTTCATGCTTTGTGAGTGGGCCCCAGGCTCATGAGTAACTGTCTTGAGAAGTCAGTCAGCTTCTCTTTGCGCCCTTTGCGCCTTTGCGAGAAACTAGATTCACGCAAAGCCGGCAAGATTGGCAAGGATTTTCATGTGTTACGGGTGGGCCAGCGGCCCATGGGGGACTGTATTGAAAAGATTTTCGTGGGGGAGGCTTCCGCAGGCGAGACGCCTGCGCCACAGGACCCACTCCCCCGACGGTCCTACCCCTCCCACAGTGTCACAGCAAACGCAGGTGGATGTCCACCGCGGGGGCGCTGTGGGTGAGGGCGCCCATGGAGATGAGGTTCACCCCGGCGGCGGCCACCCGGGGGAGGCGCTCCAGGGTCATGGAGCCGGAGGCCTCCAGCAGGGCCCGGCCGGCGGTGAGGCGCACTGCTTCGGCCAGGGCGGCGTCGTCCATGTTGTCCAGCAGAATGAGGTCCGCGCCCGCGGCCAGGGCCTCCTCCAGTTCGGCCAGGGTGGCCACCTCCACTTCGATCTTGAGGAGGTGGTGCACCTGCGCCCGGGCCCGGCGCACCGCCGCCGTGATGGAGCCCACGGCCTGCAGGTGATTGTTCTTGATAAGCACGCCGTCATAGAGGCCGAAGCGATGGTTGCGCCCGCCGCCCAGACGCACGGCGTATTTATCCAGGACCCGCCAGCCCGGCATGGTCTTGCGGGTGTCCACCACGGCCACGGGGAAGCCGGCCACCGCGCTCACCATGCGGCGGGTGAAGGTGGCGATGCCGGACAGGCGCATGAGGAAATTGAGGGCGGTGCGCTCGCCGGTGAGGATGGCGGCCACGGGGCCCTTGAGCACCGCCAGGTCGGCGCCCGCCTCAACCTGGTCGCCGTCGGCCACCTGGGGGAAGAAGGTGAGGCGGGGTTCGAGTCGGTGGAAGACCCGGGCGGCCACAGCCAGGCCGGCCACCGTCAGGGGCTGCTTGGCCCGGATCCGGGCCGAGCCCTTCTGCTCCGGGGGCACCAGGGCCAGCGTGGTGACGTCCCCGGCGCCCAGGTCCTCCTCCAGGGCCAGGTCGATCAGGCGGTCCACCAGGGGGGAGAAGTCCAGGGAAAAGCGGGGGGTGTCTTGCTCCGGACCATACATGTTGCAACCTCTGTCCCGAAAAGTTCCTTATCCCCCTCTCCCCCGTCCAAACACCCCGCCGGGAGAGAGGGCCGGGGTGAGGGGGAGAGCTTTTCCTGCTTTGCGGGTGAGCCTTAGGGTCATGAGTAACTGGGCGCCGGCATCCTGACGGTGCGGGAAACCTGTGCCACCGAATTTTTCATGGTCTTGGTGTGAGCCCCAGGCTCATGCGCGACTGTATTGAAAAGATTTTCGTGGTAGAGGGAGCACAGACCCCTGCCCCAACCAGCCTTCGCCTGGGGCTGCTCGACCTCACGGCAAAGGAAATTTAGGGTTGCCGTTCTTATCGTAAAGCCCCCAGTAGGGCCCGAAGCTGCCCTCCGCGGTTTTCCAAGGTTCATCAAACATTTCAAAGAGAAAGACCGGGATGCCTTTGGCGCGGGCTTCGCTCACGATGTCATAAATGTACTTCTGTTCGTTGGCCGGGCTGGGACAGGCGCTGCCGACACAGGACCCCTGGCTGGGCCAGCCCGTTTCGCCGATGATGATCTGCTTTCCCTGTCGGGCATCGGGGCCGTATCGGTGGGGGCGGTGTATTTCCCGCCAGGCCCAGAGGAAGTTCTCCCGGGCTTCTTCGATGGGTTTCCCGGCCCAGAAGGGAAAGGCGTTGATCATGATGACGTCGCAGTAAGGCTTTATCTTTTCTCCGAATTTCGGATAGCCCTGTGCGTCCACCGCCGCGTACCAGGAAAAACAGGTGGTCACCCGGACCATGGCGCGCCGCGCCGGCTGCAGGTTGTTTTTGACATAGAGGAGATATTCAATCAGATTATCCGCAGAAACCGGATCATTCCCGGATATCGCGGGGTCCTCCAGGCACTCGTTGCCCACCACCACTCCCACCACATTGTCATAGGCGTTGGCCAGGCGGATAGCCTCATTGAGCTGCCACATGGTGCAGTGGTCGTCATGGGGATTATCCCGGCAGGTGTTTCTCACCGATACCCCCAAGTAGATCTTTAATTGAGGGAAATGCGACTTGCCCAAGGTAACGATTTTGCTCTGGCAATTTTCCAGGCCATAGGTTCTGAAATAGACGAATTTCGCCTCGGCAATTTTTTGCAAATCGAACAAGATGTCGTCGTCGGTGAAACAGAATCGGTCTGAAGGTTTTTGGGTTCGGTGATAAGGGGAATAACAGACCCACACAAAATTTTCCTCTGACAGAAGCAACAAGGGGAGAGAAGGGGAATAGGTGTTGGCGGCGCACAAACCTTCGGCCGGGAAGAGGCCGCCCAGGATGAACCAGAGCGCCCCCAGAAGGGCCCAAAACCTGCCTTTTTTCATGCTCCACCTCCGGGATCGGTGTCCATAACACCGTTCCTGCCGCCGGGTCGAAGCGGCGCGGCGGCGGCGTGACCGCGCCCGGTGTGGAACCGAAGCGGCCGCCGCCTGGAAATCATTGTAGGCGGTCCGGCCTCATTCGTCCATCTCATAATCGCCTTCGCCGTCTTCGTCCATCCAGGGAATGGTGCACGCGGAGGAGGTGAAAAACGGGGAGAGGCTTTCCAGGGGAGTGTAGTCCCCCAGGCAGGCGCCGCTGCATTGGCCGGCCTCTTCATCCCAGAATGTGCAGCTCTCCCCCACGCATTCCCCCTGGTGGGGGAGGGGGCAAAGGGCCAGGGCCGGGGGGGACGGGGGCGATTCGGGCTCGCTCATGGCGTCGGCGTCGGTGATACCGAAAAGATTTGTGGAATCATTCTGAGTTGACCGGAACAAAATTTAGCAGGACACCCGCCCTCCGGGGTCCCGGCACAGCTCCCAGGGCGGCTTTCTGCCGCCGGCCTCGGCGTGCGCGGCATGCCCTATGACTGACTGCATTTTTTGGGATTTTGGGGATCGAAGCTGCCGCAGCCCAGGGACCGTTCCCCCAAGCCTCCGCCATCGAGGTCAAGTTCGGCATAAGAGCCTTTCCCCAAAACCCAAAACCCAAAACCTGACACCTGACACCTGACACCTGACACCTGCCCCCTCAGCCCAGCAGAGCCCGGAGGCGTTTCTGGTGCTGCTTCAGCTTGCCCAGTTTTTCGGTAAAGGTTGCCAGGCGCTCCTGCTCCCGGGCCACCACTTCGGCGGGGGCCTTGGCCAGGAAGTCCTCGTTGGCCAGCTTCTTCTGAGCCTGGGCCATCTCCCGGGAGAGCTTGTCCATTTCCCGGTTGAGGCGGCGCTCCTCTTCCCGGAAGTCGATCAGGCCCGCCAGGGGCATGAGCAGCTCCACGCTGCCCCCGCCCGGCGCCGCCAGGACGGCCTTGGCCGACGCCGCGGGCGGCCCGCCGTCGGGATTCCAGGAGAGGGTCTGCACCCGGGCCAGCAGGCGCACGGCCCCGGCATGGCGCTCCAGCATCGCCAGGGCCTGGGCGGAGTCGCTCAGCACCGCCACCTCCACCGCGGCGGCGGCGGGCACGTTCATCTCCGCCTTGAGGTTGCGGATGGCGGTGACGGCCTCCATCACCAGGCCCATTTCCGCCTCCGCGGCGGGGTCCATCAGGGCCGGGTCGCCCACCGGGTACGGCGCGGTCATGATGCTGCCGGCGGCCCCGGGCAGCTTGTGCCAGATTTCCTCGGTGATGAAGGGCATGAAGGGGTGGAGCAGCCGCAGGATGGCCCCCAGCAGGTCGGCCAGCACCCGCTGGGAATGATGGCGCCGGACCTCGTCCACCCCTGGGGCCAGGGCCGGTTTGCTGAACTCCAGATACCAGTCGCAGAACTCATGCCAGATGAACTGGTAGAGGACATGGGCCGCCTGGTCGAACTGGTAGGCCTCCAGGTGCGCGCCCACGGCTCCGGACACCTCCTGCAGGCGGCTCATCAGCCAGCGCTCCACCTCACTGAGGGGCAATGCGTCCGGGCGGTCCGGCTCGAAGTCCGCCAGGTTCATGAGGGTGAAACGGGAGGCGTTCCACACCTTGTTGACGAAATTGCGGTAGCCGACGACGCGCTCCTCGGAGAGGCGGATGTCCCGGCCCATGGCCGCGAAGGCGGCCAGGGAGAAGCGGAAGGCGTCGGTGCCGTAGGCGTCCATGAGCTCCAGGGGGTCCACGATGTTCCCCTTGGACTTGCTCATCTTCTGCCCTTCCGCGTCCCGGACCAGGGCGTGGATGTACACCTCCCGGAAGGGGACCTCCCCCACGCAGTGTAGGCCCATCATCATCATGCGGGCCACCCAGAAGAAGAGGATGTCGAAGGCGGTGACCAGGACGTTGGTGGGGTAGAAAAGGCGCAGTTCCGGGGTGTCGTCGGGCCAGCCCAGGGTGGAGAAGGGCCACAGGGCCGAGGAAAACCAGGTGTCCAGGACGTCGGTCTCCTGGACCAGGCGCCGGTCGCCGCAGCGGGGACAGGCGGCGGGGTCCTCCCGGGCCACGGTGACCCGGCCGCAGGCCTCGCAGGTCCAGGCCGGGATACGGTGGCCCCACCAGATCTGCCGGGAGATGCACCAGTCCCGGATGTTGAGCATCCAGTCGAAGAAGCTTTTCTCCCAGGCCTCGGGGATGAGGCGGATGCGCCCCTGCCGCACCGCGTCCAGGGCGGGTTCGGCCAGGGACTTGACGGCCACGAACCACTGCTTGGAAATGAGGGGCTCCACCACGGTGCGGCAGCGGTAGCAGTGGCCCACCGCATGGCTGTAGGTCTCCACCTTGACCAGCAGGCCGTCGCTCTTCAAATCCTTAAGGATTTTCTCCCGGCAGGCGAAGCGGTCCAGCCCCTCGTACTTGCCCGCGGCCTCGGTCATGCGCCCCCGCTCGTCCAGGGCCTGCACCGCAGGCAAATGGTGGCGCCGGGCGATCTCGAAGTCGTTAAAATCATGGGCCGGCGTCACCTTGAGGGCCCCGGTGCCGAACTCCAGGGAGACGTGGGGGTCGGTGATGAGGGGAATCTTGCGGCCCAGGATGGGCAGACGCAGGGTGGCGCCGTGCAGCCCCTGGTAGCGGGGGTCGTCGGGATTGACGGCCACCGCGGTGTCGCCCAGGAGTGTCTCCGGCCGGGTGGTGGCCACCACCACGCCCCCTTCCCGCCCCTCCAGGGGGTATTTAATATGGTACAGATGGCCGTCTTTGGGTTCGTGCTCCACCTCCAAATCCGCCAGCGCGGTCTGGCAGCGGGGACACCAGTTGATGATGTAATCCCCCTGGTAGATCAGGCCCTCCTCATGGAGGCGCACGAAGACCTCCCGCACCGCCCGGGACAGGCCTTCGTCCATGGTGAAGCGCTCCCGGCTCCAGTCGCAGGAGCAGCCGAGGCGCTTGAGCTGGCTGATGATCATACCGCCGGATTCTTCCTTCCAGCGCCAGACCCGGTCGATGAAGGCCTCCCGGCCCACCTGGTGGCGGTCCGCCCCTTCCTGGGCCAGCATGCGCTCCACCACGTTCTGGGTGGCGATGCCGGCGTGGTCGGTGCCCGGCATCCACAGGGCGTCGCAGCCCTGCATGCGCTTCCAGCGGATGAGAATGTCCTGGAGCGTGTTGTTGAGGGCGTGCCCCATGTGCAGGGAGCCGGTGATGTTGGGCGGCGGGATGACGATGCAGTAAGGCGGCCGGGAGCCGTCCGCCCGGGCGGTGAACAGGCCGTGTTTCTCCCAGAACCGGTACCATTTCTCTTCAATGCGTCCGGGGTCGTAAACTTTCTCCAGAATTTCCGACATGGTCGTCCTTGAGGTGTCGCACCACCCGGCGGTCAAGAAGTGGCGCCGGCTTTCCAGCCTGTGCCGGCGCAGGCTGAAGCCTGCGGCTTTAGTAATCGTCTCATAACCGCAACGTGGTCTTGGGTTGGCATCATCACCCGGGGCGGCGCCGCGCCGCCGGGTGGCGTCAAAATGAAAAGGCACCCGGGGTGCCGTGGAAGTGATCGTGGTCAGGTGTCTCGTTTACCGGAGGGCCCTCAGTCCTCCTCGGCCCACCGTTTTTTCAGGGCCTTGATCTCCCGGGCCACTAGGGTTTCGGCCACCTGGGGGACGATCTCCCGGGCCAGGCGCTCCACCACCTCCTGGACCAGTTCCCGGACCAGGGCCTTCAGGTGTTCCTCATCGGGGAGGGCCGGGCCGGGAGTGGAGGGGACCGTCCCTGGGAGGTCGGCCGCCTTCGGGACAACGGGCGACGCCGCAGAGAGGGGAGGCGCGGCGGCCTGAGGCCCCAGGTCCTCGGGAAAATCCTTGAGAGAGGCCAGCAGGTCGTCCAGAGTGTGATCCTCTTCAGGGGCAGAGGCCCCGAAGGGCGAGGTCCCCTCCTGGAGCCAGTCCCCCACCGCGGGGCGCCCGGCCTCGTCCGCCTGTCCCATGGCCAGCACCACCTCCTCCTGCGGCTCCTCCACCACTTCGGTGAGTTCGACGATCTCGTCGCTCGCCAGGGAAGAGCTCAAGGGGGCTTCCGCGTCTCTGCCGTGAAGCATTTTTTGCCGCCTCCACCCGGCGACCGCCGCCGGATGAGACTAAGTCATGAATTTTTGGAGGAAACTACCATGCCTCCCCGGCCCTGTCAAGGGGATTGCGCCGGTCCGCCGCAATGTGTGGACCTCTTCGCCGCCGCATGCTGGCATTGACGGCGCCCTGTGGATATATTTTCGGATCCCTTTTGATTTTACTCTAAGGATTTTTAATTCTTGTGTCGATGTTTTGATGACTGCGGAGCAAAGTCCATGGGGCGCAGGCGCCGTATGCCCCGCGTTCCGGCGCGATTTCCCCGGGGGGCTTTCGGCGATCATCCGCAGCGATGATCTCTCTTCCCGAAGTTCCGGATGTTTTTTATCAATGAGATTAACTTTCTGCTTGACAGAAAATCAGAGGCGGCCATAAAATGCCTTAACGCATAAAAATGGGTAGGGCTTTGCGACGTTAAAACCCGGAGAAAGGAGGGATGGGGGAACGGGTTCGGTTGGGAACAACTCCCAGTAATAATTCATGATTAAGGGGGATAATGGTATGCGTTTGAAAAGGCTTGCTCCAGTAGTGGCATTGGCTGCCCTGCTCCTGGTGGCGGGGGTGGCCTCGGCGGAAATGTACTTCGGCGGTTATATGGGCGGCGCTTTTGCGCCCAGTTCCAGCATGGGGGCTACCACCTTCCATAATCCGACGGTACCGGGTCCGGGCAATCTTGTGCTCTTCTCTTACGAGGACCACGGTTTTTACGGCGGTTGGAAGCCTGCCTTCCAGGGCGGGGGCAAACTGGGTCTCTGGTTTGACCGCAGCGGCGTGCTCTCCGGCATCAACTTCCCCAGCTGGATGAAGTATTTCGGCTTTTACCTGGACCTCAGCTACCATCGTCTGGACGTGGGCCGGGAACGGACCAGCACCGTCCACACTGCTCTGAGGGTTTTACCTGCCGTCAACTTCCAGCGCACCGTCACCCCGGTGGGCATTGACAGCAACTTCTCCACCGAGGGCAGCGCCTTTACCATGGCCTTCATGTTCGCCGCCCGGTACGGCTTCCTGAAGGACAGCGACGTGCCCTTCGGCCGCCTCCAGCCTTATATCGGCGTGGGCCCGGCCATTCTGTTCTCCAGCATGTCGCCCAACATCCGGAGCTCTTCTCTGTGGCCGCCCTTCCCGCCGGCTCCGTTTGGTATCCCATACGCCATCAAGCCCGGCTCCGATTCGGCCGTAAGCCCGGCCCTGGCGGTGGAAGCCGGCCTGAAGTGGATGGCCCTGAAGAACGTCTCCGTGGACGTTTCCTTCAAGTATCGCTATGCCAAACCCAAGTATGATTTCAACTACACCGACCCGTTTGCCCTGGTCGGCTTCAACAACTCCCGGAGCTTCACCCTCAGCCCCACTCTGCATCTGCTGAGCTTCCAGATCGGGGCCAACTACCACTTCTAAGCTGTCAGACCACGGTAACCGCAGGCGGCCTTCGGGCCGCCTTTTTTTGTAGGGCAGGTCCTCGGTTTTTGACGGTAAAGCTTGGGGCTACACCGTTTCCCCTGACTGCACCCCCGTTTGTTCCACCTTTCTGGGGCGAGGCACCTTGTCTTGGGGGCGCCAAACATGATATGGTGAGCCGGCATTTGCGAGACGGCGACCATTCATGTTTCTCCAACAGCTCTTCAACGGCCTCACCACCGGCAGCGCCTACGCCCTCATCGCCCTGGGCTACACCATGATTTACGGCATCCTGGGCCTCATCAACTTTGCCCAGGGCGAGATCTACATGTGCGGCGCTTTCGTGGCGGTGCTCCTGCTGGCCACCGGCAAAGTCAATTTCTTCATCGCCTTTGCCGCGGGCATGGGCGCAGCCGCGCTGTTGGGCCTCATTTTGGAGCGGGTGGCCTTCCGGCCGCTCCGGGGGGCCCACCCCCTGGTGCCGCTGATCAGCGCCATCGGCGCCTCCATCTTCCTACAGAGCCTGGCCCTGCTGGTGTTCGGTCCCAGCGACCGGCCTTTCCCCATCCAGTTCACCTTCAGCACCGTCACCCTGGGGGGCGTGGCCATTTCCACCCTGCAGGGCGCCATTTTCGCCGCGGCCCTGGGATTAATGGCGCTGTTGGTGCTCTTCGTCCGCTTCACCCGCTACGGCAAGGCCATCGTCGCCTGCGCCCTGGACCGGGACACGGCCCGCCTCATGGGCATCAACGTGGACCGCATGGTGGCCCTCACCTTCATCATCGGCTCGGCCCTGAGCGGCGCCGCGGGCATCATGATGGCCATCTACTACAACGCCACCTACCCCCGCATGGGCCTGCTGCCCGGCCTCAAGGCCTTCAGCGCCGCCATCCTGGGGGGAGTGGGGAACATTCCCGGCGCCATCCTGGGGGGCCTGGTGCTGGGCGTGGCCGAAAGCCTGGGCGCGGCCTACATCGCTTCGGGATACAAGGACGCGGTGGCCTTCGTCATCCTCATCCTGGTGCTGCTGCTCCGGCCCCAGGGCATTCTGAAGGGACGGGGGCACTGAGGTGGAGGCCTATATCCTGCACCTGTCCATCATGGCAGGCATCTATATCATCCTCACCGTGAGCCTCAACCTCATCATCGGCTACGCCGGGCAGGTCTCCCTGGGGCACGCCGCCTTCTTCGGGCTGGGCGCCTACGTCTCCGCCCTGACCTCCCTTAACTGGGGCCTCCCCTTCCCCGCCGCCCTGGTGCTGGCCATGCTCTTCGCCGGCGCCTGCGGCCTGGGGTTGGGGCTGCCCACGCTGCGCCTCAAGGAAGACTACCTGGCCATCGTCACTTTGGGCTTCGGCGTCATCGTGGACCTTATCATGGTCAACCTTACCATTACCGGCGGGCCCGACGGCCTGGTGGGCATCCCCGCCCCCGTCATCTTCGGGCTGAGCTTCCGGCCCCCGGTCCGCTACCTGGCGCTGGTGCTCCTGACCGTGGGCTTCACCCTCCTGGTGGTCCACCGGCTGGTGCACTCCTACCACGGCCGGGCGCTCCGGGCCATCCGGGACCACGAAGTCACCGCCCAGGTGATGGGCGTCAACACCCCGGCCTACAAGGTGATGATTTTCACCCTGGCCGCGGCCCTGGCCGGCGCGGCGGGCTCGCTCTACGCCCACTACATCACCTTTATCAACCCCGAGTCCTTCGGCCTGCACACCTCCATCCTGGTGCTCAGCATGGTGATCCTGGGGGGCATGGGGTCCCTGGCCGGCTCGGTGGTGGGGGCGATGACCCTGGCCGTGCTGCCCGAACTCCTGCGCCGGGCCCAGGCTTACCAGGACCTGATTTACGGCGCTCTGCTGATCGTCCTCCTCATCTGGCGTCCCCAGGGGCTCCTGGGAGGGGGGAAATTGAGCCTGAAATTTTTAAGGAAGAAGGAGTGATGCTTTTGTGGAGGGAGGATCGGAGGAGCGCGGCTCCCGTGGCACAGGCGTCTCGCCTGTGATTCCCCCCCCCACGCCATCCAGTCGCCCACCCATGCTCACCCTCAAATCCGTCCAGGCCGGCTACGGGCCTCTCACGGTGCTCAAGGGCATCTCCCTGCACGTGCGCCCCGGCGAAGTGGTCACCCTCATCGGCGGCAACGGCGCCGGCAAGAGCACCACGTTGCGCACCATCTGCGGCCTGCTGCCGGTGCGCCGGGGGGTTCTGGAGTTCGACGGCCAGGAGCTGAACCGCCTCTCCCCGGAGCGCATCGTCTCCCTGGGGCTGGTCCTGGTGCCCGAGGGACGGAGGGTTTTTTCCTCCCTCTCCGTCACCGCCAATCTGGAGCTGGGCTCTTACCACCGGACGGACAAAGCCCAGGTCCGACGGGACCTGGAGGATCTCCGGGAGCGCTTTCCCCTGCTCCGGGAGCGGGCCGCCCAACCCGCCGGCACCCTGAGCGGCGGCGAGCAGCAGATGCTGGCCATCTGCCGGGCGCTCATGGCCAAACCACGCCTGCTCATGCTGGACGAACCCTCCATGGGCCTGGCCCCCCGCATCGTGCGCCAGGTGTATGGAATCCTGTCGGATCTCAAAGCCCGGGGCACCACCCTGCTGCTCATCGAGCAGAACGCCCGGGCCGCCCTGAAGCTGGCCGACCGGGGCTACGTCATGGAGACGGGCCGCATCATCCTGGACGGCGCCGCCGCGGAACTGCGGGACGACCCCGAGGTGCAGCGGGCCTACCTGGGCAAGGGCTACCGGGAGGTCTGGGAATGAGCCTGCTCACGGTGGACTCCCTGACCAAGCATTTCGGCGGCGTGAAGGCCCTGGAAGAGGTCACCTTTGAGGTGGAGCCGGGGGAAATCCTGGCCCTCATCGGCCCCAACGGCGCGGGCAAGACCACCTGCTTCAACGTCATCAACGGCCTGCTGCCCCCCACCGCGGGCCGCGTCTTCCTGGACGGCGTTGACCTGCTGGACCTGCCCCCCTATCACCGGGCCCGGCTGGGGCTGGCCCGCACCTTCCAGAACATCCAGCTTTTCGGCGGCATGAGCGTCCTGGAAAACGTCCTTACCGGACGTCACCTGGGCCTGCCGGTGGGTCCTCTGGCCGCGCTGTGGCCCGGGGCCGGGGTGCGCCGGGCCGAAGCCCACGCCCGACGGCAGGCCTTGGATCTCCTGGACCTGGTGGGGCTGGCCGACAAGGAGGAATGGCCTGCGGAATCCCTGGCTTACGGCGAGCGGCGCCGCCTGGAAATCGCCCGGGCCCTGGCCCAGGAGCCCCGGCTCCTCCTCCTGGACGAACCCGCCGCCGGCCTCAACCCCCGGGAGACGGAGGACCTCATGGAACTCCTGGCCCGGGTGCGGGAGCGGGACCTCACCCTCCTGGTCATCGAACACGACATGAGCCTGGTGATGGGCCTCTCCCACCGCATCGTCGTCCTGGACCAGGGCTGCCTCATCGCCCAGGGCGCCCCGGCTATAATCCGGCGCCATCCCCGGGTCATCGAGGCCTATCTGGGCAGGGAAGAAGAGGAGGAGGAGTCCGAAGAGGGCCGGGACGGCAGCCTCGACTCATCCCCGATTCAATAGCGCTAAGGGGTTGGGGGAGGGAGTCTGAGGGAGGGGGCAGGGGCCGGTGGCACAGGCTTCCAGCCTGTGGGAGCCCCTGGCCCCCTCTCTCAGCATGATTTCATCGCCCTGCAAGGAGACGGGTTATGGCCATCTATGACCGGGAAGCCGAGCAGTTGGACCGGGACTACCTGGTGCAGGTGCAACTGGAGCGGTTGCAGGCCACGCTCCACCGCGTCTATAAGAACGTCAAGTTTTACAAACGCACCTTCGACCGGCTGGGGTTCCTCCCCGAGGACTGTCTCTCCCTGGAGGACCTGGCCCGTCTGCCCTTCACCACCCGCCACGACCTGGCCCGCAGCTACCCCTACGAAATGTTCGCCGTGCCTTTGCGGGAGGTGGTGCGCATCCACTCCTCCACCGGCAGCCCCGGCAACCCCATCGTCATGGGCTACACCGCCCGGGATTTGCGCAATTGGGCGAAGCTCGCAGCCCGCATCCTCACCGCCGCCGGGGTGGACCGGGACGACGTGGTGCAGGTGACGTTGAGCTACGGCCTGCTCACCAGCGCCTTCGGGCTGCACTACGGCGTAGAGCTCCTGGGCGCCTCCGTCATCCCCACAGGCCCCGGCGCCACCCACCGCCAGGTGCAGATCATGCGGGACTACCGCACCACCGCGCTCATCAGCACCCCGGGCTACGCCATGGTCATCGCCGACACCCTGGAGGAGATGGGCCTGGACGCCAAGGAGCTGCACCTCCGGGTGGGGCTGCTGGCCGGCGAGCCCTGGACCGAAGACATGCGCCGGGACATCGAGGACCGGCTCCTGCTCACGGCCATGGACAACTACGCCCTCTCCGAGGCCATGGGGCCGGGCGTGGCCGGCGAATGCGAGCACCGCCAGGGCATGCACCTGAACGAAGACCATTTTCTCCCGGAAATCATCGACCCCGCCACCGGCCAGGTGCTGCCCCCCGGCCAACTGGGGGAGCTGGTCCTCACCACCATCACCCGGGAAGCCACGCCCCTGGTGCGCTTCCGCACCGGCGACCTCTGCCGCCTCACCTACGGCCCCTGTCCCTGCGGCCGCACCCTGGCCCGCCTCTCCCGCATCGCCGGCCGCACCGACAACGTGGTCATCGTCAAGGGCATCAACATCTTCCCGGAACGGGTGGGCCAGGTGCTGGCCGGCCTGGTGGGGGAGGAGCCGGTCTACCAGCTGGTCATCGGCCGGGAGCGGCAGCTGGACTACCTGGAAATCAGGATCGAAGTGCGGGAGGGCCTGTTCTTCGACAAAATGACGGCCCAGCGGGAATTCCTGGGGAAACTCAACACCAAACTCACCCAGGGCATCGGCGTCACCCCCCGGGTGAAACTGGTGGAGCCCCACTCCATCAACCGGGCCGCCGAGACCTCCCCCCTGGTCATTGATTTGCGGCACTGAGTTTGTTAGCATGTGATTGGTGGTTGCATCGCCGCGGGAAAGGAACCTTTTGGGGCAAACCACAAGAAGCGACAGAGCCTCATTCTTTATTGCTAAGCCAGTGCCTTCGGAAAAGGAAAAGAAGACCACATCCCCGCACACGGCCGGTGGCACCGGCGTCCCGCCGGTGCGCACCTTTCTGGCCACCCGGAGAAATCTCCCCCATTTTCAGGACCCGGGCAGTGTATACTTCCTCACCTGGCGCGCCCGGGAGGGCCAGACCTTTTCTCCTGAAGAGCGGACTTTGGTGATGCAGGCCCTGCGTCACTGGGATGGCCGCAAATGGTCTGTCCTGGTGGCGGTGATCATGCCCAACCATGTGCACGCCCTGGTGCGGCCGCTGGCCAGCCCTGCAGGAGGGGTCTTCGCCCTGGCGGAGATCATGCACAGCATCAAAAGTTTTTCCGCCCATCAAATCAGGCAGAGAAGGGGAGACCGGGGACCCCTGTGGCAGGATGAGCGCTATGACCGCATCGTCCGGGATGAAGCGGAATTTCTGGAGAAATGGAACTATATCAGGAATAATGCAGTGAAAGCGGGCCTCGCGGCACAGCCTGAAGATTACCCCTGGCTGTATGAAAGGCGATAAAAAGACCACCGGCGGGACGCCGGTGCCACCAACGCCTGGCATAGCATTGAGGCCTTCGCCTGACCGTGCACCAATCTTGAGAAAATCTTCTATTCTTTTAACAATGTCACCTTGTATAATCACCAATAACCTGACAATTACCAATAACCCCAGTGGCACCGGCGTCCCGCCGGTGGATTTTGGATATTCTTCTTTCCATGGTACTATTTGTCAATATCACCACGAGGAAAACCTGCCATGTTAGAAAATCATATCCAATCTATCCAGGAAGGAATCAGAGCGGGAATTTATGCCAATGAAGCTTCAATTTGTCAGGGGATTGTTACCCGCCTTCTGCAAGCACTGGGATGGCCCACCTTTGATGTCAGGGTGGTTTTCCCTGAGTATCCATTGAATACCAGGAGAGTTGACTTTGCTCTCTGTCATCCCCCAGGGAAGGCCCTGGTTATTATTGAAGTCAAGCTGCCCGGGAAGATTGATGCAGGGGAGCGCCAGCTCTTTGAATACGCCTTCCACAAAGGCGTGCCCATGGCCATTCTAACCGACGGCCAAGAATGGCATTTCTTTCTTCCGGGGGAGCCGGGGGATTACACCGAGCGTCGCGTTTATATGCTGGATTTGGTGAACCGACCTTTGGACGAAGTAGTCAGAAGGTTTAAGCGCTATCTGAAATATCAGGCCGTTTGTTCCGGGGAGTCACTGATAGCCGCCAGGGCCGACTATCAGGACGTGGCCCGGACCCGCCAAATCAAAGACACCTTACCGGATGCAGTGAGGAAGCTTATTGAGGAAGAAGACAGTCTGCTCCTGGAAATCGTAGCGGAACGCGTTGAGAGGATTTGTGGCTATAAGCCTGATTTGGATACCGTGGCCGGTTTTTTAAAATCAAAGGTGATCATTTCGGAACCACCGCTTGTTTCCGGACAAAAAATTAAAACACAGGAACGCTATCAACCTCCAGATGTCACCCAAAAATCAATTGGTTTCACCCTGAACGGCGTCTGGCATCCTGCTCGCAGTGCCAGAGAGGTGATGGTAAAGGTATTTACGGAACTTTGTGAAAGGGATCCCTCTTTTCCTCATCGGTTTGCCAGCTTGCCTAAGCATGGGAGAAAGAGGCATTATCTGACAAAAAACCGCGAAGAATTGTATCCGAATAGACCGGACTTGGCTCGTGACCACTCAGTTAAATTACCAAACGGGTGGTGGTTGGGTATTAATGAAAGCAAACAGAGTATTCAAAGAATTATAATCATGGCATGCCAGGTGGCTTCTCTAAGGTTTGGACAAGATTTAATTGTTAATCTGGGGGATTAATTCTGCTTATGCACCCTTCCTGGGATGAATATTTCATGGTCATCCCCATCTCGTTGGGCATCACAAGCTTTTCCATTGATTTACGGGTGAGGGAAACATGGAAGGCCTGGAAAAACTCATTCAGGAGCTGCCTCCGGAATTAAGACAGGAAGTGGAGGATTTTATTCATTTTCTCTTGTCCAAGCGGGTCCGCCAGGAAGGGAGAAGGCTGCGCCAGGATTGGGGCGGGGCTCTACGGGAATACCGCGGGCAATACAGCGCCCTGGACCTGGAGAAAAAGGCCCTGGAATGGCGAGGGGATTGAGGCGTGTATCTCCTGGACACCAACTGAATTTTCATAGAAGCTGGTAACCGTTATGCGCCCTTCCTGGGATGAATATTTCATGCTCATCGCCAAGCTGGTGAGCACGCGCAGCACCTGCAACAGCCGGCCCACGGGTGCGGTGCTGGTGCAGGACCGG
>VGSQ01000063.1 GCA_016874975.1 Deltaproteobacteria bacterium
CAGATACTCCCGAGCGACGTACCGCTCCAACAGGCGCGGCCGCAGGGTGGGGATGACTTCCATGTCTTCCGCTATATCAGAAATTTCCTGAAGCTGCAAAAGGGAGAGCGGCGGAATCGCCATGCGACTGGGATTTCATCTGTCCATCGCCGGGTCCCTGGGGCGGGCGCTCCGGGAGGCGCAGCGCCTGGGCTGCCAGGCCCTGCAGATTTTCGTGCAGAACCCCCGGGCCTGGCGCTGGCGGGAGGTGACGGAGGCCCAGGCCGCGGCCTTCCGGGAGGAGCGCCGCCGCCTGGGCCTTACTCCCCTGGTGGTGCACCTCACCTATCTCCCCAACCTGGCCGGCGCGGATGCGGCCCTGTATCGACGCTCCCGGGATCGGCTGGCGGCGGAACTGCTTCTCTCCCAACAATTGGGGGGGGACTATCTGGTCTGCCACCCGGGCCACGCTGAAGATACGGAGCCCGGCCTGGTGCGGGCGGCCCGGGCCCTGGCCTATGCCGTGGCCCGGGTGGCCCCTCCGCCCCTGGTGCTGCTGGAGAACACCGCCGGCCAGGGCCGGGAGTTGGGGCGCCGGCCCGCGGAACTGGGGCGCATCATGGAGCTGTGCGGCGCGCCCCTGGGGCTCTGCCTGGACACGGCCCACGCCTTCGGGGCGGGCTATGACCTGAATCACCCCGCGGGCCGAGACCGGCTGTTGGGGGAGATCGCCGGGAGCGTGGGCCTGGAACGGCTCAAGGTCATCCACCTGAACAACTCCCGCGCCGTCGTGGGCTCCTGCGTAGACCGCCACGCCCACCTGCGGCTGGGCGCCATCGGCCTGCCGGGCCTGGCCGCTCTCCTGGCCCACCCCTTCGTCCGGCCCGAAGCCGTCATCATGGAGACCCCCAAACGCCACCCCCTGGATGATTGGCTGAACCTCCTGACCGCCCGGAGTCTGGTGGCCACCCCCAGCCTGCCCATATCATAAAGGGTCACCACCCCAGGCGCTGCTGGACTTTGGGCAGCGCCTCCCCCTGGGACGCCGTCTCCGGTTTTTTCTTCTGGAGCAGGCGCTTCACTTCCGCCCCCAGAGCGTCGTCCAGTTTGCCCCCGTCCGCCGGCGGTTTGGCGGGGAGCGCGGCCCCGCCGCCCGGTTTCTCCCCCTTGTTCTCCTGAGGCAGGGGCCCGACCAGGCTTGGCGGCAGCTTCAGGGGCACGGTCTTGGTCTTGTCCTGGAACATGACGATGATGCTCACCCGGCGGTTTTTGAAGTCCAGGGGATCGGCCGGGTTGAGGGGCCAGCGGTCCGCGAAGCCCCGCACCGTCAGCACCTGGTCGAGACGGAGGCCCGCGCCCTCCATGAAGCGCCGCGCGGCGTTGGCCCGGTCCGCAGACAACTCCCAGTTGGTGTAATGCTGGCCGCCATAGGGGCGGGCGTCGGTGTGCCCTTCGATGCTCACCCGGTTGGGGAGCCGCCCCAATTCCTGGGCAATCAGGGCCAGAATCCTTTTCGTCTCTCCCTGAAGGGCGGCGCTGCCCAGGTCGAAGAAATGGGAATACTCCTTATCCACCAATTCGATGCGCAGGCCCTCGTCGGTCATCTGCAGGAGCACCTGGTCCTTTAAGCCCCTGATATCGGGCAGTTGGGCGATGAGCTCCTGGATCCGCCGCCGCACCTCCTCCATGCGGGCCTTTTCCTGAGCCACCTCCAGGCCCACCGGGGCCAGGGTCTGCAGGTTCTGGCTGTGGCCGGGGGTGGGCATCTCGCCCCCCATGTCGCTGGACTCCATCATCCCGGTGGCCCCCGAGAGGATGCCGGGATTTTTGAAATACTGGGCCACCGCCAGGCGGATGGACTGGCTCTGGCTCATGATCCAGAGCACGATGAAGAGCGCCATCATGGCGGTGACGAAGTCGGCGTAGGCCACCTTCCAGGCGCCGCCATGGCCCCCCCCGTGGCTTTTTTTCTTTTTGATGATCCGAACTTCCGTGCCTTCGGGCTGACCGCCGGCCATTGCGTGTTTCCTGTTGGCAAGTTTTTTTGGCGACCACCTACCCCGCCTTCACCTTGATGGCGCGGCAGGCGTCCTCCACGGTGCTGAAATCGGGGCGCAAATCATTGACGATGACCCGCCGGGCGAACTCCACCGCGACGATGGGCGGCATGCCCTTGGCGTAGGCCACCACCCCGGATTTGATGGATTTGAGGAAGAGTTCCTCCAGGGCGGCCTGGTGTTCGATCTGGGCGCTCAGGGGCTGGACGAAGCCGTAGCACAGCAGCACGCCCACGAAGGTTCCCACCAGCGCCGCGGCCACTTTGCGCCCCACCTCGGAGGCGGGCCCGCCGATGGCCCCCATGGTGATGACGATGCCCAGCACCGCGGCCACGATGCCCATGCCCGGCAGGGAGTCGGCGATGCGGGCCAGGTTGTGGGCCGGCTTTTTGCCCTCCTCCTCCTGGGTTTCCAGGTCGGCGTCCAGGAGCAGCTCCAACTCCAAAGGGGGCACCCCGCCCACCACCAGCAGCTTCAGCGAATCGGTGAGATATTCCAGGGCGTGGTGATTGTGGAGTATAATTGGGTACTTGGTGAACAGCTCGCTGTCTTCGGGCTTCTCCACATGGGCTTCCAAGGTCAGCAACCCCTTCACCCGGGCCGTCTGGAAGATTTCATAGAGGAGCTGCAGGAGCTCCACAAAATTTTCCTTGCTGGGCCCTCCGGATTTGAGGGAGCTGAGCAGGTACTTGATGATTTTGCTGAGGACGGTCCTGGGGGTGGAGATCAGCAGGGCGCCCGCGGCCACGCCCCCGATGATGACGAATTCGGCCCATTGCAGCAGCACCAGGGGGTTGCCGCCCGCCATGATGAAGCCGCCGATGGTGGCTATGGTGACCACAACGAGGCCGATGATGACAATCACGAGGAGACCGCCCGCTCCACACCCGAGTCTGCCGCCCTGTTCAGGCCGGCATTCTGTTTATCGGCGCAAATCCCCCCATCCTTTAACGGGCGGCGGCCCGGCTGTCCCTTGACGCAGCGGTCCGAAGCAGGAGCTTCGGTTCCAGGGGCGTTCCCCAGCAGAACTTGGGAACGAGCCACTCATGTACCGGTGGAACACCCAAAACCATGAAAATGTAGGGTGCGTCTCACGCACCGTCTTTGGCGCGTAAGACGCACCCTACGATAAACATTTTAAGAGCAGTCGCTCATGAGCCTGGGGCTCTCTCAAAACAATGAAAAGCCCTGGTGGCGCAGGCTTCCAGCCTGCGCAGGGACACCCGGGGGCGGGTGTCCTACATAAACGAACCGGAAACTTATTATTCAAGTTTCGGATCCTGATTGTGGCGAAAAAGTTGGTTTTTATCGGCTATGAGATTGAATTATCTCTGAAATGTAAAAAAAATGTAGCCGCAGGCTGGAAAGCCTGTGCCACCGCAAAATGGTGTAAAACCCGAGCTTCTTGCAAAACTTACGGACAGTATTACGATTTCCGAAAAATCATGGTGCGCGGTGCGCACCCTACAGAATCCTCCGATGTTCTGGTCCCCGCGTAGGGTGCGCACCGCGCACCATGAAAGAGGTTGCCATCTTGGAGAGCGTTTTCAAAACCGCCGCCCTTTCCCAGGACAAAGAGAGAATTTTGCAAGAGCCTCACCCAAAACCTAAAACCTAAAACCATAACCCAAAAGCTGTTCCCCGGCAGCAGGCTCAGCGTGGCGTTGGCGGCCGCCACCATTCGCTCAGGCTTTGCAGCAGGACGTAAAAGACGGGGACGAAGGGGATGGCCAGCAGGGTGGAGGAGAGCATGCCGCCGAAGACCACGGTGCCGATGGCCTGCTGGCTGGCGCCCCCGGCCCCCATCTTGTGCAGCAGGGGCGCCACCCCCATGATGAAGGCGAAGGAGGTCATGATGATGGGGCGGAAGCGCCGCCGGGTGGCCTCCACCGCGGCCTCGGGGATGGAGCGGCCCTCCCGGCGCAACTCCCGGGCGAACTCCACGATGAGGATGGCGTTCTTGCTGGCCAGGGCGATCATCAGCACCAGCCCCACCTGGGTGAACAGGTTGTTGTCCATGCCGCGCACCAGGAGGGCCAGGAGTATGCCCACCAGGGCCATGGGCACGGTGACGATGACCACCGCGGGCGAGGTCCAGCTCTCGTACTGGGCCGCCAGGACCAGGTACACCAGCAGCAGGGACAGGGCGTAGATGAAGTAGGCCTGGTAGCCCACCTGTTTTTCCTGGTAGGAGGTGGCCGTCCAGTCGTAGGCCAGGCCCTGGGGCAGGGTGTGGGCGGCCACCTGCTCCATGAGGTTCAGGGCCTGACCGGAGCTGTAGCCCGGGGCGGCGGCGCCGAAAATGGCAGCCGCCGGGTAGAGATTGTAGCGGGTCACCAGTTCCGCCCCCTGGGTGCGCTGCACCTCCAGGAGCGTCCCCAGCGGCACCATTTGCCCTTTGTTGTTGCGCACATAGAGGCCCCGGAGGTCTTCGGGCTCCAGCCGGTGGGGGGCGTCGGCCTGCACGTAGACCTGGAACACCTGATTGAACTTGTTGAAAAGATTAACAAAAGATGATCCAAGGGCTGACTGCAGGGTGTTGAAGACGTCGCTCAAAGGCACCCCCAGGGATTCGGCCTTGGTGCGGTCGATGTCCAGGAAGAGCTGGGGGCTGCGGGCGCTGAAGGTGGTGGTCAGGTGGTGCAGTCCCGGCTGGCTCTCGCCGGCCCGGATGACCTCCAACAGGACTTTCTGCAATTCCCCCAGCCCCAGGCCACCGCGGTCTTCCAGCATCATCTGGAAGCCGCCGGCCTGGCCCAACCCCCGGATGGAGGGCGGCACCAGCACTACGAACACCGCCTCCTGGATGGGGTCCAAATGCCGCCGGAGGTGGGCGATGACGCGCTCCTGGCTCAGGGCCGCGCCCCGCTTCTGCCAATCCTCATACACCACCCAGGTGGTGAAGCCGTTGGAGACGTTGGCCCCGTCCAGGACGGAAAAGCCCCCCACCGTCACCCAGGCCTTCAGCCCCGGCGCCTGCTGCATCACTTCATCCACCTGTCGCGCCACCGCCCTCACCCGGGGCTGGGTGGCGCCTTCGGGCAGTCGCACCGACACGACGCAATACCCCTGGTCCTCCGTGGGCAGGAAGCCGGTGGGGTGCACTGCGAAGCGCCACCCCGCGCTCAGCACGATCACCGCAAAGAGAAGCGCCATCCAGCCCGGTCGGGCCACCATCCATCGCACCAGGTGGACATAGGCCCTCTCCATCAGGCCGTAGACCCGGTTGAAGCCCCGGTAGAACCAGTTGGGGGTTTCGTCCCGGCGGGGTTTGAGCCACAGGGCGCATTGCGCCGGCTTCAGGGTGATGGCGTTGATGGCGCTGATGACCGCGGTGGCGGCGATGACCATGGCGAACTGCCGGAAGAGCTGACCGGTGATGCCGGGGAAGAAGGCAGCGGGCAGAAAGACCGCGGTGAGAACCAGGGTGATGCCCAGCACCGGACCGAGGAGCTCGCCCATGGCCTTGATGGTGGCCTCCTTGGGCGGCAGGCCCCGTTCGATGTAGTAGGCGGAGTTCTCCACGATGACGATGGCGTCGTCCACCACGATGCCGATGGACAGAATCAGGGCGAACAGGGTCATCAGGTTGATGCTGAACCCCAGCAGGGCCATGGCGATGAAGGCGCCGATGATGGTTACCGGCACGGTGGTGGCGGGCACCAGGGTGGCGCGCCAGTTCTGCAGGAACACCATGATGACCAGCAGCACCAGCAGGCCCGCTTCGAACAGGGTTTCATATACCGAATCGATGGCCGCCCGGACGAAAATGGTGGTGTCATATTCGATGGCGTAGGTCAGGCCCGGGGGAAAATCCTTGCTCATTGCCGCCATGGCCTGGCGCACGTTGGCGCCGGTGCGCAGGGCGTTGGCCCCGGGCAGTGGATAGATCATGATGTTGGCGGCCTTGAGCCCGCTTTGGCCCGCAAAGTTGATGAAAGACTGCTGGCTCAGCTCCACCCGGGCCAGGTCCCGCAGACGCACCACCTGGGAGGTGGTCCCCGTCTGGTCAGACGATTTGACGATGATGTCTTCGAACTGCTCCACCTCGCTCAGCCGGCCCAGGGCGTTGACGGTGAACTGGTAGGCCTGGCCGTCCGGCGCCGGCGGGCCCCCCACTTGGCCGGCCACCACCTGGACGTTCTGCCGCCGCACGGCGTCCACCACGTCCAGGGTGGTGAGGTTGAAATGCTGCAGCTTGTCGGGGTCCAGCCACACCCGCATGCTGTAGGCCCCGGCGCCCACCACCCGGATCTGGCCCACGCCATCCAGACGGCCCAGGGGGTATTGCAGGTTGATGACGGCGTAGTTGGACAGAAAGGTGTCATCGAAGCGGTCGTCCTCGGCATACAGACAGATCACCTGCAGGATGTCGGTGGACACCTTCTTCACCGTCACCCCCTGCTCCTGGACCGCGGCGGGCAACTGGGACAGGGAGCTGTTCACCAGATTCTGCACCAGCGCCAGGGAGGTGTTCAGGTCGGCGCCCACTTTGAAGGTGAGGGTGAGGGTGTAGCTGCCGTCGCTGCCGCTCTGGGACGACAGGTAGATGGAATTCTCCACCCCGTTCACCGCCTGCTCGATGGGGATGCCCACGGTCTGGGCGATGATTTCGGCGCTGGCGCCCGGGTACTTGGTGGACACCTGGACGGTGGGCGGCACGATATCGGGCACCTGGGCCACGGGCAGGAAGTTGAAGCTCACCAGGCCCAGGACCATGATGATGATGGCGATGACGTTGGCGAAGATGGGCCGTTCAATGAAAAAACGGGAAATCATGTTCCCGCCTTTTGGCCGTCTGATGCCGGAGGCTTGGGCTGTCCTGCCGTTTCAGGCTGGACCCGGCGCCCGGGAATGGCCCGCAGCAGCCCCTTGACCACCACCCGTTCGTCTCCCGTCAGCCCTGACGCCACGACGCGCAGTTCGTTCACCTGGGCGCCCAGGGTCACGCCCCGGCGCTCCACGACGTTTTTCTCATTGACGATAAGCACATAGGAGCCCAACTGGTCGAAGGCCAGGGCCACCTGGGGCACCAGCAGCGCCGGTTTCTCCCGGGACACCGGCACCCGCACCCGGGCGAACAGGCCCGGCAGGATCCTGCTCTCCGGATTGGCGAACACCCCCCGCAACAACAGGGTGCCGGTGGTCTGGGTGACGGTGATGGCGGCGAAGTCCAGGCGTCCCCGATGGGGGTAATCCTTCTCGTTGGCCAGCCCCATGAAGACCGGCAGGCTTTCCTGGGGGGCCTTCTCCAGGGGGGTGTCGGCCTTGTCCCGGAGGCGGAGCAGGTCCCGCTCGCTGACGGTGAAGTAGACGTAAATGGGGTCGATCTGGTTGATTTCCGCCAGCACCGTCTCTTCGCCCCCTGCTCCCACCAGGTTGCCCGGGTCCTTGAGGCGCCGGTCGATGCGCCCGGCAAACGGCGCACTCACCCGGGTGTAGCCCAGGTCCAGTTTGGCCAGGTCGCGCTGCGCCTCCGCCGCCAGGAGGGCCGCCTGGGCCGCGTCCCGCTCGAACTGCCACTTGTCCACGTCGCTCTGCGAGGCGGCCTTCTGCTTCACCAGGGTGGAGTAGCGGGCGAACTCCTGCCGGGCGTGCAGAAGTCTGGCTTTCTGGCCCAGGATGTCGGCTTCGGCCTTCTTCAGCTTCGCCTGGTAAGTGTTTTGCTGGATGAGGAACAGCAACTGCCCCTTCTGCACCTGCTCGCCGTCCTTGAAGAGCACCTGCTCCAGGTACCCCTCCACCCGGGCCCGGAGCTGCACGGTGTTGACCGCCTGGGTGTTGCCGGTGAATTCCAGATGGTCGGTGACCGGCTGCCGCACCGGCTGGGCCACCGTCACCTTGGGAGGGGGCGGCGGGGTGTAGGCCGTCTTTTCGCCGCAGGCCGCCGGGCCGAGACCCAGGGCAGCCGTCAGGAATAACGCCGGGAGCCGCACCCCGAACCGTGGCGCGGTTCTCATCAGGTCACTCATCATTTCTCCCACGCCATCATGGGTTTTGGGTTCCGGGTTCCGGGTTCTGGGAAAAAATGTCGATAACCGGATACCCACCGGCGAGACGCCGACGCCGCCATGCCTTGCCGGCCCCTGGTCTGGCCGTTTCCCCGGAACCCGCATCACCCTTCCGTAGGCCGTAGGGCGGGAAAGCGAAGCGCATCCCGCCGTTCGCCTGGTCAAACTGCCAGAGGTTCTTTCAACAAAATCAACGTTATCTGGCCAAATCACCGTATTCCGAAGCAAGAGCTTCGGGGGCAAATGCGTTCCCAAGCAGGAGCTTGGGAACGAGGGTTTTCGGGGTTCTCATCTGGTCACTCATCATTTCTCCCACACCATCATGGGATTTGGGTTCTGGGTTCTGGGAAAAAACGTCGATACCCGGATACCCACCGGCGAGACGCCGACGCCGCCATGCCATGCCGGCCCCTGGTCTGGCCGTCTTCTCAGATCCCAAAACCTAAAACCTGAAACCTGAAACCTATTCGCATCACCAGTCCGGCGGCCGCACCGACGGCCCGGGCTGTTCCGTTTCCGCCGGGGGGTAGGCCTCCGGGCTCAGCAGGCGGCCCCAGCGGGTGCGCCGGGCCATTTCCGCCTTGACCGACGGGGACACGAAGTCCCGCCCTTCCCGGAGCTGCCAGCCCCCGCCCAAGGCCCGGTAAACTCCCACCAGACTGCGGGAGATGTCCCCCAGGGTGACGGCCAGGCTGTCCTGTTCGCTCAACAAGGCTTGCTGCGCGGTGAGCACCGTGGTGAAATCGGTGATGCCCTCCCGGTATTGGAGCACCGCCAGCTCCAGGGAGCGCTTGGCCGCCTGGACGCCTTCGGCCAGCAGGGCGGCCCGCTCCTGCGACTTCAGGAACGCCACCAGCCCGTCCTCCACCTCCTTCTGGGACTGGAGCACGGTGTGCTGATAGGCCAGGAGCAGCTCCTGGAAGCGGGCGTCCTGCACCCGCACCAGATTGGCCAGGCGGCCGTAATTGAGGATGTTCCAGGTGACGGAGGGTCCGGCAGACCCGGTGCGGGCCCGCCACTGGAACATGTCCGCCAGCTTGAAATTGCCCACGTCGCCGGCCTGAAAGCCGAAGGCGCCGGACAGCGAAAAGGCCGGGAGCAGGTCCGCCTTGGCCACGCCGATGCCGGCACACTGGGCCATGGCCCGGAATTCGGCGCTCCTGACGTCGGGCCGGCGCCGCAGCAGGTCTGCGGGAATCCCCACCGCCACCTGGGGCGGCGGCGCCGGGATCTCCCCCGATCCCTTCAGGAGTCCCCCCAGGGTTTCGGGCGGCTTGCCCAACAGCACGCTCAGGGCGTGCTTGGCCTGGCGCACCTGGGTCTCCAGGGTGGGAATCGCCGCCTGGGTGTTGAGCAGCACCGTCCGGGCCTGCTCCACGTCCCGCTGGGAGGTGGCGCCGCTCTGAAAGCGGGCGGTAGCCAGGTCCAGGTTCCCCTTCTGGGTCTCCACGTTCTGACGGGCGATGGCCAGGCGCTTTTCCAGGGTGAGGATGGCGATATAGGAGGCGGCCACGTCCCCCAACAGGGAGACCAGGGCCGCGTCGTAGTCGCTCACCGCGGCCAGGAGGCTCGCGTCGGCCGACTCCACGGCCCGCCGGTATTTGCCCCAGAAATCCAGCTCCCAGGCGGCTCTGACGCCGATCTCGCTCACCGCGTAGCCCAAGTTGGGGTTGTGCACCGCTTCCGGAGCCCGGCCGCTGAGCCGGTTTTTTTCCAGGTACCCGAAAGCCTGCTGGGTCTGGGGATAGAGCGCCCCCGTCGCCACCCCCAGTTGGGCCCGGGCCTCCAGCACCCGCACCCCGGCCGCCTGCAAGGTCAGGTTCTGGGTATAGGCGTCCTCCACCAGCCGGTCCAACACCGGGTCCTGGAAGACCTTCCACCAGTCCCGGTGCTCCGCCGGGGCCGTGTTCAGACGCCGGTCCCCGGCCTCCAGCCAGCGGTCGGCGAGGCTCACCGGCGGCCGGACGTAGTCGGGGCCTACCTTGACGCAGCCCACCAGATGCAAAAAGGCCGCCAGAGCCAGGGGGGCCAGGCGGCGGAAGATTACGGAGCCATTCATCACGACAGACCTGTCAACACGGTGGTTGTACGTCCTCCTTGAAGCTCCTCTCCCCGGAACCCGATGCCGTGGAGGAGAGGGGCGGGGGGCGCGGCCATCGGCCCTCCCCTCATTGCTTCGCCCCGCCCAGGCGCTTTTCCAGTTCCTCTTTGAGGTCGATGAGCCGGGCGCTGCCGCTGGCCACGTACTGGGTGGTGCTCAACTCCGTCAGATGCTCCAGGGAATCGATGACCGCCTCGATTTCCCGGGAGGCCTGAATAATATGCGCCAGGCGCTCCTGTTGCCGGGGGTCGTCCAAGTGGCGGCCCAACTGCCCGCCGAAGCCGCCGATGACCATATTGGCGTTGCGGATGTAATGGGCCAGGGTGACCATCAGTTCCTTCAGGGTTTCCAGGGCCGCCAGCCGCCGGGCCGATTCCAGCCGCTCGGCCGCCAGGCGCTCGCGGTGCTCGAGCCAGGAGCCGAAGTACCACCCGGAAGCGCCCCCGAACAGAGCGAAGACCGTCCCCATGAACAGGCTGGTGGAAGTCGTGGACATCTCCAGGAGGCGCTTCCAGAGGGCGATGTCCCCGAACTCATGCCAGGTGGCGGGGGCCAGATTGTAGACCAGCACCACCAGAGGTTGGAAAAGGAAAAAGCCGGCCAGGCTTCCGGCCAGACTGAACCACAGAGTGCGACGAGTCTCGGTTGGCGCCATGATTTCTATGGATCAGGATGACGGGCCCCGGCAGGTCGGACTGCCGTCGGCCTCAATCTCAGCACCCTCAGCCTCCGCCGGGCGGCTGCAGGGCCTTAAAACATGCCCTCAGAAGGTTGCACCGGGCCGGTGGGTGAAAGGCCTGCGGTCCCCTCGCCCCCCCAACGGCTTCTGCAACACGGGCATTATAGGGGAATCGGCCGGGAAACTCCACCGGATTCTCTTCATCCGGTCCGGCGGGGCCGGGAACTTGCCATTTTTTCCGGCCGCCCGGCCGGACTCCCTTTGCTGCAGCCGCACCCTCCGGGAAACCAGGTGGAGCCGGGCCGTCGGCTCCCCGAAGCGATCATGAGGCGTCCACCCCTGGCCGCTAACACGGCCCCGGGGTCGGACTTCGCCGGAGAGTCGCTCATGGGCCCGGGGCTCTCTCCAAATACCTGAACCGCGGCTTCGGGGGGCCGGGACCCCGACGGCCCCCCGCCCGCCCCCAAGACCTTGACAACCGTTCCGAATCTCCTAAGATGAAACAATCCGACAAGAGCGATGACATCTTCTTTGAAGTTCCTCCTCCCCCTCTCCCCCGGCGGGGTAGAGGGACGGGCCGAGGGGGATAATTTATTATGATTTATGGGTGAACCAAAGGCTCATATTTGACTACCTGGCATACGAGAGCCGCGAGCCTCTTCCGTATCGCCAATCAAACCATGGTGCACCATGAGCACCAAATCTGGTACCATCACCTCTGAAAGCCCCATGCTTTTCCCCCTCTCCCCTGCGAGGGGAGAGGGCCGGGGTGAGGGGTGGCTTGCTTGACCAGGGAATTCGCCCGGGCCTTGCGTCAGAGCATGACCGATGCCGAAAGGCGGCTGTGGTATCATTTGCGCAACCGCAGGCTGGGCGGCTGCAAATTCCGGCGGCAATATCCGGTCGGCCCCTATATTGTCGATTTCATCTGCCTGGAGAAAAATCTGGTCATCGAAGTGGACGGCGGCCAACATGCCGAAAACGAGGCACAGGATACTGAGCGTTCGGCTTATTTAAACAAGATGGGCTATCGGGTGGTCAGGTTTTGGAATAACGAGGTCCTCCAGGAGACCGAAGCGGTTTTGCAGGCCATCTTTGATCTGATAGCCAATGCAAAGAAGAATTCCCCCTCACCCCGACCCTCTCCCCCATCGGGGGAGAGGGAGACGCTTTGACGTGCATGGAGCCTTGATTACCGGCATTAATGGTGCGTGGCACCCAATTGCCCTTTTTTTAAAGCAAGGCCAATTGGACAAATTACAAAATGATAACAGGAGGTTAAACATGGCTCGCTGGTACCTGTTGGGCATGATGGCTTTGATGTTATTGGTGGTTTGGGGCTGCGGCTATAGCAGTTCCCTGGAGGGCCAGGTGGTGGACGGCAAGGACCAACCTATGGCCAAAGTGAAGATGATCGCCAAGCAGGTGCAGCCCATCAAGGGCTATGAGCAGTTTGAGGCCACCACCGGCGGGGACGGCAAGTTTGCCTTTAAAGGATTATTCCCCACGTCCGCCTATGAAATCTTTCCCTATTCCGACGCCTGGACCTCGTCGGTGCGCCTCATAGTGGAAAGCGGCCCCGAGGGCCACACCAAGATGCTCCCGGCTCCCATAAAAATCAGGTTCACCAGGGCCAAGGACAATGTCATCACCGACAGCGCCACGGGCCTGGAATGGTATGTCGGCCCGGACCGGGACACCACCTGGAACCAGGCCAAGGGATGGACGGAGGGCCTCAGTGCGGCCGGGGGCGGCTGGCGGATGCCCAGCATTCATGAGTTAAAAGCCCTCTTTCAAAAAGGGGCTTCCCAAATTAATCTGGATCCAATATTTCAGTTTAGCGACCAGTCTGTATGGTCAGGGCCGGTGAAGGACCCTTTTTGGAGGGGTGCCTTGGGCTTCAGCTTCAGCGCCGGCCAGGAAGTGCTCCACGGGAGGCGGGCGTTCGCGGTGCGTTCCCGAAGATGATGTGGGTTATTTGAATATTTGATTTTTTGATTATTGGGTCCAGGGCGAAGCCCTGGTTGGCACAAGTTTTTCCATCTGAAACCAAGGTGACCCCTATGCCCAGCACGGTTTACTTCATGGACCTGAGGGCCTCCCTCAAGGAGACCAATTTCCAGAAATTCGGGAAGCTTTTGCAGGCGTTGGACGTGAAGAGCATCGTTCAGCGCAGGAAGAAGCGGCCGCTCATCGGCGTCAAGATTCACTTCGGGGAGAAGGGCAACACCAGTTACATCCGCCCCAATTTCGTGCGCCTGGTGGTGGATGAGCTCTGGAACGCGGGGGCCCGGCCCTTCCTCACCGACGCCAACACGCTCTACATCGGCACGCGCCTGGAGGCCGTGAGCCACCTCACCACGGCCATTGAAAACGGCTTCGCCTTTGCCGTCACCCGGGCCCCCATCGTCATCGCCGACGGTTTGCGGGGCAAGGCCGAAGTCCTGGTGGACATCAACCAGGAACAATTCCAGACGGTGCACCTCGCCGAAGCCGTCGTGGAAGCCGAAGGCCTGGTGGTCATGAGCCATTTCAAGTTGCACGAAATGGCGGGCTTCGGCGGCGCCCTGAAAAACCTGGCCATGGGCTGCGCCTCCCGGGCCGGCAAGATGGCCCAGCACAGCAACATCTCCCCCGTGGTGGGGAAACAATGCGTGGGCTGCGGCGAATGCGTGGCCCACTGTGCGGTGGAGGCCATCCACCTGGACCTGGAGGCGGGCAAGGCGGTCATTGACCCCAAGAAGTGCGTGGGCTGCGCCGAATGCATCTCCACCTGCCCCTACGGCAACATCGAAATCCAGTGGAACGAAGCCATCCCGGTGTTCCTGAAAAAGATGATGGAATACGCCTATGGGGTCATGCTGGACAAAAAGGACCGGGCGGTGTTCATCAACTTCGTCACCCAGGTGTCGCCGGCCTGCGACTGCTACGGCTTCAACGACTTCCCCGTTGTGGGCGATATCGGCGTGCTGGCCTCCCACGACCCCGTGGCCATCGACCAGGCCTCGGCCGACCTGGTGAACCAGGCCCCCGGCCTGCCTGGTTCGGACCTCAAGGACCTTGCGCCGGGGAGCGACAAATTCAAGGACATCTACCCCCAGATCGACTGGCCCCTCCAACTGGAGTACGCGGAAAAATTGGGGATGGGCAGCCGGAAGTATGAACTGGTAAAGATTTGAAAGGTCTGGGGAAGGTGGCCGCCTTGCCGCCGGTTCCCTGGTTCACCCCGGGAGCCGGCGGCCATGAGTCCGGGGCTCCCTCCACAAACCCGCAAAGCGGCTTCCGGGGAGAGGTCCGGGGGAGCGGCGGCTCCGGTGGCGCAGGCGTCTCGCCTGCGGAAACCTCCGGGCAGGGGAAATTTTGGCAAGGAGGTGTCCCCGGCAATGGACCGGCAGTTGTCTCTGTTGGGGAGGCTTTGCGGCATCGCGCCGCAATACTGGGACGGCCGCGGCGCCCTGCGGCAAACCTCAACCGCCGCCTTTCAGGCGCTGCTCACCGCCATGGGGGTGCCGTGGCAGGACCCGGAGCTGTTGGCCGAATCCGTGCAACTCCGGCGGCGGCGGCACTGGAACCGGTTTCTGAAACCGGTGGAGCTGGTGCAGCAGGAAGGCCCGGCCCCGGAGCTGCGCCTCAATCTGACCGCCCTCCGCCCGGAGGTGCCGGCGCGCCTGGAGGGTCGGGTCAGCCTCGTGGGCGAATCCGGAGAACACCGGTCCTGGGAGATTGATCCGGCCACGATGCGGCTGCCGGGCCGGGTCGCCCGGGGCCGGCGGTGGCGCCTGCGTCTGGCCTTGCCCCTGCCCCGGGACCTGGACCCGGGGTATTACGAGATGGACGTCGCCCTGCGGCATCCTGAGGGTGAAGAAACGGGAGCCTGCCGCCTGATCGTGGCCCCGCCTCGGGCGCACCTGCCGCCCATCCTGGGGGGGGATCGGCGTCTTTGGGGTCTGGGGGCCCCCCTTTATGCCCTCAGAAGCCGCCGCAACTGGGGGATGGGCGACTTCTCCGATCTTTGCACCCTGACTTCCGGTGCGGCCGAACTGGGGGCGGCCTTTGTGGGCATCAATCCCCTGCATGCCCCGGTTCCCTCTCCCCGGGCCGACATGAGCCCCTACTCTCCCGCCAGCCGCCTCTTCCTGAATATTCTTTACCTGGACCTGGAGGCCACGCCGGAGTGGAACTCTTCGTCCCTGACCCACCGGCTGGCCTGTTCCCCGGATTTTGTCGCCTCGCGCCGGCGTCTCCGGGACACCCGCCTGGTCCGCTATCCGGAGCTTTTCCGGCTGAAGCGGCGGGCGCTGTCCCTGTGTTTCCAGGAATTCCTGGAGCGCCACGGCCCCCCCCAGGCGCCGCTGACGGACCGGGGCCGGGACTTGGCCAGGTTTGTGGCAGAGGGGGGCAAGTCCCTGGAGCGCTACGGAGTTTACTGCGCCCTGGTGGAAAAGTTGGGACGGGGCGACTGGCGGCGCTGGCCGGAGACTTACCGCCATCCCGACAATCGTGAGGTGCAGGACTTCGCCGCAGCCCATGGCCAGGCCATCCTCCTGCACCAATACGGCCAATGGCTGGCCTCCTCCCAACTCTCCGGAGCGCGGCGCGCCGCCCGCCAGGCCGGCCTACCCTTCAGCCTGTATCACGATCTGGCCTTGGGGGCCGCCGCCGGAGGTTTTGAGACCTGGGCCCACCCCGGGCTCTTTGCCCAGGACGCCGCCATGGGGGCCCCGCCGGACGCCTTCAATCCTCGGGGGCAGAATTGGGGGCTCCCCCCCATGGTGCCCGAGGCCCTTTGGGAGTCGGGCTTTCACCTTTTCATCCACACTCTGCGGGCCAACTGCCCCCCGGAGGGCATCCTGCGTCTGGATCACATCATGGGCCTCTTCCGCCTTTTTTGGATTCCGGCCGGGATGGAGGCGAACCAGGGAACTTATGTGTATTATCCTTTCAGGGAGCTGCTGGCCATTCTGACCCTGGAGAGCCGACGCCGACGCACCCTGATCATCGGCGAGGACCTTGGCACGGTGGCCCCCCGGGTCCGCACGGAGATGGCCCGGCGGGACATATTTTCCTACAAGGTGTTTTATTTTGAGCGCACCCCGGAGGGAGGCTGCCGCTCACCCCGGGACTACCCCCGACAGGCCCTGGCGGCCATCACCACCCACGACCTTCCCACCCTGGCGGGTTACTGGGAGGGACGGGACATCGCCTGGAAAAAGAAGCTGAACCTCTACCCCCAACCGGAGCAGGCCGCCGCGGACGCCGCCCTGCGGCCCGAGGAGCGCCGGCGCTTCACCACCGCCCTGACGCAGCAGGGTTTGCTGGCTGAAGAAGAGGCCCCGGGCCTGGCTGCCTCGGGCTCCTGCCCGGCTGCGGTGCGCCGCGGGGTGGCGGCGTATCTGGGGGCCGGCGCCGCAGCCCTGCTGGAAGTGCGCCTCGAGGAGGTTTTCGGACTGCGGGCCCAACAGAATCTGCCCGGCACCATCCGGGAATACCCCAACTGGCGCCGGAAGATACCGATATTCCTGGAAAATCTCACCAGGCACGCCGCCGCCGGGGACCTGGCCCGGAGTCTGGCCCGACAGGGGCGGAGTTTGAACGGTGAGCAGTAAGCCGCCCCCAGGTGCGCAGGAGCCTGCGGCTCAGCCTTACTGCCGGTAAATGGAGCCCCGCCGGACCCGGCGGCGTGAACCGCCAACGCCCGGGGGCGGGTGCGCAACGCGGGGAATCAGGTAGTTTTCCACGACAATTCAAGGAGTTTAGTCAACTATGTCCGAGGCCGCCCTGATCTACAATCTCTTTCCTCTCCTCATCGGGCCCATCCCCCGCTGGGAGGACCACCTGGACCGCATCGCCGCCATGGGTTTCACCTGGATTTATCTCAACCCCATCCACCCTCCCGGCCTGTCCGGGAGCCTTTACGCGGTCAGGGATTACTTCGGCGTCAATCCCCTGTTCCACCCCGAAAACGGCGGCGACCCCGAAGCGGCCCTGCGCCGCTATCTTAAGGCCGCCTCCCGCCGGGGTCTCAGGGTCATGCTGGATCTGGTGATCAACCACACCGCCATCGACTCCCCCCTGACCACGGAGCAGCCCCACTGGTATGCCCGGGATGCTGCGGGGCGCATCAAGCACCCCGGGGCCATCGACCCCGCCGACGCCACCAAGGTGACGGTGTGGGGCGACCTGGCGGAGCTGGAATACTGGCCGGTCCCCGACCCCGACGGGCTGTCGGCCTACTGGCGCCGGGTGCTGGAATATTATCTCGACCTGGGTTTCCAGGGCTTCCGGGCCGACGCGGCCTACAAAATACCGGGGTGGTTCTGGGAACGCCTCATCGCCTCCGCCCGGGGTTACTCTCCGGAGGTCCGGTTTTTTGCGGAAACCCTGGGCTGCCGTCTGGAGGAATGCTCCCAGTTGGCCACCGCAGGCTTCGACTTTCTCTATAACAGCTCCAAGTGGTGGGATTTCCAGGAAGATTGGTGCCTGGAGCAATATGCCCGGTTCCGCCGGCTGGCCCCTTCGGTGAGCTTTCCAGAAAGCCATGACACCGAACGCCTGGCCGCGGAAACGGGGGCCGACCAGGGCGTGGCCCGGCAGCGTTACCTCTTCGCCGCGGTCTTCTCCTCGGGTTTGATGATGCCGGTGGGTTATGAATACGGCTTCCGCAAAAAACTGCACGTGGTGGAGACCCGCCCCGAGGATTGGGAAGAGCCCGGCTACGACCTGACGGACTTCGTCACCCGGGTGAACCGGTTGAAGCGGGACTGTCCGGTGCTGCTGGAGGAAGGCCCCCAGGTGCGGCTCAGTCCCCGGGGGGAACCGGTGGTGCTGCTGCTGAAGAGCCGAGACCGGGGCCCGGGCCGGGTGCTGACCATCATTAATGCCTCTGCTGAGAACCAGTTGGCGAAGCTGCCGAAACTTTCCCGCCTCCTGGGTCCGCCCTCTTCCGCCTGGCGGGAGCTCACCCCCGGGGCCCCTTATACTGAGCTCATGGTGGACCGGGAATTCCCCCTGGCAGGCTCCCAGGTGCGCCTCCTGTGGAATCCCCAGGCCACGCCCCTGCCGCCGGAGGAGGAAAGCTTCCAGCCGGCTGAAGGACCGGAGCCGGAAGGAGGCCGGGGCAAAGGGGCATAAGGTCCCCAAGCAGAGGTTGGTGGGGGGAATTCACCTTCCCAAGCAGGAGCTTAAGAACGAGGAGGGGTGCGCCCCTTAGCCCCTTCCCCCACAGCATGCTTTTCAAGAAAGACAGGAGTTTGCCATGACCCAGGCGCTGGCGGCGTTCAACGCCCACGGCCTCGTGTTGGCCACGGACAGCCGGGCCACCCGGTTCGGGGCCGACGGCCGACCCGAATATTTTGCGGTGAAAAAGCTCTTTCCCCTGGGACGCCGCCTCGCCGTCCTGAGCGGCGGAGCGGGGGTGAGCGTGCCCTTGTCCCTGGCCTTGAAGGCCGAGGTCGCCCGCCGTCGGGGGTTGGAGGACCCTGACGACCTCCTGGAGTTTGCCCTGCCTTTTCTGTCCCGCGGCTACGCCCGGCATCTGGAGGCCCACAGCCCCGGCCCCGAGGGCCTGCAACGGATCTACTTCATCCTGGCCGGTTTCTCCCCGGAACTGGCCCCGCCGGGGTATCGCCTCTATCTCCTGGGGAGCGAGGAGGGGGAGCTCCCGTTGCGGCTGAGCCCGCCGGCCAACCAGCTGGTCATGCCCCGCCACCTGGGCATGGAGATGCGCCTGGTGAAAGTCCTGGCCCAGGAGGCGTCCCTGGCCGAGCTTTTGGCCATCAGCCGGGAATTCCTGGAAAAACAGGCCCAGGCCAAGGAAGAGGTGGCCCCCCCCTTCTATTTCGCCACCATCACCCCGGCGGGCTATCGGGAGGTGGTCGACTAGCGGAGAGAGTCAAGGGAGGGCCGGGGTTGAAACCCGCGCCGAGGCATTGCTGTCCGGCACGATTTTTGCTCACAAGGCATTAACAAGGATATTGCCTTCCAGCATTGATGTTTCGGCCTTAAGATTAAAGGAGTCGCATATCAAAAAGGCCTCCGGACATGGAAGAGCCTTCATCTCAGACTCGGTCCCCCTTGATGGGGGAGGGCTGGGGTGGGGGTGGCGAAATTATTCGTAATGACAAGGAGGCGCCCCATTCGCCCCCCTACCCCCAACCCCCCATTGGCGCTAACTTAAGAAAAAACCAGTTTACATCATAACATACCGATTTTACTTAAAATCCCCCTAAATCCCCCTTTTCCAAAGGGGGACTTCGGGT
>VGSQ01000064.1 GCA_016874975.1 Deltaproteobacteria bacterium
CCTTTTCTCGGGCCTTGGCGGAATTTGCCCGGTCGGGGCTGGGGGAGAAGGTCCATGCGGCCCTGGTGGCAGAGTGGGTCAAGATATATCGATATTTCGGAAACCCTGACGTTGCGGCGGAAATTTTTCAAGAAGCTCTCTAACAATGGACTTTTTCAAGAGGCTCTCCGGTCAGGACCATTTTCCTAAAACGAGGGCGCCGGAAAGGTAAACCAATGCCGGAAAAGAGGACTGCGCGGGAACAGTTTTCGTGTCTCACCTGGGATGATATCGAAGCCTGGGCCGGCGAAACCATTGTTTCCCGGGGAAAAAAGTATCAGCGGCAGGGACGTGTGGCCGATCTGGCCGTAACGGACGACGGCGGCCTGATTGCCTGGGTGCATGGGTCGGCGCGCTATGTTACCAGGGTGGCCATAGGCGAAGACGGCCTGCCGGATTCGACCTGCACCTGTCCCTACGCCTTGCACTGCAAGCATGCTGTGGCGGTGGTGCTCGAATACCGGGACCGGGTCGCCAATAACCGGAGCGTTCCCCAGGCAGAGCGGGATGACGAACGCCTGGCAATAGGGGAGGAGGCGTCGGCTGATGATGAAAATGTCATATCCGAGGAGATGCGACAGGATATCGATGTCTTTCTCAAGGCCCAAAGCAAAGCCCGGCTCATCGCTCTGCTCCATGATCTCGCCGGGCAATACCCGGAAGTGGCCAGGGAGCTGGCCGACCGCCACCGGTTGATATCCGGCAACATTGAATCACTGGTGACGCGCCTGCGCAAGGAGATCAGGGACCTCGGCAAGGAGCCCGGCTGGCAGAACTATTGGAATGGTGAGGGCTATACGCCGGACTATTCCGGGATTCGCAAAAAGCTGGAAACACTCCTCGCGGCGGGGCACGCCGACGAGGTGCTGGCCTTGGGCCGGGAGTTGCTGGCCACCGGCCTTCGCCAGGTGGAAGAGACCCACGACGAGGGCGAAACCGCTGAGGAAATTGCCGGATGCATGCCGGTGGTCGTCAATGCCTTGGACCGTTCGTCTCTGGATGCTGCCGACAAGCTGACCTGGGCCCTGGACGCCTTGCTGGAGGATTCCTATGAGATATGCGAGGCCTTTGGGGAATACCTTGTCCGGGGGCATCCCCAAACAGCCTGGAACATTCTTGCCGACCGGCTGCTGGCGCGTTTGCACGGCTTGACAGGAACCAAGGGCCCCGATGATTTCAGCCGCAACTACGAACGCGACCGGCTCAGCGATTGGGCCATCCATGCCCTGGAGCGGGCCGGCCGGGAGGAGGAGATTATTCCCCTGTGCATGGCTGAGGCGAAACGGACGAAAAGCTATGAGCGTCTGGTCACACGGCTGGTGGCGGCGGGGCGCTATCAGGAGGCCGAAACATGGATAGCAGAAGGCCTGCGGGATATCGGTGAAAAATGGCCCGGTATCGGCGCCAGCCTACGGGGTAAAATGCGGGAGATGCGCACGCTTGAACAGAACTGGCCGGTGGTGGCGGCCCTGCAGGTGGAAGAATTCGTGCGCAGCCCTTCGCCGCAGGCCTTCAGGGACTGCCGGAGAGCCTGCGAACAAGCCGAGGTCTGGCCCCCGGTGCGCGAATTCCTGTTGCGCTACCTGGAAAAGGGTGAGCTGCCCTGGAAGCAGAAGGACTGGCCCCTGCCGGCCTCCGGCCTGGACCGGCCCGGGGCGGAGCGGTCCCTTTCCTTTCCCCTGCTCGGTGAACTGATCGGCATCGCCATTCATGAGAAAAGGCCCGACCAGGTGCTGAAATGGTACGATCAGCGTCCCCAAGGCCGTTATGGATGGCTGGATATAAATGAAGACGCCATCGCCACCGCCGTGAAAACCCACGCCCCGGAGCGGGCCGCGGCCATCTGGCAAAACCAGGCGGAACGATTGATCGCCCAGGTCAAGCCCAGCGCCTACCAGGAAGCGGTAAAATACCTTCGGAAGGCGGGAAAGGTTATGTCCGAAACGAACAACCAGGCGAAATGGGCGCAATATCTGAAAAGCCTGAGGGAGGCGCACGCCCGAAAACGCCGTCTGATAGAGCTCCTGGACGGCTTGGAAGGAAAAGCGATCTCAAAAAGGTGAGGCCGGCAACGGTTTCCCAAACGCGGCTCAGGGAAGAATTAAGTGACGAAAAAACGGAAATCTTCGAGGGAAAATTTGAGGGGCAGGGACAAACGGGGGACAGCCTGAAGGTGGGGTGGGCCGCCCCTAACCTGTTGATCAGCCTTAATAAATCTGGCTGGGGGACTAGGATTCGAACCTAGATAGGCAGATCCAGAGTCTGCTGTCCTGCCGTTGGACGATCCCCCAGCGTAGTTTTTCTATATACGCAGACCCGGCCCCGCTGTCAAGGGGTTTAGCCCGCCAACGCCTTGCGAGGTCGGCAGGCCTGTCTGTTCCCTGGAGGGCACTTCAGAACCGCTCATGGCCAGGCCCGTCGCGCCTGAGCCTGCGGCCCACCCACAACATATGAAAAGGTAGGCGGGGCGGGCGTCCCTGCCCGCCGCCGGCCCGGCAATGGTGCGTGAGACGCACCCTACGGAATGGCTTTCAAGACAGACAGAGCCGGCCGGGTTCGCCCCGGCGCGGCGAGGTGGGCCGCCTGCCGGAGGGGAACAGGGGCAGCAGGGACGTCTTCCCGATGGCCACATCAAGGGTCCGGAGGTCCCCCCTCGCACCGGGCTCTCCCGGGATTTGAGGGCCGCCGTCCCCCGCCTGCGGCCGTTTCTTTCCTTGCCTCCCGGACCGATCTAGGATACATTCAGGCCAAGTGCCTGAGTTTGTAATAAAATTCTGAGGCAATGGCAGAAACCGCCCCCGCTGCGGGCGGCGGCGGTTTGGCAAAAATTCAGTTCCGACGTTCTGAATCCGTGAGAGGTGCGCATGAAACGCTATCAGGACCCGGCCTGGACGGACGGCATGGCCGTCAGCCTGGACTATAATTATGCCATGGCCGACTTCGTGGGCAGGGTCGGCTTGACGTCCCAGGAACTCCAGGCCCTGAATCCCCGCCTGTCATCCCTCCATGAGGACCTGTCGGCCCGACGGGAAGACGGCCGTCTGGGTTTCTTCAAACTCCCCTATCAGACGGAAATCCTGGAGGAGGTGCAAAAGCTGGCCAAGCCGTTGTTCGAGTGGTGCTGGGACCTGGTCGTACTGGGAATCGGCGGCTCGGCCCTGGGGACCCAGGCTCTGTACCAGGCCCTCTGCCATCCGCAGCACAACCGCCTGTCTCCGGCCCGGCGCCAACACAAGTGCGGCCTGCACATCCTGGACAACGTTGACCCGGATTACTGCTACGGCGTCCTGGACGGCCTGGACCTCCGGCGGGTGGCCGTCAACGTCATCAGCAAGTCGGGGGGCACCGCCGAGACCCTGGCCCAATTTCTGTTTCTCTACCAGCTTCTGAAAGGCCGGATCGGCGAAGACCGGCTGCGGCAGCGCCTTATTCTCACCACCGATCCGGAAAAGGGCGTGCTCCGTCGGCTGGCGGAACGGGAAGGTTTCAAGACCCTGCCGGTGCCCCCGGAGGTGGGGGGCCGCTACTCGGTGCTCAGCGCCGTAGGGCTGCTGCCGGCGGTGGTGGCGGGCATCAACGCGGACGAACTGCTGGCCGGGGCCCGTTACATGGACGTGCGTCTCAAGACCGCCGTCCCCGAGGAAAACCTGGCCTACCGTCTGGCCGCCCTCTTTTACCTCTTCGCCACGGCCAAGTCCCGTCCCATGTTGGTCTTTATGCCCTACGCCAGGTCCCTGGCCTCCCTGGGCGACTGGTTCTGCCAGCTCTGGGCCGAGAGCCTGGGAAAAGCCCATGATCTGGAGGGCCGGTTGGTGCATGCGGGCTCCACGCCGGTCCGGGCCCTGGGCACCACCGACCAGCACTCCCAGTTGCAGCTTTACATCGAAGGTCCCCCTGACAAACTCATCACCTTTGTGGAAGTGGCCAATTTTCAACATCGGGTGGAAATCCCGGCCCTGTGGGGGGACCAGGACGACCTGGGCTATCTGGGTTGCCGCAGCTTTAACGAGCTGCTCCAGACGGAATATACCGCCACCGCCTTCAACCTGATGCGGGCCGGTCGTCCCAACCTCACCATCAAGGTCCCGGAAATCAACCCTTTCACCCTGGGGCAGCTCTTCATGCTCCTGGAAACGGCCACCGTGGCGGCGGGCTTCCTTTTTAACGTCAACCCCCTGGACCAGCCCGGCGTGGAAGGCGGCAAAAAGACCACCTACGGCCTCATGGGCCGTCCGGGCTTCGAGGCCTATCAGCAGGAATTTGCCTCGTCCCCGCCCCTCCGGGAGGAATATCTGGTGAAATAGAGGACAAAGGGCGCTCCCACGAGGAAGTGGGATGAGCCGGTCCATTAATCCCCCGGTGGCGCAGCCCCATCCCATTATGGCTTGGGGCGGGGGGGTCGGGGGGCAGGGACCCTGATTACCGGCCCCCTCCCCCGAAAGGCCTTGGTCAACACCCGGCTGAATTCTCCTGACCGGAGAGGTCCTCCCATGGCCAAAAAAAACAACATACCGCCGCAGCGAGGCTCCGCCCTGCGCATGGGGAAAAAACGCTCCCGAAAATTGGGGCTGCCCCCGGGCTCCCTCATTTACCTGGGGGAAAAGACGGACCAGAAGCTGCGCATCACCGTGTTGGAATACAATGAGAACGAGCTGCGGGAATCGGAGCTGCCCTCCTTCGACGCCTGCCCCGTCTTCAGACCCTCTCCCACCGTCACCTGGCTGAACATCGACGGGCTCCAGCATATCGAAGACATCAAGACCCTGGGGCAATGTCTGGGCCTCCACCCCCTGGTGCTGGAGGACATCCTCAGCACGGACCAGCGCCCCAAGGTGGACGACTACGGCGACTATATCTACCTGGTGCTGCGGCTGCTGCGCCTTCAGAACCACTCCGGCCTGATGACCAGCGAGCAGTTGAGTCTGGTGGTCGGCGACAATTATGTCATCTCCCTGCGCGACAGCGACGGCGACCTCTTCGCCCCCATCCGGGAACGCCTCCGCGCCGCCAGGGGCAGGGTTCGCAAAGAAGGGGCCGATTACCTGGCCTACGCCCTGCTGGACCTGGTGGTGGACAACTACTTCCTCATCCTGGAGGACCTGGGGGAGACCATCGAGAACCTGGAAGAGGAACTGGTGGCCAAACCCACCCGGACCACCTTGACGAAAATCCACCGGCTGAAACGCGACCTCATCGTCCTGCGCCGCGCCGTCTGGCCCTTGCGGGAAGTGATGAGCCGCCTGGAGCGGCGGGAATCACCCATCTTCAAGGAGGGCGTCTACCTCTACCTGAAGGACGTGTATGATCACGTCATCCAGGTCATCGACACTATCGAAACCTTCCGGGAGATGGTCTCGGGCATGCTGGACATCTATCTGTCCAGCGTCAGCAACCGCCTCAACGAGATCATGAAGGTGCTCACCATTATCGCCACCATCTTCATTCCCCTCACCTTCGTGGCCGGGGTGTACGGCATGAATTTCAAACATATGCCCGAACTGGACCACCCCTACGGCTATTTCACAGTGCTGGGGCTGATGGTCGGCATCGGGCTGTTCATGCTCTTTCTGTTCTGGCGCCGGGGGTGGCTCAGCCGCAGGGAGACGGAGTACCCGAGCCCGGCTGACCGGAAGCCCGAAAGCCGGTCCGCCGATTGACTGCTGCGGCCGCCGTACCCATAATGAAGAAAACGGTTATGACGAAAAGCCGGCCTCAGGGTGCGGCCCGGGGGCGCCAGGCCGCTGCCGCCGGGGTCCCCGGCCCTGCCGGCCACCCATTTCTTCGACAAGGAGGAAGGCAGGATGGTGCAAGTGGGCAAACCGGCCCCCGTCTTCGAGGCCGCAGCTTATCTAAACGGCGAGATTACCCGGGTCAAGCTGGAGGACTTCCGGGGCAAATGGGTGCTTCTCTACTTCTACCCGGGGGACTTCACCTTTGTCTGACCCACGGAACTGACGGCGGTCGCCGTCCGTTACGACGACCTGCGGAGCATGGGGGCCGAGGTGCTGGCCATCAGCGTGGATTCCCCCTATTCCCACAAAATGTGGCAGGAAGGGGAGCTGTCCAAGATGGTGCCCGGCGGGGTCCCCTATCCCATGCTTTCCGATCCCGGCGGCAAGATCGGCCGGATCTACGGCGTTTATGACGAGGACGCCGGCGTGGACATCCGGGGCCGTTTCCTCATCGACCCGGAGGGCGTGGTCCAGGCCATGGAGGTGCTGGCCCCGGCCATCGGGCGCAATGTGGTGGAAATGATCCGCCAGGTGAAAGCCTGCCAGCACGTCCGGGCCAACCCCGACGAGGCCACCCCCGCGGGCTGGGAGCCGGGCAAGAAGGCCCTCACCCCCCAGCCCGGGCTGGCGGGCAAGGTCTGCGAAATCTGGGCCCCGGAAGAGGCATTCTGAACGGGGCAGGCGGGGGGCGGGAGGGCGTCCTCCCCTTCCGGTGCTCTTCCAGGACCGCCGGGCGGAAATCGGCCCGGCTGCCCCGGAGGAGCTAATAGCGCAGGTAGGGTTTCCCCGGCACGGGCTTCCGGGGCGGATCAGCCAGATATTCATCCAGGGTGACCGAGCCGTCGCCGTTCAGGTCGTGCCAGGCGAATTCCCGCCGGGCCTGGGGAGAGTCTCCCCGGACCGCCAGGAATTCCGCCAGGCTGAGGCGGCCGTCGCCGTTGCGGTCCATGGCGTGGAAGCCGGCGACCTTCCTCTCCTTGGCCAGCGGATGCAGCGGCGCCGCCTCCGGACAGACCGCCCCCGGCAGCACCGCACCGATTAGCGTCAGGGCGGCCGCTATCACTCGGGCCCGATGAAGCAGGGCGGATGGGCGCATGGTGCCCTCTCCTCTGTGGGGATGACGGAAGGGGGAGGACAGGAGCACCCAGGTTCCCGACCTCGCCCATCTCATGTTTGCTATCACTTTGGATGGTCCCGGTGAAGAAAATGCAAACCATCGACCCCGAAAAGCTGGCGGAGTTGTTACGGCGGCATCAACCCGCCGTGGCCCTGACGGGCGCCGGCATCTCCGTGGAGTCGGGCATTCCCGACTTCAGGAGCAGGGGCGGCCTGTGGGAGCGCTTCGACCCCATGGAGTACGCCACCATCCAGGCTTTCCGGCGTCATCCGGCCAAGGTCTGGACCATGCTCCGGGAGATGGACGCCCTCCTGGTGCAGGCCCGCCCCAACCCGGCGCACCTGGCCCTGGCGGCCCTGGAGGCCGCAGGCCTGCTTGCCGGCGTCATCACCCAGAACGTGGACAACCTGCACCAGGCCGCGGGGAGCCGCAAGGTGGTGGAATATCACGGCAACGCCCACCGCTTTGTCTGCCTGGCCTGCGGCCGCCTCACTCCCCGGGAGGGGCTGGACTTCGCCTCCGGGCCGCCGTCGTGCGATTGCGGGGGCCTCATCAAACCAGACGTGGTCTTCTTCGGCGAACCCATTCCCCCCGCCGCCCAGAAAGAGGCGCTGGACCTGGCTTCCTCCTGCGCCCTGATGCTGGTCATCGGCACCTCCGCCGAAGTGGCCCCGGCCAGCTACCTCCCCTTCACCGCCAAGGACCACGGCGCCCTCATCGTGGAAAGCAACCTGGAGACCACCAACCTCAGCCGTCGCCTCACCGACTATTTCCTCTCCGGCCCGGCGGGACGACAATGGCCCCGGGTTGTCAAGAAGGTGCTGGATGAGGCAGACGCCCACGGCCCTGCGGACCGCGCCTGAACTTTGCAAGAGTCGCCGGACCCGACCCGGCAGGCGGAACGGGGCCATGGCAGCTCTACCCGCCCAGCCCCCGGCGTCCAGGGACGGGGCGATCGGCACCCGGGCACGGGCCGTAAGTCTGCGCCGCCAAAATATCCGTCCCGGCAGTCGCACTCAGGGGAGCCGGGCGACTTCCTGGACAAGAGCTTGGTCATGGGGTATTATCACCGGAAAATCCCGGGCGTCCCAGCCATCCTCCCCGTGAGGGCCGTCTGCTGCCGACGCCCCCTGCCGACGGGCGGTCCATGAAGCGCACGCTCTTGCTCAATCCCCCATCTTTTCAAGACTTTGACGGCGGGGCCGGCTCCCGCTATCAGGCCACCCGGGAGGTCACCTCCTTCTGGTATCCCACCTGGCTCTGCTATCCCGCGGGACTCATCCCCCAAAGCCGGGTGGTGGACGCCCCCCCCGAAAATCTCAGCGTGGGGCAGGTGGCCAGGCTGGGCCGGGACTTCGACCTGGCGGTGCTCTTCACCACCGGGGCCTCCTTTCAGCATGACCTGGCCACCATCGACCGCCTGAAGGCGGACAATCCCCATCTGGAAGTGGGGCTGGTGGGCCCCCAGGTCAGCGTTCTGCCCGAAGAGTCCCTCGCAGCCGGCCCCCAGGTGGATTTCGTGGCCCGGCGGGAGTTCGACGAGACCGTGGTGGAGGTGGCCCAGGGGCGCCCCTATGGGGAGATTCCAGGGCTGAGTTACCGGCAAAACGGGGTCATCCGCCACAATGCCGACCGGCCCTTCCTCGAGGACCTGGACGCCCTGCCTTTCGTCACGGAGATTTACCACCGGGACCTGGCCATCGAACGCTATCAGATTCCTTATCTGCGTTACCCCTACATCTCCATCTACACCGGCCGGGGCTGCCCCCACCGCTGCGTTTACTGCCTCTGGCCCCAGACCTTCACCGGCCGGCGCTTCCGGGTGCGCAGTGTGGCCAACGTGGCCGCGGAGGTGCGCCGGTCCCTGGAACTCTTCCCCCAGGCCGCGGAGATTTTCTTCGACGACGACACCTTCACCGCCCATCAGGAGCGGGCCCGGGAGCTGGCCCGGGCTTTTCGCCCCTTGAAATTCACCTGGTCCGCCACCGCCCGGGCCAACACCGACTACGAGACCCTCAAAGCCATGAAGGAAGGGGGCCTGCGCCTGCTGGTGGTGGGCTTCGAGTCCGGCGACCCCGGCGTTTTGCACAACATCAAGAAAGGCGCCACCCCGGACATGGGGCGCCGCCTGATGAGCCGGTGCCGGGAGCTGGGCATCCAGGTCCACGGCGCCTTCATGGTGGGCCTCCCCGGCGAGACCCGGGAGAGCCTGGCGGCCTCCATGCGCTTCGCCTGCGAACTGGACCCTGACACCATCCAGGTTTCCCTGGCCACCCCCTACCCCGGCACAGAGTTTTACGATTTCTGCCGGGAGCGGGGCTACCTGAAAGACCAGGCCCTGGTGGACGGCCGCACGGGCTATCAACAGTGCGTCGTGGACTACCCCGGCCTGGCCGCGGCAGAGATTTTTGAGTCGGTGCCCCGCTTCTATCGGCGCTTCTATTTCCGGCCCCGCTATATGGCCCGGGCCGTCAAGACCATGCTCAAGGATCCGGCGGAACGGCGCCGCCTGCTGCGGGAGGGAAGGGAATTCGTCACCTTTCTCTTCCGCCGGCGGCAGGGCCGGCGCGCCGCCCCGGGGGGTGGCCCCACTTGTCTCTGAAATGGCGGGAAATGTTGCGGTTGGCCCTCCATGGTGGCCCCGGCGTCTGCCAGATCGCCGTCACCAATGCCTGCAACGCCCGTTGCCGCTTCTGCAGCTTTCCCCAGGTGGCCGCGGCGGAGCGGGTCATGGCCGACCCGGACCGGCTCCTGGCGGGACTGGCCGCCCTTAAGCAGGCGGGCGTCCATTTCATCAGTTTCACCGGCGGGGAACCCCTCCTCTATCCCGAGCTCATCCCGGCCCTGGTGCGGGCCCGGGAACTGGGCCTCTCCACCATGGTCTGCACCAACGGCGCCCTCCTGACGCCGGCGCGCCTCCAGGAACTCAAGGCCGCCGGTCTGGAAGGTCTCATCATCTCCCTGGACGCCCCCACCGCCCAGGCCCATGATGAAAACCGGGGCTTGCCCGGGCTGACGCAGCATCTTCGGGACATGCTCCCCTTGCTGCGGAGTGCGGGCCTGGACCCGGTGGCTTCCGTGACCGTCAGCCGGCTCCTGGGCAACCTGGACTCCTTGGTCCGGTTTGTCCATGACCTGGGCTTCCGGCGCCTCACCTTTTCCTATCCCCTCACTCACCTCCACTCCCCGTATCTGGGCTTCGCCTCCCATGACTGCGTGGATTTCACCCCCGCGGAATTGGACCGGCTCTTCGGGGAGATTCTGGCGCTGAAGTCCCGCTCACCGCTGCCGATCCTCAATCCCCGCCAGTCCCTGAACGATTTGCAGCGCCAGCTCCGACGCCTTCCCAGCCGTTTTCCCTGCCTGGCCGGCTTCAAATATTTCTTCGCCGACTGGAACCTCCAGGTTTACCGCTGCCACTATCTGCCCCATACCCTGGGACCGCTGGAAGGCATCCACCGCCTCCAACCCATCCGGGACGGTTGCACCGCCTGCACCATCGACTGCTACCGCGACCCCAGCGTGTGCCAGTTCCTGGCGGTCTCGCTGGCCGATTCGCTGGCTGCCTGGCGGCAGGGGCGCTGGCTCAAGGGGCTGGCGACCTTGTTCCATCCTTACAACGCCCTTTCTTTGGCCTCCCTGTTGGAGGTTCTGCCCTGGGTGCGCCACTGAGGGCGGTATGCGCACTTCGACCGCCGGGGGCAGGGCCGGGGGAGGGGTTGATGCCCGGCGGACCCGAGCAGGGCGAAGGGGCAAACGCAATTCTCCCCCCGCACCCCCTCCCAAGCCCCTTTATGTGGGGTATAGGGACGGCGGGGCATGCGCCTTTACTCTGGTTCCCAAGCTTTTGCTTGGGAACCGGCTTGTCCGCCAAGCTCCCGCTTGGCGGGAGAGATGACAGCTTTACAACTGAGTTTGCATCATCTTTGGGAGGCGCCCAAGCACAGCTTGGGCTACAAATGCGTTCCCAAGCGGGAGCTTGGGAACGAGAGGGGATCAAATGGGGGAGGGGGCAGGGCTCTCTGATCCCTGACCCCCTCCCCCACTCCATCTCTTCGCAACGGCATGGAGGGAACGGTGTGGAGGGCCGGGTGGCGATTTTCACCGCTGACGACTTCGGCCTCAGCTCCGCCTTAAACGACGCGGTGGCGCTGGCCCACCGCGGGGGAGTGCTGAGGTGCGCCAGCCTGATGCCGGGGGCCCCGGCCGCAGGGGAGGCCCTGGCGTTGGCCCGCCGGCTCCCGAGCCTCTGCGTGGGGGTGCATCTCACCCTTTGCCAGGGGCGGCCGGTCCTGCCGCCGGAGGCCGTCCCCGACTTGGTGGACGGCGCCGGCGCCTTCCCTCGCCACCCCGCGGCCACGGGCTGGCGCTATTTCGCCCGGCCCGGCCTGGTTCCCCAGATCCGGCGGGAGTTTGCGGCCCAGATCGAGACGGTCTGGCAGGCCGGGGTGCGCCCCTGGTTCCTGAACAGCCACCTGAACCTGCATCTCCACCCCCGCCTCTTTCCCCTGGTGGTGGAGCTGGCCCGGCAGTACGACATTCCCGCCGTGCGCCTGGTTCGGGAGGACTGGCGGGTCAGCCTCAAGGCCGGCGCCGGGCGCCCCCTGGCCGCGGTGCTGACGGGACTCACCTTCGCCCTCCTGAGCCGCCGCGCTCGCCGGCTGGCCCGGGCCGCCGGTCTGCTGGTCAATGACCACCTGTTCGGTCTGCTCCACGACGGCGAGATGACCGAAGCCTATCTGCTGGCCCTGCTGCCCCGCCTGCAACCGGGAGTGACGGAGATTTACAGCCATCCGGCCCTGTATGCCGACCCCCAACTCCTGGCCGCGGCCCCCCGCTATCGCCGCGCCGAGGAGCTGTGGGCGCTTTTGAGCCCCCGCCTGCAAGCCGACCTGGCTCGGCGGTCCATCGGCGTGAGCGATTTCCGCTCCCTGGCCCGGCAGCATCTTCGTTAGCGCCGCTTTTGGCTTTATTTTGTAAAGAAACCTGCTCTGACACCGTTTTCACATTGACCTGCTGCGCATCTCGTAATCGGATCCTAACGCAGAGCCGGTTCGCGAACCGCCCCTACATAAACGTTTGTTGCAGGTGAAACGGAAAATGGTCTGAGTCTGCAGGGTGCGCACCGCGCACCATGATATTTCTGAGGGGGTTGTGCAGCAGATGCGGGGCACGGCAGGAGGCGTTGCCCTTCTGCGGAGGCCCTGCCGGGGCGCCACAACAAAAGGCGGCCACGGGGCCGCCTGGTCTTGGTGGGAAAATTCAGGACTATCAGTAGCGTGCGACTGCTTCCATCCTGCAGCTTCCTCCTTAGCGGTAGCCGCGGCCGCGGCCGCCGCCGCCGCCGTAGCCGGTCTTCTTTTGCGGCCTTGCTTCGTTGACTGTCAGGGTCCGTCCTTCCAGCGTCTGTCCGTTGAGCATGGAAATGGCTCGCTGCCCTTCGGCCTTGGTTTCCATCTCCACAAAGCCGAAACCCCGGGGTTGGCCCGTCATACGGTCGGTGATGATTTTCACTGAAGCCACAGAACCTGCTTCGGCAAACAGTGTCCGGATTTGCTCTTCGGTAATCTGATGGGGCAGGTTGCCCACGTATAATTTCATGCTCATGTTTTTGCCTCAGTCTTTCTTTCCGGCATCCCCTGAGTGCATGGGGAGGACGTTGGTTTCCTGGTTGTCCGGGAACTGCTTCCCTGCCTCTGCGGCCGCCGGTTTCTCCGGGCCTGATGAGGTCTGGGGTTTGCCTTGGCGGCGATTCATTTTTTCCAGGTTTTTTTGTTTTCGGGCCATCTCTTTGGCGCGTTTTTCCCATCCATACCGGTTCCGTGCCAAGTCTGTTCCTCCCGGGACACTCTAGGCCGGGGCGCCGGCAGTCTTGACCGCCGGTCCCCGGCTGAATGGTTTAACCCTCAGATTTTGACGACATTCTGGGCCTGAGCACCCTTCGGGCCTTGGACCACTTCAAACTCTACGGCCTGGTTTTCGGCCAAAGAGCGGAAGCCCTCTCCGACGATGGCGCTGTGATGCACAAAGACATCCGGGCCGTTTTCCCTGGAGATGAAGCCAAAACCTTTGGAGTCGTTGAACCACTTTACCGTGCCTCTTTCCTTCATTCCTCTCGAACCTCCTTCGAGTCCTGCAAAATGTTTCTGGTTCAGAGCCGCAAACCCGGTCCCCACGTGTGGGCCAAAAAAAAATCGGCCAGGATTCAGCATCCCGATCCGATTTTCCCCAGGACATGAATCCTGGCTTTCAGTCTCTGACATGCCAAACATTATCTATTATAACCTCAAGTCCTTTTCTGTCAAGAAAATAATCATAAACTCTCCGGCTGGTAACCGAAAACCCTGGGGCAGGGGTCCCGCCCAGGAAGGTGGGGGGCTGTTCCTCCCGGACAGCCCCGGGGGTTTGCGCCGCGCCCCTCTGGTTGGAAAGTTGATGGTGTGGGGCGAGAGCGGGCAGAGGCCGCCCACATTTCCTTTGCCGATGTCGTGCGCCGAAAAACCAGGCCGGGAAGGCGCTTCAATTACCCGGCTTCGGAGGGAAAAAGAGCTCTCGCACGGAGGCCTTCATCAAACTCCAGGCGATAAAGACGGAAAGGGCCGAGAGCAAGGCCATCAACAAGGCCGAGATTACATCAACTCTGAACGTAGCGAAGCATCCCAGACCGGAGGCCAGCGCCATGAAAAAGGCAAATCCCAGCGCCAGATAATAGCCGCTTTTGGTGAATTTTCGCAATTGTTGGGAAGAATAAAAGCAATAGAAAGAAACCGCCAGAGCATAAAGGGCATGGAGGGCCAGATTCAATCCCACCAGCGTCCCCATGAAAAACCCCACTAATCTCATAAAACCGGAAAAAAAACTCAATATCCCCAGAACGAGCAGATAGTAATACGTGATTCTTAATATGCCGATTTCAAAGACATCATGCTGTTCCATGATACCCTCCCCTTTCCGCCCAGTCCTTGGTCTCCTTGCCCGTTCAGGCTCTCCCATGATATGTTATCAGGAACGGGCAGCCGCCTTCCTCGAGGGTCTCCCCTCAACCGGCCGGCATTGCTCTGCCTGAACCTGAAAGGAGCCCTCCATGGAACCCATCGGGCCGTTGATGCATGAGCATCGCCTGATTGAACGGATGGTCAGCCTGATGGCCCAGGACCTGGGGCGCATCCGGGACAATGTGGCCGTGGACCCGGAGTTCGCCTTTGTGGACCCGGTGTTCATCGACCAGGCCGTGGACTTCCTGCGCACCTACGCCGACCGCTGCCACCACGGCAAGGAGGAAGACCTCCTGTTTGCGGCACTGGCCCAAAAACCCTTGACCCCTGAGCACCGGCGCCTGCTGGAGGAGCTGGACCGGGAGCACGCCGACGCCCGGGAAACCACCGCCCGCCTGGTCCGGGCCAAGGAGAACCATCTGCGCCAGGAGGCGGGAGCCCTGGACGAGATTCTCAAATGTCTGACCCGCCTCACCGAGTTTTACCCCCAACACATCGCCAAGGAAGACCAGGAGTTTTTCTTCCCCTGCCTGGACTACTTCACGCCCGCCGAACGGGCCGCCCTGCTGGAACGGATGTACGAATTCGACCGTCAACTCATTCACGAGAAATACACCGCGCTGGTGTCCTCCATAGAAAAGCGGGGGTGTTGCCATCTCTAACAGAGGTGTCGGAACCGGAAACCTTCAGGCTCATGATCGCGGCTAAGCTGGTTTTATTGTACCTAACGTCATAAGTATATGAACATTAATCAGGCAATGATCCTAAGTTAAATCGAGCTTCTTGCAAAACTTCCGCCGCAGCGTTATGGTCCCCGGAATATCATGGTGCGCGGTGCGCACCCTACAGATCCTCCGATGTTCCGGCCGCCATGTAGGGTGCGCACCGCGCACCATTAAAAAGGTCGGAATCATGCAGAGAGTTTTCAAAACCACCGCCCTTTCCCAGGACAAAGAGAAAATTTTGCAAGAGCCTCGTTAAATCATGTTTTTTTGTAACCGCAGGCGTCAGTCATCACAATCGGGTAATGTGCCGGGCTGAATCCTGCGGCAACATTGATTGCCTGCTGTTTCCATGTTTAGGTACAGCCATACATAATTCCTTGCCGAGGGTTTTCAGGCTTAGTCGAGGGCGCAGCTCATAAACAACTGCCGCCACGGGGGTCCGTAACTGGAGATGCCCCTCTTCTTAGGGGCGGTGTTCCCCGCCCGCCACCGCTACCTCCCCCTCCCCAACAGATCGGGGGCCATGCCCTGGGTGCTGGCGTCTTCCGGAAGGCGGTTCTTGACCCAGGCCACCATCGCGGCAAACATCTTGGCCCAGGCTGCGGTGTGGTCCTCCCCCGTGGCCAGGTGCGCCAGTTCATGGCACAGGGTGGCCAGCCGCAACCCCGGCGGATACAAGACAATGGTGCGGTCCCGGTGGTGGGCTTCGGCCATCAGCAGCTTGGCCTCCTTCAGGAACGCAAAGGGATCGGAGGGAGGCGGCAGGGGTGCGCCCTCTTCCAGGGTCACGGGCTCGAGCCCGAAGGCATGGCAGATCTGCCGGCTCCAGGCGGCGATCTCCGGAAAAGGCCGGGGCAGGAGGAGGCGCCGGTCGTAGAATCGGCAGATATCGCACCAGACCTCACCGTCGCACACCATCTCCCCGTGCCGGACAGGGTCCAGCGACTTGCCGCAGCCGGGGCAGATCAAGTCATTCGTCTCTTTGCTCATACCGCCTCCGTCGCCATTATCCGGCACCGGCGGCCTGGAGGCCAGCAAATTTCTCCCCTGGGACCTCTTTCACATGGCGCATGACAAAACGCCCCCTTCCGGGGTATAACGTAACACCAAAGGTGGCAGGCAGGGCGCGTGCCCGCCCCGTCCGGTCGGGATGAGTTCCTGATTCAAGTTTCGCATTGCCGGGGCCGGGTAAAAGCTTGAGATCTCCCTGTTCAATGCCGAAAGAGCGGTGAAACGAGTTGGAGTTTTGCCGCAGCCCCGGCCCTGAGGCTGCGGCGGGCGCTCCGGTGGGCATGAGCGGAAAGTGGCGCAGGCTGAAGCCTGCCGCGGCATTTTAGGGCGTCTCAGAAAACCTCCAGGCCCGCGACCACCGATCAGCAGGGTTTTTTTTCATTATCGGGAGGCGAAACGGGAGTTCCTGAGTGGTTATGCAGGACACCCGCCCCGGAGGTCCCTGCCCAGGCTGGAAACCTGCGCCACCGGAATTTTCATGATTTACGGCTGAGCCCCGGGCTCAGGCGCGACTGCCCTAAAAATTCTCGCACCCCATGACCATGACGGGAAAAGTCTATCTCATCGGCGCCGGGCCCGGCGATCCGGGCCTCATCACGGTGAAGGGATTGAAGGCCCTGGAAAAAGCCGCGGTGGTGATTTACGACCAGTTGGCCAGCCCGGAGCTGTTGCAGGCTGCACCGGCCGGGGCGGAACTGATTTATGTGGGGAAGAAAGCCGGCGACCACGCCTTGCCCCAGGGGGACATCAACCGGCTGCTGGTGGATAAGGCCACAGGAGGCCGCGTGGTGGTGCGCCTCAAAGGCGGCGACCCCTTCGTCTTCGGTCGGGGCGGGGAAGAGGCCGAGGCCCTGGCCGCCGCGGGAGTCCCCTTCGAGGTGGTGCCCGGCGTTTCCGCGGCGGTGGCGGTGCCGGCCTATGCGGGCATCCCGGTGACGCACCGCGGCCTGGCCTCGCTGGTCACCTTCATCACCGGCCACGAAGACCCCTCCAAGGGAGGGAGCGATATCCCCTGGGACGCGCTGGCCCGCACCCGGGGCACCCTGGTTTTTCTCATGGGGGTGAAAAATCTGGCGGAAAACTGCCGGCGGCTGCTGGCCGGGGGGAGATCGGCGGACACGCCCGCGGCGGTGATTGAATCCGGCACGCTCCCGACCCAACGCACGGTGAGCGGCGCCCTGGCCGACATCGCCCGGCGGGCCGGGGAAGCGGGCATCCGCCCCCCGGCCATCCTGGTGGTGGGCGAAGTGGCGTCCTTGCGGGAGCGCCTGGCCTGGTGGGAAAAGCGGCCCCTGTGGGGCAAGACCGCGGTGGTGACCCGCACCCGGGAGCAGGCCAGCGCTCTGGTGGAACTGCTGGCCGCAGCCGGGGCCCGCTGCCTCACCGTGCCCACCCTGGAGATCGGCCCGCCCGACGATTCCGGGCCGCTGGACCGGGCCATCGCAGACCTAAACACTTACCGCTGGGTCATTTTCACCAGCGCCAACGGCGTCACCGCCTTTTTCCAGCGCCTCTATCATCTGGGGTGGGACGTGCGGGCTTTAGGGAAATGTTCCCTCGCCGCCATCGGCCCGGCCACGGCCCAGGCCTTGCAGGAGCGGGGCCTCATGGCCGACCTGGTGCCGGGGAGCTTCGTGGCCGAAGAGCTGGCCCAGGCCCTTATCCGCCGCCTGGAGCCGGGGGCGCGGGTGCTCCTGGCCCGGGCCCAGGTGGCCCGGGACGCGCTGCCGGAGATGCTGCGACGGGCTTATATCCATGCGGATGTGGTCCCGGTGTACCACGCCCGGCGGCCCGACGCCGTCCCCCCGGAGGCCCGGGCGGCCCTGGAGGCGGGCCGGGTGGATCTCCTCACCTTCACCAGCTCCAATACGGTGAAGCATTTTGCCGCGCTGGTGGGCGAAGCGAGATTGAGGGAACTGGCCAAGGACGCGGTGGTGGCCGCCATCGGCCCCATCACCGCCAAGACGCTCCGGGAATACGGCATCACGCCCCACATCATCCCCCCGGAGTTCACCATCCCGGCCCTGGTGACGGCGATCACGGACTATTTCACCGCCTCAAGAAGGTGAGCCCTGCAACCGCCCTTGCCTCGCCGGAGGCGGCGGTCCACCCCAGCAAAATTGTCAGGCGCACACCCGGCGCCCAGAGGTGATAATGATGACGATCCTGATGAATATTCTGGCCTTTTTCTTTGCCGTGGCGGTTCTGGCCAAGCTGGGCCTGCTCCTCCTGCAGCCCCGGCTGTGGCTGGATGTGGTCAGACCCCTCGTGGCCGATCCGGTCCGGCTGATGCGCCTCTATGCCGGGATTGCCGCAGTCTCCGGCCTGGTGGTGCTCATCCGCCTCAGCATCATCGATGTGGCTGCGGTCATGGTCTTCGCCTCGTCCCTCATCGGCCTGGCCCTGGCGCCCTATGGCTCGTCCCTGCTCAAATTGACCGAGGAGATCAGCCAGGAGGGCCTGGAGAAAGCCTGGGCGCCTTTTGCCGTCTGGATCATTCTGGCCCTCTGGGTCCTGTACTCCCTCTTTTCCTGAGCCACGGACCAGGCGAGACCGGCCCGGCCGGCAGACCGCCTTGGGGGACGGGCAGGCGTTGAAGGGGAGGTAAGCCCTGGCCGCGCCGGGGCCCGCCCCCCTGCCGGCGTGGTGTTGCAGAAATTCCTTGCCCCCATTGCCCGTACTCGAATAATCGGCATCTGTCTTTCTGGAAACATTCATGACCACGGGCTTGGTCACCCCCATGGATGAAAAACTCCTTGAATTATCATATCAGTGCTGTCCGGCGCGATTTTTGCTCACAAGGCGTCTCTGACCAGGATATTGCCTTCCAGCTTAGATGTTTCGGCTCTGAGAGGAAGGGAGGCGCAGATCAAAAAGGCCTCCGGACATGTAACAGCCTTCGTCTCAGGCTCCCTCCCCCTTGATGGGCATAAGCGCTAACTTAAGAAGACTTTTTGTGTGTTATTTAAAATGGAACCATCGATAATATCAGTCAGTTGCAAATGCAAAAATGCCTTAAGTTAGCGCCAATGCCCTTGATGGGGGGGGCTGGGGTGGGGGTGGCGCAATTATTAATTATGACAAGGAGACGCCTCATTCGCCCCCCTCCCCCAACCCCCCATAAGCGCTAACTTAAGCGCTTGCAAAATATGGTTAAGCTATTATAATCGTCACCCAAGGAGGTGGCGATGAAAAAATTGATTTTT
>VGSQ01000065.1 GCA_016874975.1 Deltaproteobacteria bacterium
TTAACATGTGCCATAGCCCTTTAACTCCTTTCGGCGCTTTGATTTTGCCTGAATTCATTATATCACCAAAAGGCTGTTATTGGGCTTTTTATTTATAATTTCAATTAACTTCTACCGGACAGCAGTGAGGGAGCAAGAAATCTATCAAGAGCGACTTGGCCAGGATTGACGCTCTCAAAGATGAAGACATCGACCATTCTGAAATTCCCGATTTGAGCCGTTTAGGGAAAGAGTTCTGGGACCAAGCCGTCGTCAAGCGGGCGGAGCCCAAGGCCAGATAACCATCCGTCTGGACCGGGACGTGCTGGCATGGTTCAAAGCTCAAGGTAAGGGCTATCAATCGCGGATAAACTCTGTCCTGCGGGCTTACAAGGAGGCCCGCAGCCGGGCCTGACCGAACCAGGCCCTGCTGGGGCAACCGCTTGCCGTCCTGCTTGCAGTTTTCAAAGGCCAGGGGGCGCCTACCGCATCATTTTTCCCCTCCCGCGTCATTTTTCAGTTCACCCCGGGGCCCTTTTGTGATATTTCTCACTTGATTCTTTTCCTCTATACATGTTAGCAAATTATGGTTAGAGGAGGAGTGGGCAGGAGGCGCCCCCGCCGACCTGCCGGGCAACGGACCGGAAGCAAATCCTTCAGTATTTGAGGAGAGTTGCGTATGTTTGAGATCGTGGCACGCCAGGAAATGGCGCAGGGCACCATCATCAGCAACTGGGTGAAGGCGCCCAAGATCGCCAAGAAGGCAAAACCGGGGCAGTTCGTCATTCTGCGGGCCAATGAGAAGGGGGAGCGCATCCCCCTCACCATGGCCGACACCGACCCGGAAAAAGGTCTGATCAACATCATTTACATGGTGGTGGGCAAGAGCACCGCGCTGTTCAAGACCCTCAAGGTGGGGGACTCCTATCTGGACGTCATCGGCCCCCTGGGTCAGCCCACCCACCTGGAAAAAGTCGGCAAGGTGGTGTGCGTCGGCGGCGGCACCGGCATCGCGGTGCTGTATCCCATCACCCGGGGCCTGAAGCAGATGGGCAACTACGTCTATTCCGTCATCGGCGCCCGCTCCAAGGACCTGCTTATCCTGGAGGACGAGATGAAGGCCGCCTCCGATGAGCTCTTCATCTGCACCGACGACGGCACCTATGGGCACAAGGGCTTTGTCACCGACGTCCTCAAGAAGGTGCTCACCGAGCACCAGGACATCGGCCTGGCGGTGTGCATCGGCCCGGTGCCCATGATGAAGTTCTGCTCGCTGATGACCAAGGAGTTCGGCGTCAAGACCCTGGTCAGCCTCAACCCCATCATGGTGGACGGCACCGGCATGTGCGGGTGCTGCCGGGTCCAGGTGGGCGGCAAGATGCAGTTCGCCTGCGTGGACGGCCCTGAATTCGACGGCCACGAAACGGACTTCGAGGAGCTGACCTTGCGCCTGCGCTCCTATCTGCCCGAGGAAAAGGCGTCGTACGACCTCTTTCAGAAGGAGCACGCCCCGGGCTGCTCCTGCCAGAAGTAACGCCGGGCCGCGTCGCCGGATCCTGACATAAGGAGAACCATCATGACTGAAGAAAAAGCCGCCCCCAAGAAAGAGAAGATCCCCCGGCAAAAGATGCCGGAGCAGCTCCCCGAGGTGCGCCGCAAAAACTTTGAGGAAGTGCCCTTCGGCTATACCCCCGAGTTGGCCCAGAAAGAGGCCGAGCGCTGCATCCAGTGCAAGGATCCCCGCTGCGTGCCGGGCTGCCCCGTGGAAATCGATATCCCCGGCTTCATCAGGTTAATCAAGGAAGGGGATTTTGAAGGGTCCATCCGCTTGCTCTGGGAAAAGAACGCCCTCCCCGCCGTCTGCGGCCGGGTCTGCCCCCAGGAAGTGCAGTGTGAGGGCCTGTGCATCATCGGTAAGAAAGACGAGCCGGTGGCCATCGGCAACCTCGAACGCTTCGCCGCCGACCACCAGCGCCTCCACGGCCGGGACATCCTGCCCCCCAAGGCCGACCCCACCGGCAAAAAGGTGGCGGTGGTGGGCTCCGGCCCCTCGGGTCTCACCGTGGCCGGCGACCTCATCCTCAAGGGCCATGACGTCACCATCTTCGAGGCCCTGCACGCCCCCGGCGGCGTGCTGGTGTACGGCATCCCCGAATTCCGGCTGCCCAAGGAAATCGTCTTCTCGGAATGCAACTATCTGGAAAAATTAGGGGTGAAGATCGAGTGCAGCCAGGTCATCGGCCGCTCCGACACGGTGGACGAACTCCTGGAACACTTCGACGCCGTTTACCTGGGCGTGGGCGCGGGGCTACCAGTCTTCCTGAAGGTCCCCGGTGAGCACTACATCGGCGTCTACTCCGCCAACGAGTACCTCACCCGCTCCAACCTGATGAAGGCCTACGACTTCCCCAACTACGACACGCCGTTGGTCCGGGGCAAGAACGTGGCCACCTTCGGCGGCGGCAACGTGGCCATGGACTCGGCCAGAACCGCCCTGCGCATGGGCGCCGACCACTCCTACATCATTTATCGCCGCTCCCACGCCGAACTGCCCGCCCGGACCGCGGAAATCCACCATGCCGAAGAAGAGGGCGTCGAGTTCCTGTTCCTCACCAACCCCCTCCGCTTCCTGGGCAACGACGACGGCTTCCTCACCGGCGTGGAATGCCTGCGCATGGAGCTGGGCGAGCCCGACTCCTCGGGACGGCGCCGCCCCGTGCCGGTGCCCGGCAGTGAGTTCGTGGTGGACATCGACACCGCCATCATCTCCATCGGCTCCGGCGCCAATCCCTTGCTCACCCAGTCCACCCCCGGACTGGCCCTGAACAAATGGGGCTATATCGTGGCCGACCCCAAGACCGGCAAGACCATGAAGCCCCGGGTCTGGGCCGGCGGCGACATCGTCACCGGCGCCGCCACCGTCATCCTGGCCATGGGCGCCGGCCGCTTGGCCAGCAACTCCATCCATGACTTCCTGACCTACGGCTGGTGAGCCTCACCGGCTGCCCGTCGTTTCTTCAAAACAGCTGGCCGCGTCGGGAGCCTCCCTGACGTCGGCCGGCTTCTTTTTTTGGGGTTGGAAGAATGCTGTGAGGGAGGGGGCCAGAAGTCACATCCCCCTGCCCCACATCCCCCATTGGCGCTAACTTAAGCAAGCAGTGGGTATGCCAAGGGTAACCTGTTGAACAGTCAAGATAAATCCCCCCTTACCCCCCTTTGCCAAAGGGGGGAATGAGCAGTCGGTGACCCGAAGTCCCCCTTTGGAAAAGGAGGATTTAGGGGGATTTTAAGTAAATTCGGTATGTTATGATGTAAACTGGTTTTTTCTTAAGTTAGCGCCAATGCCCCACATCCCCTCCCCCAACGCCTTAACGCTTTGAGGGGCGGGGCCGCAGGCCCCGCCTTTCCTGTCCCTCCAATAGAGGGGAGTGGGAGAGCGGGGGAGCCGCAGGGCCGGGCGCGACTGTCAGTACAACCGGCTCACCAGGGTGCCGTGGCGGTAGAGGGAGATGTCGCCGTCCTGGGAGATGGTCAGGCCCAGGACGCCGGGGACGTGGGCGGTAAATTCCCGGGTGACTTGATGGCGCATGCCGCTGCCCAGATCGTCCCGCTCCACCGGCAGCGGCGGGCCGGCGGCCTTGAGGCGGGCCCGGAACTGCACCGCTTCCAGGCGGTTGTTGAAGATGAGGGCTCCGTCCGACTTGGACAGGCCCAGGAGGTGCCGCAGCCACCGTTCCTCCAGGGGGGTCGGGGTGGTGAGGAAGACCTGGTTCTCCAAGGGAAGCTCAGCTCCCGCCAGTTGGGCCTCGGTGGCGCCGATGATGAAAATGGCGCCGTGGCCCCCCCGCCGGACCAGGGTAAGCAGTCTCTGGAGATTGGCAAAGGCGCCCGAGTGGGGGCAGCGGGCGCAGATGTCCCGGAGCTGCTGCTCCAACTCCCGCCAGAAGATGTCCTGGAAGAGGGGGATATGCAGGTGGCCGTGGCGATACTCCAGCACAGACAAGGGGATGCGGGGGCTCTTCCTGCCTTTCAAGGGCAGCCAGAAGCTGACCCGGCCCCGGCCGGAGATGGTGGCCAGAAACATCACCGAGCGCCAGGATCGCTGGGAGATGAGCTGCCGGGGCAACACCTGATGGAGCTGGAGCAGCCCGACGATGCGACCGCCGTAAAGCGCCAGGAAGGTGAAGCGGCCGTCGGCGTTGAGGAGAAACTGCTTCAGGGCGGGCAGACCCTCTTCCAGGGAGACGTGGTTGTCCTCGCGGTAGAGCAGCAGGTGGGGCCAGTGCTGGCGGTAATAGTCCAGGGGGCGCAGCGGCGACATGAGGGCGAAGCCGGTGTAAAGCCGCTCGCCTTCGATGGGGTAATAGAGGAGGCGTTTGAAGAGACGCCAGGCCATAATGATGGACTCTTCCCGGGGGCTGCCGGGGATTTCGCACCGCTTCAGGTCCGCCTGGCGGTACAGCATGGAGCCGATATAGGGAGTGTCCTGGGCGTCCAGCTTGATGGTGGCGCAGGGGGTGGCTTCCAGGCTCTGGAGGTAGCCCGCCACCACCTGCTCCTCCAGGGAATAGGGAGTGAAGGCGGCCAGCCCCCGCTTGCCTTCAGGGGTAAGGGCCAGGAAGTGGAGGATGACCCGGCCGAAGAGCATGCTGAGAAAGCGCAGGTGGAAAGGGGAGAGGAGAAAGGCGGCCTGGGAGGTGGTGAGGCTTAAGCTCACCCGCCGGCCCCCCAGATCCAGGTGAATCAGGTGGGCCAGCCCTTCACCGGAGGGAGAGAGGAGGTTGGAGACAATGGATCCCCGGATCTCCAACAGCTTCCGCTGGAAATAAAAAGTAAAGCAGGGGAAGAGCTCGATTCCCCCGAGGGGCTGCGGGTCGGCGGGTTCCCCCTCCTTCCAGGTGAAACGGCAGGAGGTGATGTCGTGAATGAGGCGCCCCACTTCGGCGGATTCCAACAGGGAGCGCAGGTGCTCCATGAATGGCGGCAACGGTTGGGGGCGGGCTCTGGCCATGAGCACCCTGACGGCGGATGAGTTTGCGGGGGGCCGGAAAAGGGAGTCGTTGCTTCCCCCCGTTGCATTGTCTCCCATGGGAGGGCGAAGGTCAAGCCCGGGAAAGTCGCCCCAGGAAGTCGGCCAGCTCCCGGCTTTGACCCCGGACCTCCTCCAGAATGGCGGGCTCTTCCAGGGTTTCCAGGCGTCGCCGGCGCATCAGCCAGCGTCCGCCCACCATGACGTGGCAAACGTCCGCGGCCCGGGCGGCGTAGACCAGATGGGAGTAAGGATCGTAGAGGGGGGTGAGGTGGGGCCGGTTCAGCTCCACCACGATGAGGTCCGCCTCCTTTCCAGGGGCGAGGGTGCCGACGAAGTCCCCCAGCCCCAGCACCCTGGCCCCTTCCCGGGTGGCCAGGGCCAGGGCCTGGGGGGCGGAAAGCAGGGTGGGGTCCCCTGCAACAACCTTGTGGAGGCGGGCCGCCAGGCTCATTTCGCCCCACAGGTCCAGGTTGTTGTTGGAGGCGGCGCCGTCGGTGCCCAGACCCACGGTGAGGCCCCGGGCCAGCATGCGGGGCACCGGCGCCACCCCCGCGCCCAGCTTGGCGTTGCTCTCCGGGCAGTGGCTGAGCTTTACCTGACGGCGGGCCAGCAGCTCGATTTCATCCTCCTCCAGCCAGACGCCGTGCACGGCCACGGTGAGGTCGTCCAGCAGGCCCAGCCGGTCCAGGTAAAAGGCGGGCCTGAGGCCGGTGGTGCGCCGCAGTTCGGCCGCCTCCCCCCGGGTCTCGGCCAGGTGCAGGAAAAAGGGGAGGCCCCGACGGCGGGTCAGGTCCTTGGCGGCGCACAGAGTGGCGGCGCTGCAGGTGTAGGGCGAGTGACAGAAGAGGGAGGAGGTGAGCAGGCTTCCGCCATCCCCCTGGCCCGAGTCCATGAATTCCCGGGCCGCCTCCAGGTTGCGGGCCGGATCGGGCACGCCCGGGGCGGGGAAATCCACCACCCCCTGGGCCACTACGCCTCTAAGGCCCGCCTGGGCCAGGGCCCGACGCACTTCGCCGGCGAAGAAATAGCCGTCGGCCACGGTGGTGACGCCGCCCCGGATTAGTTCCGCGGATGCCAGCAGGGCGCCCAGGAAGATCCGCCCGGCATTGAGCCAGCCGCCCTCCAGGGGAAAGATGAAGCGGGTGAGCCAATCCTCCAGAGCCAGGTCGTCGGCCAGACCCCGGAACCAGACCATGGGGGCGTGGCAGTGGGTGTTGACCAGGCCGGGCAGGACTATCCGGCCCCCTGCATCCAGACGGTTCCGGGCGACGGGGAGAACATCCGCCCCGTCGGCCCGGCCCCGGGCCGCGATGCGGCTGCCGGCGACCGCCACATACCCCGGGGCCAGGGGCGCGGCGCCGGGTTCCAGAGTGAGCACCAGGGCGTTGTGGATCAGCCAGTCGACCAGGGATGACCTCTATCCTGAAAAGATTTCAGTGGGGAAGGGAGCCAGGGGTGCAACCCCTTCCGCCCTCCCCCCACCCCATAAGGGTGATCGATTGCGGCCCGGTCCGCCGGGTTTCATTGTCCCACCGCCGGGGTCAGGTTCGGAGAAAATTCCTTACTGACAAAAAGGGCGCTGCCGGCGTCGGCAAAGACCTCACGCCACCGTGGCTCGGCCTTGAGCAGGAGGTAAGGCCGGGATGCCTTGGCAATGAGAATCATATCCGGAGGATACCGCTCCAGGAATCCGGACCAGCCGGGCAGACCCTCGATGAAAAGCTGATACGCTTCCTCCACTTCCCGCGGATACACGGTTTCATAGCGCCCATCAAAGGCGACCCGGCACGCCGGATACAACTGCCAGATCAGATATTGCCCCCAAGTGAAATCCGTCAAAATTTTCCCGGAAAGGTTTTCCCGTTTCACAAAATCCACTGCGGCCACCGGATAATAATACCTTTCTTCGGGATGGCTGGGAATTACCAGGGATAGCGGTTGGGACCGGATGAATTGGTAGGCAAACAGGGTCGCCAGGCAACTACACAGAATCACTACAATATTTTTTTTCAAAGTGATGCTGAGGCTTGGCAGCCGGGGCAGGGGCCCACATTTTTCCGCAAACCGGGTGAGGAGCAGGGGGCCATAGAGGCCCAGAGCCAACAGAAAAAACATCAGGTGACGCACATGCTTCAGGGACAGATAGGCAGTCACCGCCAATGTCAGCCAGCCGGTGTAGTCCCGCCAACGCACCCACCCGGCCAGCAGGACCAGCATGACGGCCAGAGACAACAACACGAACAGAAAAAAACCGGGCATCTGGCCGGCCTGATAAAAGTTGTACAGGGGCGCCCATTCGAGAATATAGGGCCTCGGCATGGAGACCGCGCCCTGCAGGTAGGTCCAGTACTGCAGCCCATAAGGATTGATCAGGGTGGCCAATCCCGAGCCCAGGAGTACGACTCCATAGGCCCGGTAAGGGCGGCGATGGAGGGCTTCCCCCACCAGATAGAGAGCCAGCAGCCCCAGGCCGGCGACAAAGCCGCCGTGGAGATTGGCCCAGAGCGCCAACAGGGGCGGAAGCAGCCAGAGAGAGCGCCATCGTCCCCGCTGACGGGCGCCCTCCAGCAGGTAAAGCTCCAGGGCAAAGAAGAAATAGGTGAACACCTGGGGCCGCACCGGACTGTAGAACAGGGTCAAAAACGGCGACACGGCCAGGAACACGATGAGCGTCAGACAGGCTCGGGAACGCTGCAGACGGGCGGCCAGGCTGAGCAGGTAGAAGGTGGCCAGCCCCAGGCCATACTTGAGGACCTGCAAACCCGTTCCCCCGGTCCAAAGATAAAGGGGATAAAAGAGGACTCCGGTGAGCCATTCATGATACACCCAGGGAGTCAGCGTGGGGGTGTAGGCAAAGACGTCCTGGTAGGGAAATCTGCCGGTCTCCCAGAAAAGCCTGCCGAAGGCCAGGAAACCCCAGAGATCAGAGTTGGCCGCAGTGGTGGCCAGACGCTGCAGCGCCGCCGCCGTTACCAGAAACACCAGGGCCGGCGGAGGCCGCTCGCCCGGTTGCTGTGGCTCCGCCTTAGTCACCTGGTGATGTCAACCGGCGCCCCGGTCTGCTCCTCCACCGCCCTGAGAAAGCGGGTCCAATTGATTTGGGCCCCCAATCCCCGCTTATTGAGGCGCTCCAGCGCGTAAGTGAACATATTGGGGATTTTAAAATAGATGTCCTCATGCACTTCCACGAAGATGCGTCCTGTAAGGAAGCCGAATTTCACCGGCTCATAGATGATTTCCACGCTGGCGCCCACGGGCGTCAGGTTGAAGAGTTCGGCGATGTCTTCCGGGTAATGGCGCATGCAACCGTGGCTCACCAGGCGGCCCACCCCCATGGGGGCGTGGGTGCCGTGCAGGCCGTAGGCCGAGATCCCCAGCCAGTGGCTGCCGATGGGGTTGTCCTCGCCGGGGGGCATGAAGCTGCGCTGGTATTTCCACTGGAGGCTTTTGGGAATGCGCCAGCCGGGATTGGCCGCCTTGCTCTGCACCCGGTAGCGGCCGAAGGGGGTTTTGTGGTCCAGCACGCCCACGCCGATGGCATAGGTGCGCACCTCCCCCTTTTCCGGAAAGAACCGGTACCCCCTGAGTTCCGCCACATTGATGAGATAGCCGGGGGGATTGCCGGTTTCGGGGAGGACCCACTGGGTGGGGATGACGACGTCGGTGTCCCAGGGCAGATAGAAGTGGTCCAGGGCCCGGTGGAACTTGGCCAGTTCCCAGAAGCCGAGGTTGTACTTGCGGGCGATTTCGTACATGTTCTGATACCGGACGATATGGTGTTTCTGGGGTTGGCCCACCACGGTGACGGCTTGGGGGTCCACCCCGGCACTCTGGGGCAGGCGGTAGGGGAAGGGTCCGGCGGCGAAAACCCGGGCCGCAATCAGCAGCACGCCCAGTATGGCTGGCAGACTGACTTTCCGAAGCATGGGGCCATTATATCCAAAATGATGGCCCGCAACACAAGAAATATACCTTGCCAACGGGAGGTGTTTCGGCAATAGATGAGGAAAGAGAGTTGCTTCCCGGATGGAGAGCAATGTTACGCAGGCTGAAGCCTGTGGGTGCACTTTCCGGCATTTACGGAAAGCTCCTCCCACATGTTCCACAATAGGCAGATTTTTACCGTTACCGCAGTCCGACCCCGATTTGGTCAGATAAAGCAGTGAGGTATGCCCATGGCCGATCCCTCCTCCCCCGCCTCGTGGCACAAGCTGCTGGTGTGCACCGACGGCTCCCCCGCCAGCCAGGGGGCGCTGCGGGCCGCCCACAACCTGGCCCGCACCTTCGGCAGCCGGGTCTGGCTGTTGGAGGTGATGCAGTTCATCCCAGGTTTTGCCGGCTTGTCCCCGGAGTTCGTGTTCCATTGGCACCAGGAAGTGGAGCAGCGTCTGAACGCTTTGCAGGCCGCCTGGTCCCACGAGGGACTCTCCCTCACCCCCCTGGTGCGCCAAAGTGCGTCGGCCGCCGCCGCCATCGTCCAGGAGGCCCGGGAACTGGAGCCAGGCCTCATTGTTATGGGCCGCCATGGTCAGACCGGCCTGGCCCGCCTCCTCATGGGCAGCGTCACCGCCCGGGTGATCGGCGAGAGCCCGGTCAACGTGCTGGCGGTCCCCCGGGAGGCCCGCCTGGCCTGGGGCCGCCTGTTGGTGGCCAGCGACGGCTCTGCCTTCAGCGACGCGGCCTTCGCCGAGGCCCTGGACCTGGCCCGGAGCCTGAACAGCACTCTGTTGGCCGTCACCGTGGTCCGGGAGAATGAATACCCCGAGGCCCAGGCCATCCTGGACCGACTCCTGGCCCAAGCCAACCGCCGGGGTCTGCCCCTGACCACCCTGCTGGTGGAGGGCGCGCCGGACGACGCCATCGTCCAGGCCGCCGGCCGCCACGCCGTGGACCTCATCATCCTGGGCAGCCACGGCCGGACCGGCTTCACCCGCCTGCTCATGGGCAGCACCGCCGAACGGGTCATCGGCGCCGCCGCCGGCCCGGTGTTGGTGGTGAAAAAGAGGGAGGAGGGGTAAGAGAAGGAGGTGAGGGGCGGCGGCAATTGCCCCCACCTTACTTCCCCTTCAGGGCTTCACCCCGCGATGGATGACGGCGATGCCCCCGGTGAGGCGGCGGTAGGTTACCTGGCGGAAGCCGGCCGCGACCAGACATTCGGCCAGGACGTCGGGGAGAGGAAAGGCCCGGATGGAGTCGGGCAGGTAGGTGTAGGCTTCCCGGCACCCGGCCAGCAGCCGGCCCACCAGGGGCATGACGGCGTAGGAATAAAGGTCGTAGAGGCGGCGGAACCAGGCCCGGGGGGGCTGGGAAAACTCCAGACAGACGAACCTCCCTCCCGGCTTGAGCACCCGGTGGATCTCCCGGAAGCCACCCTCCAGGTCCGTGAGATTGCGGATGCCGAAGCCGACGATGGCCGCGTCCAGACCGGCGCTCCGGAAGGCCAGGCGCTGGGCGTCCCCCTGCACCAACCGGACCACCCGCGGCGTAGCCGTTCTGCCTGCTTTGGTCCGACCCCGGTTCAGCATCTCCCGGCTGAAATCATAAATGAAGACCCGGCCGGCGCCTCCCACCCGCGGCGCCGCCAGGACCGCCAGGTCTCCGGTGCCGCCGCAGATGTCGGCGACGCGGTCTCCCGTCTGGAGAGACAGCCACCTCACCGCCAGCCGCTTCCAGAGGTGGTGCAGACCCAGGCTCATGACCGTGTTGGCCAGGTCGTAGCGCCCGGCCACCCGGTCAAAGTAGCACCGCACCCTCCGTTTCCGGTCCCCGACGGATCGGCGCCCAAGAGACTCGGGTGGGGCGGCCTCCCTCATGATGTCAGTCTGTTCATGATGGCTCGGCAAATCGTCGTTGAGGGCAAGGGCAGGGAAGACCGGCTTTCGGCTCCTCCCCCCTCCGCCTTTTTCCCCTTGCCAGAATCCTGCTGCCGCATATATTTATACGGGATATTCCCAGGAAGTCACCGCATGCGGTGAAAAATTTTCCGAGAGGGCCATGGGTTCCCTGCAGGACCTGCTCCAGTTCGTCTTTGCCGGCCTCACCGCGGGGGCCATCTACGCCCTGGTGGCGCTGGGCTTCGGCGTGGTGCACAACACCATGGGCATCGTCAATTTCACCCAGGTGGACTTCGTCACCCTGGGGGGCATGATCCTTTACAGCGCCTTTTTCAGCGCCGGCCTGCCGGTGGCCGCAGCCCTGGGGGCGGCGGTGGCGGTGGTCACCCTGGTGGGCCTGGTCCTGGAGGAGGTGGGCATCCGCCCGGCCCGCACCGAAAGCCACCTGGTGCTCATCTTTCTCACCATCGGCCTGTCCATCGTCATGCGGGGCCTCATCAAAATCATCTGGGGCAAAAACCGCATGGCCGTGCCGCCGCTGGCCGGGGAGACGCCGGTGCAGGTGTGGGGCGCCACCATTCTGCCCCAGACCCTGTGGATTCTGGTCCTTACCGCGGCGGCCATCGCTCTGCTGGTGATCTTTTTCCGCAGGACGTCGCTGGGGCTGGCCATGCGGGGCGTGGCCGCCAACCCCCTGGCCGCCCGGGTGGTGGGCCTCAGGGTGCGCCGGGTGCAGGCCGCCAGCTTCGCCCTGGCCGGGGCTTTGGGGGGCCTGGCCGGGGCCCTGGTCACGCCCATCACCACCCTGGCTTACGACGTGGGCGTGCTGCTGGGCCTCAAGGGCTTCGCCGCCGCCATCCTGGGCGGCTTCGGCTCCTTTCCCGGCGCCATCCTGGGCGGCCTGATTCTGGGCCTCCTGGAAAGCCTGGGCACAGCCTACATCAGCAGCGCCTATAAAGACGTCATCGCCTTCCTGGTGCTGTTGGGCGTGCTTTTCATCAAACCCCAGGGGCTGCTGGGCGGAGCGCGCCAGGGCCATTGAAGCCCGGGCCTTCCCGGAAAATATGGCGGGGGAGAGAGCCAGGGGGGTGTGACCTCCGGCCCCCTCTCCCATAACCTTAATCATTACCCACAAGTGCCGGGCAAGGTATGAAGAGCAGCGAAAACCTCGTTCCCAAGCTCGCGCTTGGGAATGCATTTGCCCCCGAAGCTCCTGTTTCTGACAGTGGTCATAGGGCGTGCCGCGCACGCCGGGATCGGCGGCCGCGGGCCGCCCTATGACCTGCTCCTCACGGTGTTTTTTCTCTCCGGGGGGCGGTGCGCACCCTGCGCGACTTGTGGGTAATGATAAGCCCATGACAGAGGCGCAGGCAGTTCATTTCAGCAGTCGATGGCTCAACCGGGCGGCCTTGTCCGGCGGCAGCAGCCCCAGGATGGCGCCCGCCTCCTTCCCCTTGAGACGCCGGAGGAGCTGCACCGCCGAATCATCGTCCATCTTCTCCAGCACTTTTCCGGCCCGATCCGGCGGCATGGCCTCCAGAGTGGCCACCAGGTGCCGGTTGTGGTCGCTCTGCAGACGGGTCTCCTCTTCCAGGGAATCACGCAGGTGCTGCTGCAGGGCTTTGAGCTCCCGGAGGCGCTCTTCCACTTCCCTGGCCAGCACCTTCAGTTGTTCCTCCCGGGTGGTGAGCGCCACTTCCCGGGAAAAGAGGGCCTGCCTCTCCTTTTCCACCAGGCTGAGCAGACGGGGCAGATTGGTCCCGGCCGCCGGCTCCTCCTCCTTGGCGATGGCCGCTTCCACCACTTTGGGTCCCCACCAGGGCGTCAAGTCGGGGGGAGCCAACAGCGCCCCGGAGAGGACCAGTTTGGCGCCCAACCCTAAAATCAGGGCGCCGCTGAGCAAGCTCCAGCTCAAGCCGAATAGTTTCTCAGTGGTCTTCATGGCGCCTCCTGGCAGTGTCCCAACGTCCCAGGGAAATGGATTCGCATTCCCTTTCCCAGGTCTTGGCCACTTCTCGTCGGAAGAGGGCGAAGTGTTTTTCCCGCAGCCGCTCCAAGAGGCGACGCTCCTGGTGGAGCAGCTCCAAAGTTCGTTGCTTTTCCGCCACCCGCTCCTCCTCCTGGATGAGTCGTTCCTGCCAGCCGACGATGGCGCTGGCCAACTGCTCCAGGTAAAGGCAATACAATTGAAATTCCCAGCCTTGCCAATCCCGGTGGGCAGGAGCCGACAGTTCGGCCATCGCCTCAGCCCGCCGACGTTGCGTGTCCGCCAGGGCCCGCCGGCAGCGCTCCAACTCTTGGTTGGCCCGGGCGAGCTCCCAGCGGGCCAGCTCCTCCCTGAGGGTGCGCACTTTCAACACCGTTTCCAGGGAGAACCGGAACCGGGGGGCGGGGCTCACGATCCGAACATCCTCTCCAGTTCCTGGACCGCCTGGGTGAAAGAGACCGATTCCCCCGTGCCTTGTCGCAGATACCGGTTGACTGCGTCGACCTTGTCCAGAGCGAAATCGATCTCCGGATTGGTGCCCCGCACGTAGGCGTTGATATTGACGAGGTCTTCCGCCCGGCGGTAAGCGGCCATCACCTTGATGAGCATCTCCCGCAGTTGCAGGTGCGACGGTGCGGTAATCTGGGGCATGAGCCGGCTGATGCTGCCCAGCACATCGATGGCAGGATAATGGCCCCGGTCCGCCAGTTCCCGGGACAAAACGATGTGGCCGTCCAGGATGGCCCGGGCCGCATCGGCGATGGGCTCCAACAGATCATCCCCTTCCACCAGGACGGTGTAGATTCCCGTAATGCTGCCCGGCCCCGAACAGGTGCCCGCCCGCTCCAGCAGTCCCGGCAATTGGGCAAAGACCGACGGCGTGTAGCCCCGGGCCGTGGGAGGTTCGCCGATGGCCAGGCCGATCTCCCGGGAAGCCATGGCGAAGCGGGTGAGGGAATCCATCAGCAGCAAAACGTCCAGACCCTGGTCCCGGAAGTATTCGGCAATGGTGGTGGCCAGATAAGCTCCCCGGAGGCGCACCAGGGGCGGGGAGTCGGAGGTGGCGGCCACCACGCAGCTCCGGGCCAGGCCCTCGGGCCCCAGATCCCGGTCAATGAACTCCTTCACCTCCCGTCCCCGCTCGCCGATGAGCCCGATAACGCTGACGTCGGTGCGGGTGAACCGGGCTATCATCCCCAGCAGGGTGCTCTTGCCCACCCCTGAGCCGGAGAAAATCCCCAGACGCTGCCCTTTGCCCAGGGTCATAACCCCGTTGATGGCGCGGATGCCCAGGTCGACCACGGCGCTGATGCTGCAGCGGCCGCAGGGATTGAGCGGCTGGGCATAGAGGGGGTAGGAGGTTTCCGGGGTCAATGGCCCCAGCCCGTCCAGGGGCCTCCCCAAACCATCAAGGACCCGCCCCAAAAGAGAGTTTCCCACCGGGGTTGAGGCCTGGGAACGGTCCAAAACCACCCTGGCCCGGGGTTGGATGCCCCGGAGCGGGCCGTGGGGCATGAGAAATACCTGACCATGCCGAAAACCCACCACTTCCGCATGGATGGCGGCGAGGGGCGGCGGCATCTCAATCAGGCAGATACTCCCCACGGCGCTCCGGGGGCCCCGGCTGCGGATGACCAGCCCCACCATTTCCTGGACCCGGCCGGTATGAGACAGGACCTCCACTTCAGCCAGGGACTGCTCCAGTCTTTGCCAATCAAGGCTTCGGTTGGTTCTCAAAAGCATCGTCCAACGCCTCTTCGAGGACTCGGGCCAGGCGGCTCCAACGGGTTTCCCAGGCGCCGTCCAGATCGCCGTGGAGGGTTTCCAGGACGAATCCTCCGGGGGATAAGGTGGGGTCGGCCGCCAGCTCCACCCCGGGGGGCCAGGAGCTGCGGTCGGCGCGTTGCAACATGTGGTAATCCTGGGGATGCACCACCAGGCGCAGTTGTTCGCTGTCGGCCAACTGCTGCAAGCCCTGCCTGATCAACCACTCCAGGCCTTCCGGGCGCAGGCTCAACTCCCGGCCCAGCATCTTTTCGCCGATGAGGAGAATCAACCGCAGCAGGTCTTGTTCCCGCGCCCGGTGGAGTTCCTCCCTGGCTGTTTCCAGGCTGGCGATCAGATGCAAAAAACGCTGGATTACCGGCTCCAGGCTCTTTTCCCCCAATTCCTGGCCATGGCGTTGTCCCTGGCGAAATCCCTCCTCATAGGCCTGCCGCTCGATTTCCTGGGCCCGCTTGCGGGCCGAAGCCAACAACTGCTGCATCCTGCCCGAAAGGTCCTGGGCGACAAATTCAGGCACCTCTTGGGACCCGGCCGCCAGGGGTTTAAGGATGAACTTTTCGACGGCCGGGGAGCCCTGCGGCCTGGGAAAAACGGGCAGGTCGAAGGTCCGCACCGTCGCCGTCGGCTGGTCCGGCGCCTCAGATGTAGACATCCTCGCCTCCTTTGCCGGTCAGGACCAGGTGACCGTCCGCCTCCAGGCGTTTGGCCACCTGGATGATGCGCTGCTGGGCCGCCTCCACGTCCCGGAGTTTGGCCGGCCCCATGATTTCCAACTCCTCCTGCAGCATCTCGGCGGCCCGGCTGGACATGTTCTTGAAAAACCTGGCCTTGATTTCCGCCGAAGCCGCTTTCAGGGCCAGGGCCAGGTCCTGGGTGTTGATCTCTTTCAACAGGGCCATCATGCCCCGGTCGTCCACTCCCTGCAGGTCCTCAAAGGTAAAGAGATAACGGCGGATGTCCTCGGCCAGGTCTGCCTGTTCCTCCTCCTCCAGCCGTTTGAGGATGCTGGCTTCCAGGGTGCGCTCCATCTGGTTGAGTATTTCGGCCACGGATTGGGGACCGCCCACCAGACGGCCGCCCACCTCTTCCACCAGGGCGATTTCCTCCCTCAGAGCGGCGTCGATCTCCTCGATGATGGCGGGGGATACCTGATCCAGGCTGGCGATGCGGCGCACCACTTCCATCTGCAGGGGTTCGGGAAACTGGGCCAGCACCGCCCCGGCCTGGGTCCGGTCCAGGTGGGCCATCACCAGGGCCACGGTCTGGGGGTGTTCGTTGCGCAGAAAGGAGGCCACGGTGCGGGAGTCCAGCTTTTTGATCTTCTGGAAAAAGTCGGGGTTTTTCTCCAGGTCCAGCTTGTCCATCAGATCTTCCTGGCGTTTCACATCCATGGAGCGGGAGATGGTGTTTTTAAAAAATTGGTCTCCACGGATTACAATGGCCTCGGGAGCTTCCATCATCCTGCAGAATTCATCGAGGATGGAGGCCAGTTGTTTGGTGGGAACCACTTCCAGCTTGGAGATCTTTTGTCCCAGCAGCTGAACTTCACGGTCGTCCAGACGTTTAAGAATCTCTCCGGCCTGGATCTCCCCGAGGCTGAGAAGGAGGAGGGCCACTTTGTCCGGACCCTTGATCTTTTCGGTTTTACCCACCATGTGTCAGTGCTCCTCCGGGAGAGCCGGGGCGCCCGAGTTATTTGGCCTCATTTTCATGGAGCCAGAGCCGGAGCACTTCCACGGCCCGTTCAGGGTAGGCGGTCACCAGGTGGGACACCTTTCCCTGGCCGTCCACTGCGTCGGGCAGGGCCAGCGGCGGCGGCGACGGCGACGGCAAGGGGCCCCCTCTCTGGGCCGGGAGAGCCGCTTCCCGGACGGGAGGCGGGGGGAGCACGGCCCCGCGGGGGCCTTCCAAAAGCGGCGGCTGGACGGGCGTCCGCCGTTTTTTCAGGAGCAGCCCCAGGACCGCCAGGATGACCAGAACCACCAGGCCGATCTTGGCGGTGTACCAGAGGTTGTCCTGCCAGCCTCCCACGGCGCCGGCGGCCACGGTCCCTTCCGGGGTGAGAGCCGCCAGAGGGGCGCAGGAAAGCTCCAACTGGTCGCCCCGCTCGGCGTTGAACCCCACGGCTTTTTTGGCCAAATTGGCAAACTGCCGCATCTCCTCGGGGCTGCGGGCCGTGAAGGTGTTGGCCTTGCCTTTATAGAGGCCGTCCACCACCACGGCCAGGGACACCCGTTTCAGTTTTCCCGGCTGTTCCACCACCTGCCGGAGCACCCGGTTGATTTCGTAGTTCTTCAGCTCCACCTGGCGTTCCGAGCCGCTTTTCTCGCCGCCGGCTTTGGGCGTGGCCGGAGCGGTGAGCGGCGGCGGCCCTTTGCCCGGCGGCGGCGCAGCGACGGTGCCTCTCCCCAGCTCGAAGCGGCTCTCCGGATTGCCGCCGCCCTCCGCCCCCGTGGTGGTGCGCTCCAAGGTTTTCTGTTCGCTGCGCACCAGCTCCCGGTTGGGGGTGAAGGTCTCTTCCCGGATGTCGATTTTCTGAAAATCCAGGTCTGCGGAGACCCGCACAAAGGATTTGCGCGGGCCCACCATCTGGTCGAAGAGCGTCTGCACCTTGCGCTCCAGGCCCTCCTCCACCTGGCGCTGGAGGGTGATCTGGGCGGAACTCAGTCCGGCCGCGGTGGCGGTGTCCTGGGGCTTACTCAAGATGCGGCCGGTGAGGTCCACCACGGTCACCTGGGAAGGGTGAAGACCGGAAACCGCGCTGGCCACCAGGTGTACGATGCCGTCCACCTGGGAGGCGCTCAGGGTGCGGCCGGGGCGAAGCTTCAGAGCCACGGAGGCGGTGGCCTGCTTCTGGTCGTCCAGGAAGAGGGATTCCTTGGGGGTAACAATGTGCACCCGGGCTTCGGCGACTTCGGGAATGCCGGCGATGGTGCGGGCCAGCTCACCCTGCAAGGCCCGCTGATAGTTGAGGCGCTGGACAAAGTCGGTGGCGCCCAGGTTCTGGCGGTCAAAAAGTTCGAAGCCCACCCCTCCCCCCCGGGGGATGCCCTCGCCGGCAAGCTGGAGACGGAGTTCGTAGACCTCGCTGCGGGGGACGGTGATGGTGGCGCCGCCGGCTTCCAACCGGTAGGGCACCTTCTTCCCCTTCAGGCGGGAGACGATGGCCCCGGCGTCTTCCTGGCTGAGATTGGAGAAGAGGACGGCATAATCACCCGGACTGCTGAGGACGAACAGGAGGATCAGGGCCAGCAAGCCGCCCCCCCCCAGGGCGGCCGCCACCAGCCGTTGACCCGGCGTCAGGGCCTGCAGGCGCAGCTTGAGCCGGTTACCGATCTGCTTGAAGAAATCCATGCCGACACCCTCCGGGTCAGGGAACAGGTTCACTACATGGGCATGCGGCTCAGTTCCTCGTAAGCCTGGAGCAATTTATTGCGCACCTGCACCAACAGTTTGAGCCCCAGGTTGGCCTTTTCCAGGGCCAGCATGGCCTCGTGCAGGTCGCCTTTGCCCAGAAGGGTCTGCCGGACCTGCGCGTCCGCCTGGTGATGCGCCTTGTCAACGTCCGCCAAGATCTGCTGAAAGGAGCCGGAACCTGTCGGGGTCTGGGCGGCGCTGCTCTTCGGCGGGAAGAGGTCGAGAATGGTTGCCGCAGGGGTAATCTTCATGGCGTCTTTCCTTCTTGAAGTTTCTGTGGGAGGAGGTGACCACAGGCCCCCGCCCCGCCCCCCAACCCCGCATGGCTTTTTGAGGGCGGCAGGCGGGCGGATTGCTCCTCGGCGGCCCCGGAGACCTCGGCCTGCAGGGGATGATCACCCGTTAAGGGCGAATCAGCGGCCGATTTCCAGGGCCTTGAGGGCCATGGCCTTGCTGGCCCGGAGCACGGCGACGTTGGCGTCGAAGGCCCGGCTGGCCATGGTCAGACTCACCATCTCGGTGATGGGATTGACATTGGGCCAGGTGACCATGCCCTTGTCG